>JBAUNL010000764.1:0-4073 GCA_049579205.1 Rhodomicrobium sp. | reverse complement strand
CGCGAGAATCACGACGAACGCGCCTATGACGATGTGCGTGATTCTAAGGGCACCGCCGTAGTCCAGCCAAAATGGCGACGCTATCAACCAGAGGCCGCAGACCATCTCAAGGGGCTCTTCCCAATGCCTTGGGGGGCAAGGTTTTGCCTCTCAGGTAATGGCGTGTTGCTCATCGCGAAGGAAGCCGGCGCTGAAGATTGAAGAGGGCGGTCGGATCAGGCGGATGGTGGGGGGCTCTCGCTATGAATGATCTCATGACGAAACGCAAGCTCCCAGAGGTGCACGTTTTCGACTTTCGTTAGAATATGGCAAGATATGTTAACGTAAACCAATCGCTGTTTTGGCGAAGTCGTTTGTAAGTCTATAACGGAGTAGCCATATAACTGGAGAACAATTTATTCAGCGGCAACAGTTATGCGCCTTCCATATATTAGTTTTAAGTACGGCTCTAACAATCTCTAGCTTGGCTTTCATCGCCTTAACAATTGGAAGTTATTGCCGACTGGAGGTGAACGCTGCGGAGAGCGGCAAGAACGGCTACGCGCCCAATGAGTTTTGAGGCCGGCCCTTCTTCCAAACGGAACGGACGATGACATATATCGTCAACGACTGCTGCATCAAGTGTTAGTACACCGATTGTGTCGAGGTATGCCCGGTCGACTGCTTCTACGAGGGCGAGAACATGCTCGTCATCCACCCCGACGAGTGCATCGACTGCGGGGTGTGCGAGTGCCCGGTCGACGCGATCAAGGCCGACAGCGAGCCCGTTCTCGAGAAGTGGCTCGTACTCAACCGCGAGTATGCCGGGAAGTGGCCGAACATCACGGCCAGGAAGGACGCGCCGAAAGACGCCGGCGCCTACCGGGACGAGAATGGCAAATTCGACAAGTACTTTTCGCCCAAGCCGGGTGAGGGCGACTGAGCAGAACCGATTCGGCATTGGCCGGGCCTATCTGTAGCGCACCCTCGGCGATGACCGCAACATAGCCATGTGATGACGCTAACGGCGCCGGGCTGTCCCGTCGCTGGCGAGATGCCGCAAGAGGAGCGAGAGCAATGACGACAAAGGAAACCCAAGCGCACCCTGTGCCGAAGGAAGAGCTCAACCCCGCCAGCGTCTTCGCGCACCCGATGCAGGTTGTGCTCGCGAAGGATCTCACGGCTGCGGAAAAGCGAGCCCTTCTCAGGTCGTGGGAGACCGATGCACGTGCTTTGCAGCGCGCAGACGATGAGGGCATGCAGGTTGGCGAAAGATCGAGGCTCCACGATGTGGAGGTCGCACTGGCCTGTCTTGATGCCAAGGCGGGGTGAAGAGTTCCCGGATTTGACTGCATGATTCGGCGTTCTGCGTGCAAGTCGCGGTTTGCGAGGTGCCCGCGATCATGACCCGGTAATTACATCCCGGGGAGGACGACTTTGCGCGCGATGAGATCAGGGTATCACGATGCATGGCGCTGACTGGTATGCGCAACGGACTTGAGATCATCTTAGCAAACTCGTGCCGCGCGAAACTCCATTCATGGAACGAGACCGATGGTCCAGCTCACGCTGCCCCGGAATTCCAGGATTAAGACTGGCAAGAACTGGAACAGGCCCGAAAGCAAGGGCAAGTGGAAGGAGTTCCGGGTCTACCGCTGGAATCCCGAGGACGGAGAGAACCCGCACATTGACGGCTACTGGATCAATCTCGCCGAGTGCGGACCGATGGTGCTCGACGGCCTTATCAAGATCAAGAACGAGATCGACGCGACGCTGACCTTCCGCCGCTCCTGCCGCGAGGGCATCTGCGGCTCCTGCGCCATGAATATCGACGGGACCAACACGCTCGCCTGCACCCAGGCAATCGGCAACATCAGGAGCGATGTAAGGATCTATCCGCTGCCGCACCTGGCGGTCATCAAGGATCTGGTGCCCGATCTCACTCATGCCTACGCCCAATACGCCTTGATCGAGCCCTGGCTCAAGACGGTGACGCCCACACCCGATCGTGAACATCTCCAGAGCCGGGAGGATCGGGCCAAGCTGGAGGGCCTGGAGAACTGCATCCTCTGCTTTTGCTGTACGACGAGCTGTCCCAGCTACTGGTGGAACGGCGACCGTTATCTCGGCCCGGCTGTACTGCTGCAAGCCTATCGGTGGATCATCGACAGTCGCGACGAGGCAACGGGCGAGCGGCTCGATCAACTGGAAGACCCATTCCGGCTTTATCGCTGCCATACGATCATGAATTGCGCCGTCACCTGCCCGAAGGGGCTCAATCCCGCCAAGGCGATCGCCGAGATCAAGAAGCTCATGGTCAAGCGCCGAATCTAGCAATTGCTGAAAGAAAAAGCGACGTTAGCCGATGGCGAACTGGATGATGACGAAGCGAGCCTGTGAGGTGCCGGTGCGCCGGGCCTTGATCACGAACGCCGACGGCGGGCGGCGGCCCCCTCCGCATCCTTACGCTCGAGGACAAGATCGCGCAGGGCACGGTGGCAGAGGTGCTGAGCGCCGCCTACGAAGTTCACTTTCTCGAGTTCTCCTACGGCTGTCTCGGCCGGGGCACTACCTGGTCCCGATGGCACCCGCGGCGTAGCACACGAGAGCAAAGATCGATGGCTGACTTTGCGAAAGTAGCGTACACAAACGAGATCGAGCCCGGCCAGGCTCTACTGGTCGATGTGAAGGGCAAACAGATTGCCCTGTTCAACGTTGACGGCCAGTTCTTCGCGCTCGACAACACCTGCGCTCACCGCGGCGGGCCTCTCGCTGAGGGAGAGGTGTTGGGGCACGAAGTGACTTGTCTCTGGCACGGCGCCACATTCGACGTTCGGACGGGCGAGGTCGTAGGTCCGCCGAGCACGGCGGACTGTCGGACGCTACGGCGTCCGCGTGACAGGAACCACGACATCGAGGTCGAGTTGTAGGAGGCCGCCGAGCGCGGTCAGAAAGAAAGGAACCCAGGGTATGCAGACGACCATGCGCCGATCACGCTGGTTGTAATTCCAGAGGAATGCCAATCCATCCCCATAACGCTGACGCTGTGATGCTGAAGGCGCTAAAATGAGAAACGGCCGGAGCATTGGTACGGAAAGGGTTGCCTTTGCCTAAGCAGGTTTAGGTGTATGCAAACTTACTTCTTCCTGGGATCAGATAGATAACAGAAGCAATTGTCAAAAAATCTCTAACAGAGAACATTGCCAACCCAAGGTTGTGTTTTTGAGGATCGTCACAACTGGGGCGGATCGGTGACGGCATCCATTGGCTATCGCGTGGAATACACCTGTGTGGCTGCCGCGCTGCCAGCCCGCATTGCCGGGATCGGCTTTGGCCAGGCGCTCGGCAATGCCGAGTTTGTCGCGATAGGCTTGCAGCGCCTCGGCGAGATTGTCCTCAGCGACCAGCACATCGCCCACCTTGTCATAGCTCACCGACAGATCGCGCTGCCAGCCCGCATTGCCGGGGTCGGCTTTGGCCAGGCGTGCGATGATACCGAGGCTGTCGCGCCATACAAAACTGCTGGCAGAGAAATACTCATGCGACGCGAGCACGGGCTTACGGATCTGCCGCCGCCTCGCCACCGATCGGCGTCTTCGGACGATCCAAGGATCTGCGGGCGCTCGGCTAGGCGCTTCGCGCCGCCGGTTTACAACCGCCTAAGCCTGGGGGATGTTTGGCGGCTTCAGCCAATGCGCTAGCCTATCTCGCGCGCTTAATGCGATCGCCCGCAGCGTCATTGGTGGCGTGGCGGCGAACTTTTGTCGACACCGACGACCGCGATGGCTTCTGCCATAATTAGGTGCAATCGCCGCCGTCGTCGGGCACAACCGGCAGGGTGGGACCTTTCGCACCTACTCGGCGGGGGCTGTCGATGGAACAGTTCAGGGCGTGTGTGGAGGCCACTACAACGGCTGACTGCTAGTGCGGGTCTCGGCCCTGCGGGCTTCGATCCCGGGCGCAAGGAGGGTCTGATGCGACCTTATCTGCGCGGTCCTTTCGCCGCCGGGCGAGCCTGTTTGGGTCCGCCTTTCTTCGATGTCGTCCGGCGGAGCAGGCCCAATCCCATCGTCTTTGCGAGCTGCGAACGGCTT
>JBAUNL010000763.1:0-2409 GCA_049579205.1 Rhodomicrobium sp. | reverse complement strand
TGAGGTCTCGCTCGTCGGCGATGCGGTTGCTGATATCATTGAGGCGCGCGGAGGCATCAGGATCGCCAGCGCCGAAGAAAAGG
This sequence comes from Rhodomicrobium sp., assembly GCA_049579205.1. Lineage (GTDB taxonomy): Bacteria > Pseudomonadota > Alphaproteobacteria > Rhizobiales > Rhodomicrobiaceae > Rhodomicrobium. The sequence goes on along the minus strand of JBAUNL010000763.1, from coordinate 2,326 downwards.
CCGCTGACGGCGCTCACAAGGATGTGCGCCTGGCTCAGGAAGCTGAGGGCGGATTTCAACATTTGCGGGGATAGATGTGGGACTCCTTTCGGCAAAGCTTGCCCGTTCGCCGTTTTTTTGCGGGTGGCTTGGCCTCGCCTTTTGCCGCGACAAACCGAGCCGCCGCAGCACCCGGCTCAACGAGGCGGGATGGAACGTCTTGCCGAAGCGGGCCTCGCAGATGCGTAGCCGTCGCGGCGTTCTCCGTCTCTTTCGCAAGTATCCAACTTTACGGAGGAAGGCCGCTCAGCGCTTGCGGCTGCGCCAGGAAGCTTGTTCGGTGATCGTGCGGGATATATCTGTAACGTGCTGCGAAAAGAGACACAGGGCCGATCTTTCAGCTATTATTTGAGAGTCACGCCCCGGGAAGCATTTTGGCAATACGAATCAGACGGTAGGCGGGCTCGGTGTCTTGCACCAAGCACTCCTCACCTCACCTCACCTCACGATGGAGACTTTTGGCCTCGCAGCCTTGATGTGGGTCAACCGGCTGTGAGTTTGTTGTTAGTCGCCCTCGCTGCGCCTACGTCAGCCCACCAAGCAGCCCCTCAATGAAATCGAGCTCGTCTGCTGGCCTCTCAGCAGTTCCCCTCAGTCGTTCACTCAAGGCTTTCTCATTCGTCCGGCGTGCGGCAGCAGCCGCTTCCTGTATGAGGGTTCGCGCCGTGATGAAGTCTCTTGGCGGAAATCAGTTCAGACTTCGAAGCGGGCATGCCGTATCACCCTGCGTACGGTGTGGAGAATGAGGGAGCAATGGCGACCGGCGCCCATCCAGCACCCCAATATACGCGGCCCTCGCTATCCCCACTAAGAAGATCAAAATTTGCTGACGCACCCGGCCCTGGATCAGTTGCGGGCACTTGGCCTGCAGGACATGGCGAAAGCCTTCGAGAAGCTCAGCGCATCAGAGGAGGCAAACGCGCTCAGCCATGCCGAATGGCTTTGCTTGCTTCTTGATCGCGCAATCACCTTCAGGAAAGAGAAGCGGCTGGCGGCGCGGCTTCGCTTACGCAAAGCTTAGGCATCAGGCTTGCTTGGAGGACGTTGATTACCAGCCCGCGCGGCCTCGACAAGGCGTTCTTTCAAAAGCTGTGCGAAGGCGATTGGATCAAGTCCCGCGATAATCTTGCGATCTGCAGCAAAACCGGCACGGGGAAGAGCTGGCTGGCCTGCGCGCTTGGCCATCAAGCCTGCCGGAATGACTGGTCCGTTCTCTATCGCCGCTTGCCCAGATTGTTTGCCGAGCTCCCCGTAGTGACGCCCGGCACGCTCGCCTCTTGCGCAAACTCGGCCGGGCCGATCTTCTCATCCTCGACGATTCCGGCCTGCACGTGCTCGATGCCGAGGCGAGGCAGGACCGCGCTTCTGTTCCTATGCTCAGCTCGGCATTAACCGGGAGCTATGGGGAAAAACACTCGCAGCCCATAGCCAATCGCAAATGCGAGCGCGGCAGCGCCCATTCCAATGACGAGCGTTTCAAGCCCGGACCGCCACCAAACCGCCGGCGACCAGCGGCTCTTGATCGCTCCTACGCCAAAGAAGGTCGCCCCGGTTGCAGCCACGCACGCACCGAGACCGCCAGCGGCAAGGAATGTGACGAGGGGGATGATCCCGCAGAGGATGAAAGCGGCAAACGTACTGAGCGCAGCCAGCGCTGGCGATCTGGGCGCCGGGGACAGGCCATATTCTTCAACAGCCATCGTCTTTGCCCAAAGCTCGGGATTCTGCGAGATCAAACGGACGATGCGCTCAAGGTCTTCTCCTGCAAAGCCTTTGGCGGCGAATATTTGGCGGATTTCTTCGCGTTCGCCTTCCGGCACCAAAGCGATATGCCGTTGCTCGATGTCCAATACGCGCTTGTATTCGTCTCGCTCCACCTTTGTTCCGCTGTAGTTGCTGGCGGCCATGGCAAATCCGTCGGCAACAAGATTTGCAAAGCCGAGTAGCAGCACGACCGCTGAGGGGAGGTTCGCGCCAACGACTCCGGCCACGATTGCAAAGGTCGTGACCCCGCCATCGATTGCGCCATAGATCCAATCACGCAAATAGTTGATACGGGCTCCCCGTTCCAGACGCTGCCGGACCGCTTCGGGCGTGTGACCATGTTCAAGCGCACTTGCCATCGTTATGAAAATTGGCACGGACTGATCGGCTCATCTCTTAGGTTAGGCCAGCTTTATCGTCTTTGACCCGCATCAACGGTTCCTCCATGCGGCCTGGTGCAAGCTGGGCATCAGAAAGCCTAGAAGGTAGCATCCGTTTTCGCACCCAGCAGCACGAAACGAAT
>JBAUNL010000762.1:0-6439 GCA_049579205.1 Rhodomicrobium sp. | reverse complement strand
CGAAAGGGTTGTCAGCCAGCGCTGCGTCGCCCTGATCGAGCAGCGCGATGCGATCCGGGCTAGCACGCTCTTCCATTGGTGGCCAAAGCCAAACGAGGCGAACTAATCAACCGGATACGGTATGAGTAATGCATCCGGCGAATATTTTGCATCAGGTGATCGCGTGATCCTGATCCTTGCTGGTGGATCAAAACACCGGTACTTCGAGTGTTTTTCCTGGAACCTTGGGGAAAAATTACGGTGTATCTTCGAAGTCAGCGGGTTATTCCTGCATCAGGCCAGTACATGATAATGCCTTTCCGGGCGGCTTGTTTCTGCTGCGAATATAGGCGCGGTTTTATCTTGCGTCCGAACCTGCCGCCCGCCATAGGGCAGGGTCAGCCTGAATCTTTCGCTCACCATGGGGTAGGTTCAGCCTACCAAAGGTCGCGCCCCTCTTTCAGCAGAGGCGCGATTTTCGGGCGGGCGTCTTTGGCGTGGCTAAGGCGTCGCCTTTGGCGTGGCTAAGGCGTATGGCCACGCAGTCCGTGTCCGGACCGAAGCTTTGGGTAACGCTTTGTACCTAAGACATAGGTGACAACCTCGTGCCGAACGGGTTGTCGATGGTTTGCAGGGTTCTTTGCTCCAAATCCATATAACCGAGATCATAGTGCATGAAGGAGACGAGCCAAATACCTTTGTCGACTTCTTTGTTTCCGAGCCTTTGACCGGCCATAACGGTTGAGATGTTGATCTTCTTGCGATTCATGCAGATGCGGCCGCAGGCGGTCACAAGAACGTCTTTATCGTTCAACGGGTACTCGATGTCAGGCAGGCCGTGGAAGGGCCGCAAAGAGGGGGGGGTCTTCACGGCGAGCGCTTCGTGCGGTCTTTCGGTGTAGAATTCGCTCATAAAATCGTCAAAGCGGACCTGTCGGGCTAGGCTGTTTTGGCAGGCCGGACGGATGGCTTCTTTCTTCAACGTTAAGTGCATGCGTTCATGGCGGGCATGCTGTTGAGGATGGCCTGGCTTGATGCGCTCGATGACAATGCGAAGGCGCAGCCAAAAGACCGGGAGCCTTGAGAGATTGTAAAGCCCGTTCGGCGAAGCGAAGGGCAGCCCGTTGCCGCTTCTGATCGCGGAGGGCAGGCCGTGCTCCTGGAACAGCCGCCGAAAGGCCTCGAGAACCGGACCCTCCTTTGTCGATTGAAGGGCCCGGGGAGAAGGAGCTTGCGGGAGGCCTGACCGGTCACCGTCAAGGGGTAACAGTTGACCGTTGCCAAGCTGCTCGATAGGATCTGGAAGCTGGTTGGCGTAACGAACCGGCCGCCGCAACCGATCCGCCTCCAAGCCCTCATCCTTTAGCGATTGAAAAGCTTATAGCCAGTCTTGCGGGAGATGCCGAACTCCCGGCACAGCTCGCTCATGCCTTCCCCATCGAGAAGGCGGTCCACGAAACGAAGACGTTCCTCCATTGCCGAACACTCTTTCCACGGCACGTGCTGAGCGGCAGATTTGCCTGTGCGGTTCCCTTTGCGGGGTGCCTTATCGTAGGGCTGCGGCGGTGCTCGCTCGCCTGGAATGCACGGGCTATCAGATCACTGTTGACGCCATTCTTGATTACGCGAGTGAGCGCCTTGCTCAATCCAAATAGCTTCGAGACAAAGGAAGGTTACTTCACACATCAAGGTAGCGGCTCAAATCTGACGGGCCCAAGAGTTTTCGGGCAAACCCTCAAAGACAACGTGGCCATTGTTCAGTACATAGGCACGCGTCGCGAGACTGAGAGCGGCGGAAGGGCGGGTCCGGTCGAGGTTAAGGGCGAGATCTACACGCGCGATGACAAAGCCTTCCGAGTTTGGCTCACAAGCCCAAGTTCTCCGTTGTCCACGGCTTCGGCTCTCGCGTTGTGCGCGAAATGCAGGCGTGCCGCGCGAAGACCTGACCCAGCTATGATGGTATGGTTGTCGCAGTAGCCCATAATTTTTACAAAGAGATGGGCGCTCAGGCTATAAGGGCGCTGGGAAGGCAAGGGCGCCGTTCTTTTCGATGTAAAGGGCTCTTCCCGAAAGAGGTGAGCGACGGGGGGCTTTAGATGAAGGTACTCGTTACCGGCAGCGCAGGATTTATTGGCTTTCACGTTGCTAAGCTGCTATTTGAGCGCGGTGACGAGGTGGTGGGGTTTGACTGCGTCAATTCCTATTATGATCCGTCGCTCAAGGAAGCGCGGCTGGAACGCCTGGCGCGGACTGCCCGTGAGGCAAATTCCAGTTTTACCTTTTTCCGGGCAAATCTCGCGGATCGCGGCTTCGTCGAAGACTGTTTTTCCACGCACTCCTTCGATCGCGTCATTCATCTAGCCGCGCAAGCTGGCGTGCGCCACAGCATCGATCATCCGCGCGACTACGTGCAGTCCAATCTCGTTGCATTCACAAACGTCCTGGAGGCCTGCCGCCATGCGAGGACGCCGCACCTGGTCTACGCATCGACGTCTAGCGTCTACGGCGCCAACACAACGTTGCCATTTTCCGAGCACCATAGCGTGAACCATCCCCTCCAGTTCTATGCAGCGACAAAACGCGCGAATGAACTTATGGCGCATGCCTATAGCCATATGTTCGGCCTGCCCACAACAGGCTTACGATTCTTCACGGTCTATGGCCCATGGGGGCGGCCTGATATGGCACTCTTCATGTTCACGAAGAACATCCTGGAAGGAAAGCCGATAAACGTCTTCAATTGCGGAAATCATACACGCGATTTTACTTACATCGATGACATTGCCGAGGGCGTGATCCGCATCAGCAGCAAAATAGCTGAGCCGGACCCCGCTTGGAATTCCGACAAACCTGATCCGGCCACCTCTAGCGCTCCATTCCGGATTTACAACTTGGGGAACAATTCTCCGGTAAAGCTTGGCGTCTACATCGAAGCGCTTGAGCGTGAACTCGGGCGCACGGCCAAGAAAGAATTCCTGCCACTGCAGAGGGGAGATGTCCCCGATACTTTTGCAGATATCAGCGAACTCGCCGCCGCGATAAACTACCGCCCCCGGACACCGGTTGCGATCGGGATCGCTCGCTTCGTTCAATGGTACCGGGAATATTACCAGGCATAGCGGGATTGCGGGCTTGACAGCGGTTCCCGACTTGTCGGCGGACATGCTCCTAGATGTGTCGGCGGACATGCTCTGCACGGGGGTTTTGCCGAAACGAGCCGCTTCGCGGTTAGCCGTTGAGGCAGTTGCACGTGCTAATTGCCTCGTGGCACCGGCGGTTCAAAAGCTGCAGGGCCGCGCTCCTGCCCTAACGGCAGCGAGACACAGGAGCTCTGAAAGGCAGCGCCGCGTGCATTATGGTCATCTGTTTTTGCTGCTGTGATCAGGTTCGGCTGAACCTTCTAGGATGAATAGCCTCGGATCTCACCAGGACCAAGCCTTGCTAACTGGAAAAACGCCTCAAAGCGAAGCCGCAATGGACGCAAGGCACCCGCTTAAACTATCATAGGCGCCATGGACGATTTCTCGCTCGCCGGTCATTTCCCGGATGCTACCGAAGCGGAGTGGCGCGCTCTCGCAGCCAACGCGCTCCGCGGGCAACCCTTTGACACGCTCAGAACAAGGCTGCCGGAGGGGATCGATCTTGAGCCGCTATACACTGCCAGGGCAGGCCGGGCGCCCGTTTTCAACTCTCGGGGGTGGTCTATTGTGCAGCCGCTGTTGGCAAAGACAGCCGGCGACGCCTGCGCGCAAGTCGAAGACGCATTAAGCAATGGTGCTGGCGCCATCTCCATCGACTTTGACGCAAACCCCTCCATCCAAACCTGCGAAGCGCTCAAGCCGGTGCTTAAGGCAGAAACCGCCTACTGGCTCACTCCTGGCGCCACTCTCGCGGATGCCGCCTTGCTGCTCTCAGCGATGGAGGCCGCTCAATTAGCGCCGGCCGGCACGGCGGGCTTCGACCCTCTCACGGCCGCTGCTTTGGCGGGAGAAATACCCGCCGAGGGATCCGCTTTCCATGACTACGTAGATGCGGCTTTCCATATCCAGGAGCATTTTCCTAATTTCGTGACCTTTCTAGCAAGCGGCCATGTGTGGGACGGCGCCGGGGGATCGGCAGTGCAGGAGCTCGCCTTTACGCTGGCGGCGGGGGTGAGCTATTGGCGCGCTCTCGCGGCTGCGGGCATGCCCCATCCCGAAAGTGCGGGCACGATAGGGTTCTCGCTTACCACGTCCGCGGACATCTTTTTAACGATTGCCAAGTTCCGCGCCATGCGCCTGCTTTGGGCCCGCGCGCTTGAGGCGGCCGCTACGAGACCGAAAGCCGGGATGCTCCTGCATGCCAAAATGTCGCGGCGCATTTTGACGGCTTACGATCCGCATTCAAACATATTGCGTGGGACCGCGGCGGCATTCGGCGCGGCGATCGGCGGAGCAAGCGCTATTGATCTATTACCCTTCGACAGTGCCGCGGAAGAAGCCACACCCTTTGGATTAAGGCTTGCCCGAAATACTAGCCTCATTCTGCAGCATGAAAGCTTTCTCACGGCGGTCGCCGACGCTGGCGCGGGTTCGGCCTATATTGACGCTCTGACGAATGAACTGGCCGCTGCCTCCTGGGATCTTTTCCGCGAAGTGGAAGGCAAGGGCGGGCTCGCAGCCGTAATTCAAAGCGGATGGGTTTACGAACAGCTGCTACCAAAGCTCAGCAAACGCGAACGCGCCGTTGCCTTCCGCCGCGATAGGATCACCGGCGTTTCTGTATTCCCAAATCTGTCCGATCAACCGCCAGCCACCAGCGGGGTGCATTCAGTAGTGGAAGACCGGGCAGCTTTTGCCTCGCAATTGGCATTGCCCCCGTCTGGGAAAGGGGAGCGGTTCGCCGCTTTGATCGAAGCCGCCCGGCGCGGTGCCGCCCTCAAAGATTTGCGAATGGCTTCGCGGAGGGTTATGGAACTGGCAGGGTCGGCACTCCCGGCAATGAAACGGGATGCGGAAGGTTTCGAACAGCTCCGCCGCCGCGCGGATACGGCTTGCGCCCACATTGGCTCGCGGCCTCCTCTCTTTCTGGCAATCTTAGGCGATCCCGAGGACTACAGCGTCCGGGCAAGCTGGGTACAGGGTGTTTTCGCCGCGGGCGGGCTTGAGACGCTCATCCCTGAGGAGGGGTTCAAAAGCGTGGAAGCGCTTGTATCGGACTTCAAGCAAAGTCCCGCGCCGATCGCTTGTCTTTGCTCTTCGGACCGCGGCTACGCAGATATGAAAGGAGCGGCGGTTGCGCTAAGGAATGCCGGTGCTCTGGCGGTCTACCTCGCGGCATCTGCATCGATCCTGAAGGATCTCGATCCTGCGGATGCAACCGCTGTAACCCGCTTGGTTCATGAAGGAGCCAACATTCTGGGACTGCTCGAAGAGGCGCACCGGATTCTGCGTGTTGAAGAGCTGTCCGAAGCCGCCGTCCGGGAAGCCGAAGAAGAAGGCTTCGCCCTCGCCGGCGTCGCCGCCCCGCTGGCTTAAGCACGATAATGGAAACGTGTAATGACTGAATCTCAGCTGCCGGATTTCTCTAAGCTAGAGTGGAAGCGGCCCTCGATTTCCGCCGAAGGGGAGAGCGCCAGCGTCAGAACCCCTGAGGGGATCATGCTGAAGCCGGTCTATGGGCCGGAAGACCTCGCAGGTCTTGATTTCCTCAACACCTATCCCGGCCTGTCGCCTTTCCTGCGTGGGCCCTACCCAACAATGTATGTCCAGCAGCCCTGGACCATCCGGCAATATGCGGGTTTCTCGACCGCCGAGGATTCCAATGCGTTTTACCGGCGCAATCTTGCCGCCGGACAAAAGGGGTTATCGGTCGCCTTCGATCTTGCGACGCATCGCGGCTATGACAGCGATCACCCGCGGGTCCGCGGCGATGTCGGCATGGCCGGCGTGGCGATTGACTCGATTTACGACATGCGCACGCTCTTCGACGGGATACCGCTCTCGCAGATGAGCGTCTCCATGACCATGAATGGCGCGGTCCTTCCGGTGCTCGCTCTCTTCATTGTGGCGGCAGAGGAGCAGGGGGTCGCGCCCGCTCAGCTTTCGGGCACGATCCAGAATGACGTTCTGAAAGAGTTCATGGTGCGGAACACCTATATTTATCCGCCCGAGCCCTCGATGCGCATCGTCTCCGACATCTTTGCCTATACAAGCGCGAAGATGCCGAAGTTCAACTCGATTTCGATCTCCGGCTATCACATGCAGGAGGCCGGTGCGACGGCAGACCTCGAACTCGCCTATACCCTTGCCGACGGTGTCGAATATGTCCGCGCCGGGATGAAGGCCGGGCTTGCAATCGATGCTTTCGCGCCCCGTCTTTCGTTCTTCTGGGCGATTGGCATGAACTACTTCATGGAAGTCGCCAAGATGCGGGCTGCGCGCGCGCTCTGGGCGAGGCTCATGAAAGACCTTGGGTCCAA
>JBAUNL010000761.1:0-8738 GCA_049579205.1 Rhodomicrobium sp. | reverse complement strand
AAAAGAGCCCGCGGTCATCGCCATTTTTGGGATCGCTCCCATCAATCTTGAGCTGGTCGAGCGCGGCAAGCCGGCTTGGCGAAGGGTCTGATGTACTGCCACATTGCGACGCGAGCGCCTTCCAAGCGTGGTCCGCGGGTACTTGGTATCCGGCATAAAGCCAAACGCCGGCGCCGCGCTATCTTTTGAGCAGATACAGCAAAATCGCAGCAATGCCTAGAAAGCAAAGACGTCTACTACCGCCCAAATGTCAGCCCTGAGTGTTGAACGGAATGTCCCATGCCTATACGAGCCCCAGTATTGCATCACCTCAATCTCTACCATTATTGGCTCAGCAAATGCCGTGGCCGTGGAATGGCGGCGCGGGCCGATATCAATCCTGGTGAGATCCCGGTGCTTCTCCCATACCTGTCCCTCGTGGACAGGATCGATGGTAAGTTCCACTACCGGTTGGTCGGCAGTGCAGTGGCAGAGCAGTTCGGGCACGACCTGACAGGCTCTCTCGCCACCTCCCACGTTAGCAGCATTCCCGAGACCATCGCGGCGGCGCAAGCGCTGGGCGAGCGCGTATTTGCAAACCCGCAACCGATTTTTGTCACGGGCCAATTTCAAACGAAATCGGGTGAACCCCACAATGCTTCAGCGCTTATATTACCGCTTTTGGACCGTGGCACGAACGTTAATATGGCCATCTTCACGCGTGTTGCGGCATTCAGTTCCGGTGTCTGGGCTAGCCGCGATTGGCTCAAGGATGCACCCCTGAAGCTCGCGGATGCGGTCGACATCCACGACGCGGTGGATCTCGAGAGGTGCTGTTTCGAGTGGTATCGCAGTTGCTTGGCTATCAGCACAGCTGCTTAACCCTTGACGGTTATTTTGACGCCATCATTCCCCTTTTTGCGGGTGCCACGAAACGGCTGGCGCACAGGACGGTTGCGCCCAACCTTGTCTTTCCATGCCATTAGGCAGAGGAGCCGGTATCGATGACCCTTCGCGCTGCGCATTGAAGCCGCCAGACGAGCCCCGTTGACGCATAGTTAAGCTCAACCTTCGCATCGAGGCTTTCTTTCGCAACTTTGCAAAGGACGGTCGAGCCGTAACCGGATCTGGCCGGCGGGGTGACGGCAGGTCCACCGCGCTCGCGGCAGCTGATCACGAAGATTTCTGCGCCGCTCTCACCGGGTTCAAGGCTCCAGCCTACATCGACGTGGCCGCCGCCATTGGAGAGCGCTCCATACTTGCCAGCATTGGTGGTAAGTTCGTGCAAAGCCATGCCGAGCACTTGCGCGGCCGAGGCAGAGATAAGAAGGGACGGTCCGCGCAGCGCAATGCGCTTATTAACAAGGTTCTTGAAAGGCCCAAGTTGAGACCGGACCAGCAGATCGAGGTCCACGCCTCTCCACTCGCTCTGAACAAGCAGGTCCTGACTCGAAGCCAGCGCCTGGATACGCTCGGCGAAGCGCTCGATGAAATCATTGGGATTTGCCGCAGCTGTCTGCCGGGCAATAGCCTGCACAATGGCGAGCATGTTCTTGGAGCGGTGGTTTACCTCGCGGAGGAGGAGATTGATCTGTTCCAGATGCTGCTTGGGCTCAGTGATGTCGGTTTGCACACCGTCCCAGATCACAGCACCGTCTTGCCTCCGGTGTGGCCGGGACCGCAACCGCATCCAGCGGACCTCTCCATCAATGCGCCGCATGGGGACTTCCATCTTGAAGTCGGACAGCTTGCTTGCGCTGCGGCGCTTTTCTTCGAAGAGCCGCGGCAGATATTCTGGGAGTATCCGGCCGAATAGTGCGCCTGCGTCGCGCAGCACGTCCTCGACCCGTAGGCCAAGCAATTGCTCGATACCCGCGCTGATATAGCGGAAGCGAAGTGTGCCATTGCTTTCCTCGGCATACTGGTAAATGGCGCTCTCCGGCAGGCTGTTGCCAAGATTTCTCAACCGCTCCTCGCTCTCGCATAGCTTCTCCTGGGCCTGCCGCCGGCTCGCCACTTCCGCACTGAGCGCCAAGCTGGGAAGGGCCGCGCCGATTACGAACATTGACACCAGCATGACAGCGTCGTTGACGATGAAACGTACGGATGGGGTAATCCCCGCTGCGCCCCAAATTGCGAAACAGGCTAGCACGAGAGCGACCGTTGCCGTATCACGCTGTCCCCGGTACAGCCCCGCCCATATCAGCGGCATCATAACAAGAAAGCCCATCGGAGCCTTGCCAGGCTCGGCCCCGGCGAGTGGAGTGAACACGACAAACCCAATCGCCGAAGCCGCTGCGACCAGCAACGCAATATTCGCCAGTGCTCTGCGATCATACGAGCCAGGGCCAGACACCGCCCAAAGAACGATGACAGGGGTGAGCAGAAGGGCGCTTGCGCAATCCCCCATCCACCAAGTCATCCAAACAGAGGTGAGTTGGCCTGGCTCAATAAATCCACCTGCTTGCAGCGCCGAAACCCCGATCGTAGCGCTGATGAGGGTAGGTGGCCCGATGCAGATCAGCGCAAATTTAGCCACGTCCTTGGGAGTGTCGAAGGCACGGGTTCCGCGGCAAAACCACGTGATCAAGTAGCCGCCAATCAATGCTTCAACCGTATCCCCCGAGGCAATTATCGCCGATGTCAGAAATGAGCCGGCCGTTATGGCATTGGCGATAAGCGCAGCGATGAACACTGCTGGCCAGATGTGATGCCCTCGCAGCAGGATCATGGCGAGGGCAAAGCCGGTGGCCGGCCATACCGGGCTGGCGCTCGGATTTATCAACGCCAGCTTCAAGCCGAGTTTCGCCAGCATGAGGCAAATCGCGGCGATAACGGCAAGCTCAAGCACGCGGGCTGCGATCGTCAACCAAACTCCAAGATCTCATAAGGCGTTAACCGGCCGCTTGCACTGGAGCAGGCGGCAACGCCAAGAAAATTTTGGCCTATAATACTCGGCCGTGATGGGGCCCGCCATCAAGGAGGGGGACGGCTCAGCTATTTGCCTGCATCTGGTATGTATAACGTGGCGAAGCATGACAAAAACCTAAATAAATTTTCGCGATGTGGGCTGGCTACAGTATTGTTCCTACTTGGGTCAAGGTTTGCCATCGTGAGTTTGGTATCGTCGTGGCGCTTCGCTTGGTCCCTGTTCCACTGCGCAACTGGGGGGTATGCGGTCGCGCTCTGAAATCGAGCCCATGCCCCGCTATTGACCCCTATCCAAATTGGCAATTTTGCGCGTGCACTCGATAAAGCGCTCCGCCAGCGGTGTCAGCGTCCGGTCCTTGACTGTGATAAGTCCGACCGGCGCAGGCGGCGAAAGCGTGTTGACCGGCAGAACTTTGATGTGCAGCCGCTTGCCGCCAAACCGCATCGTGGAGGCGGGAACGAGACCAAGCCAACGTCCAGTTTCGATCAAGCGCATGATAAGGTGGAGTGACACCGTCAGTACCCTGGCGGAGGGAGTTTCTAGGCCGTTCTTCCAAAAAAATTCGTCTTGCAGCGATCTCGCCAGACTGCCAGGTGCCGGCAACACCCATGGCTCTTCAATCAACTCGGCAAGCGTCAGGTTTCGCCGCTTTGCCCAACTACTCCCAGATCCGGCGGCGGCCACAAGCGGTTCATCAAACAACGGCTCCGCAACCAAGTCAGGTTCGGTCATCGTTGTGGAAAGCCGCCCCAACACCAGCTCGGCTTTTCGATTGCGCAAATTTTCGTATTGCTGAATCGCGATATCTTCGTGCAAGACGTGAAGCACGGCGCGCGGGAAATCTTGCGAAAATCGTTCGATGATGGCGGGAAGGAAACCCGCATCCACCACGATTGATGACCCAATCCACAGTTCGCCAGCGTCCGGCTGTTTGATGAAATCAATTTGTTGCAAGCCCTTGCGCATTTCGTCGAACACCGCGGCTCCGGTTTTAAGCAGCGCGCGGCCGTAGTGCGTCGGTTCGACCCCCGAGATACTGCGATCAAAGAGCTTGACACCAAGCGTGTGCTCCAATTCCGAAATCGTCTTAGACACGACGGGATAGGACACAGCCAATTCTTCCGCCGCCCGGGTCATGCTGCCCGCCTCCGCGACCACGAGTGCAATATGAAGGTCGCGCAGCTTAACGCGGCGGCCGATCCGATCCGTCCATTTCATTGAAGCCTAGCTGAATGGTTAGGGAGATGCCTACAAAATAGAACTAATCAGCTACAGCTAAATCAGGCAAGAATGAACTTGCAAATTCCAAAGCGAGCATTGCTCGCACACAGCAACCTCAAAGGGAGAATTGTCATGCCTGGACTTTCAACATTAGCGGTATCCATCGTCCTCGTGCACGGCGGCTTTGTTGATGGCGCAGGTTGGGAAGGCGTCTACAACATTCTGAAAAAAGACGGTTACAACGTCAGCATCGTTCAAAACCCAACAACATCTCTGGCTGACGATGTGGCTGCCACGCGGCTTACAATCGCCCGGGCGCAAGGCCCCGTCCTCTTGGTCGGTCATTCCTATGGCGGTGTTGTCGTCACCGAAGCCGGCACAGATCCAAGAGTTGCAGGGCTCGTCTACATTACGGCGTTTGCTCCGGATAAAGGCGAGTCCGTTGAGTCCCTGATCAAAAATCCGCCTCCCGGCGCACCGGTTCCGCCGATCTTACGGCCGGTGGACGGTTATCTGTTCCTCGACAAGGCGAAGTTCCGCGCTTCGTTCGCAGCAGATGTCAGCGAAGCAAAGGCCGCGTTCTTGGCCGATTCTCAGGTGCCTTGGGGCGTTGCTGCTCTCTCCGGTTCGGTCAGCGAGCCTGCCTGGAAGACCAAGCCAAGCTGGTATTTGGTGGCGACCGACGACAAGATGATCCCCCCACCTGCTCAGCGCCAAATGGCAACACGCGCCGGCTCGACTATCGCGGAAGCTGCCGGCAGCCACGCAATATATATTTCGAAGCCCGAGGCCGTGGCGGCGCTCATTGCCAAGGCGGCAAAGAGCGTGAGCTCCGAAACGGCAGTCAACTAACGTAGCCGAAATCCGCCGCCCGCCTTTCACCTTGTGAGGCTGGCGGCGTTTCATCCCTTGAAGAAAACGTACCTCGTCCGCGGGTCGATGAAGTGTAACCCGGCTCGCGTGCACGCGTCTCCGGGCGTCGGTCCGCAAATTTCCGCAGTTACGGCATTATCACTTATCAGACTTACCTGTCCTTCATGAGTGGAAATTCCACGCAAACCGGCTACAAAATCGGACAGGGCGGCTTTGCGGCGGCAGTGCCGTCGGTGAGGAACAAGCGATGACAATTGCGCCAATCCTGCTGCGGCTAAAGCGCTCGCTAGTTGCGTCAGCTGGCACCATCGTTTTCGGAATGGAGGACGGCACCGTCTCAATATTTGGCCTGATCTTCGGTGTCGCCGCTACGACGTCAAGCACGGCTACAGTGCTCATTGCTGGCGCCTCCGGAGCTGCGGCGGCGGCTGTTTCTATGATGGCCGGCGCCTATCTCGATGCCGAGACGACCCGAGACGAGATGAAGGCGAACCGCGCGCATCTGCAGTCCAATTTGGCTCTCAAAAGGGGCGCCATTACCGCATCGCTGTCGAACCGGCTGGCTGGGTTAGGCCTGTCGCCTGAGCAATCCGCCGCGCTCACCGGCGCGGTGCAACATGACCGCGAGGCGCTCGGGGGCCTACTGCTTGCGCTTAATGCCTCGCCCGAGGCGCCGCTGAACCCGTGGGAGCAAGCGCTGTGGATGCTGCTCGCAGATTTTCTCGCGGCGGCGGTCCCGATCCTGCCCTTTGTCTTGCTTCCGATCCCTCAGGGAAGAGTCGTCTCCGCTATGGTCACCTCAATCCTGCTGGTCGTGCTCGGTATCGGGCGGGCGCAAATCGCAAAACGCAGCATGGTCCGCACGGTCCTTGAGACGGTCTTTGTTGGCATTGCGGCCGCGCTGGCAGGCATCGCAATTGGTGTGCTCGTCAACCATAGCTTCAGCGGTTAAGGCGGCTGGCTCGGCCGCGCAGGCGATCCGATCTCGATTTATGTCATCGACCATTCATTTCTTTTCTGATCGACGGGCGGGATGATGCAAGTTTCTTCCACCCGGCACACCGCGACCGCATGGCCGGACTGATCAGGCCATTCCGGCCGCCGGATCTCGGCAAATTACAGCATCCCACCGGCCATTTGCTTCGCCCGTAGCCTGCCAAAGCAAATAGCCGGGCGCAATGCTGGTTGCCGTTGCTCTTGGTCAGCATTGGGTCACGAACGGCGGTTTCCTAAATGAAATCAATGAGTCCGCTCATCCCCAGGAAGCAGAAAGATTTGTTGCAACCGCGAGAAATGGCGTTCCGGGCCAAAAGCGGCCGTTCCGGCCGCTCCATTGGCTCCGATGAAGCGGCTATCACTCCCCGGCTTCAGTACTCGAATCCTGTTTTCGCGAGGACCAATCGTAGTCGCAACTCAATGCAGGTAATCCAGTTGAAGCCGTCCTCATCGCGAGCCAGCTCCGCGCATCGTCCTTCGCCTCCGCTTTGGCGCCGGTGACCGGTTTCAAGAGGTCCCAGTCCGCCTCGCTTTTGCTGGCGTCGAGAAGATCATTCACGATATTGAGAAGCTGTGCTCCCGACTGGTGGATGTCGTCTGCAAAGCCGGTATAGCGGTCTAAATCCTTGCCGAGACGCTGATCGCGAATGATCTCCGAGAAGCCGAGAATGGCATTCAACTGCGTGCGAAGCTCGTGGCTCATATTCGCGAGGAATGCCGATTTCGCCTGGCTCACCTGTTCCGTACGGCGCTGCGTTAATATGAGCCCGGCATTTGCCTCCCGCACTTTTCCGGTTTTCCCTTCCGAAGCACCCGGATGCTCAACAGGGCGGGAAATTGGACGGCTAAGCCGGCAGCGCACACCTAAAAGCATATCAACCCCTGCACCGTCAGAGGCAAGCGGGAGCGTAAGATGTTCGAATTCGATGAAATCTCGATCCGGGATCGCTCTGCGAGAGGTGCCATAGCAGGGTTGTTTTGAGTCCGCGACCCCCGCCAGTAGATTGTGGGCCTCTGGCGTGCAGAATTGATCAAGATAGAGGCCGGTCGCGTCTTGGCCGAGGATTTCGACAAGGTGGGTTCCCATAAGACGAACGCGAAACCGGCGCGCCCCGCCACTTCGCTCGACTTGGAGCAAAATGACATAGGGTAGAAAGGCCTTCATCTCGATTGCGTCGATGTCCCGGCGGCTGGGAAGCCGCCCCCGTTTGCATTTGCTAAGCCAATAGTCGAAGCAAATGCGTAGATGGGGATCCTGGGCCAGAGCAGCTACGCGGTTTGCGCGAGAGCCCCTATCGCGCTGGATGTCTGTTGCAAAACGAATGTTAGTCACGAGGTTCTCCTTACTTGCTGGCGCAGCCGCTCATCCGATTGAAGCACCGATTGGCTCGGAAGCGGTTATTACGCCCTGCTTGTTTTTGAACTTCCCTCAACATGGATGAGGGCGAGGAGCACCAAGTAGACCGTCGCAAAAAAATAACTAAGTAAAATTTGGTAAAATAAAGTCAAATCCGGCCAGACGCTATATTAGCACCTAAGGCAAAAGTGTTCTGTGCATCCTTCGTGAGTTTGCATTTTTCAAAGAAGCGATGGTCTCTCTCTGATCTAGCAACGCCTTCGTTTTCTTAAGGTCAGCCGTCCCGAACCCTTCGCTGAATCGATCATAAACGGACTTCAGCAGGGCCGAAGCGTCATCGCCGCCGTTCTGTTTCCTCTTTAAACCAAAAAGGCGCATCGCAGACCGCAACTCGAAGGACAGTGCGCCTTGGCTGCGAGCGAGATTGAGCGCGCGCTCAAACTGATCTTCGGCTTGCGCTACGGTTCCATCCTTACCCTGCAAGAGGAGCAGATCTCCCTTGATGCCAAGGAGTTCTGCCGTGTACCACCGCTCTTCCGTCTTTTCCGATAGATCCAAAGCTTCATTGATCGCGTCGAGACCCTCAGAGATTTTCCCGGCGCGGCCAAGCCCTTTCGCAAATTCTCCCAGGAAGGACGTGTCTTGCAACCCGTTACCGACATCCCGGAGATCTTTGATCGCGGGCCCGAGAAGCTGCAGCCCTTCGATAACCATGGACTTCTCGATGAGGAGCACACCTTTTAGGGACAAGCCCCATGCGTTCCAGGTTCTGAGGGAGTCTCTCGATGAGCGATCCAGCAGCATGGCTATTGTTCGTTGTGCCCGGGATAAATCCCCTTCCCACAAGGCGACAGGACCAACAGCTGCGGCTAGAGAATAACACAGTGAGACATCATGACGAATCGAGCGTGCTATCTCGGTCGCCTTGGTTGCGGCGTCAATAGCCTGCTCCGGGCAGCCTTGGAGCCACAATATTCTCGCCAGATAACTTTGGCCCACCACTCTTTCGTCCACAACAAATCCAATCGCGTGGGCCGGAATTGACGGCGTGTCGAAATATCGAAGGACGTGCTCGATATGACCCCGCGCGCTGACTTGATCGCCAAGATAGTGAAACAGGATGCCCATCATGCGATCGCCGGCCATGAGGTCGGCTGCATCGCCCTGGGATTGCGCCAGGCCGCAGAACCTTTTTGTGAAGGACTCCGCAAACCGGCACTCGCCGCGGTACATGTGATAGACCCATAGCCCGCTTGGCCTGCCCCATCAAAGTGATCCGAGTTGAATGTTAGACTCGGCGGGTTTCTGGTGGCGCTCATGCCGCCAGGCCCTGACCGTAAGGCGGCATGAGCGCCGTTGGCAAGATTGTTCTTGGCGCCG
>JBAUNL010000760.1:0-16520 GCA_049579205.1 Rhodomicrobium sp. | reverse complement strand
GGTATCAATAGGCTTTGAAATAATGCCAAACGCCGTCGTGTCCGATCCCAACGCGATAAAACCCATATTTCCCCTGCCTGATCATCTCTTTCACTCGTTTTGGCGGCAAAAACCTATAGATTTCGACTTCTTGGCTAGGCGTCAGCGTGCCGAGAGGTATGACGGCGTGATAAGGCCACACAACCATTTCGTCTTTTGTTCCAGCACCTGTGATCGCATAGCTTGTTGTTAGAAGGTTATACAAAATGGCGAGCATTTCCCGCCCGTTACCGTCAGCCGAAATCGATTTCAGATAGGCAATCGGATCTTTGATGCTCTCCGCGGCGAAGACCGGGTGGATCTCATTCATTTCGATCGGCACTCGCAATTGCTCGATCTCGCCGCTCATCGTTACCTGCAAGATCGCTTGCCGCATTCGCTGCACCTCCACCGGAAGCTTTGAGACATCGTGTCCGATCTGGACGCCTTCAGCCGCCAAACTCATTCCACAGCAGGCTAGGAAGACAACAAGAATGGCGGTGAAAAGCCTAATCCCTCGCTCTGGCTTAGGAAAATGTGCCAATGGCAGATCAAACACGATGCTCTCCTGTTGCAATCCAAGGTGATTCCACGGCATGGATGACGGGCGATGCGGACGAGGCACCAGGCGGTTGTTTTTGGGCGTGCATATGGCGGGAGAACTGGCCTAGATGCCGCTCCGCCAACAGGAACTGAGGGCTGAAGCGGCCGATGTGGGCACAGTCGATCATTGATCCGACGCGATATGCCATCCTAGGCCTGTTCATCGGTGTGCTCATCGCTGCCCCGGTCGGGCCAGTCAATATCGTTTGTATCCAGCGAACTCTCGAACGCGGCTTCTGGGGCGGCTTCGCGGCAGGCGTCGGGGCAGTCTTGGCCGATGGCATCATTGCGACCGTCGCGGCTTTCGGAACTTCGGCCATCTCCGGGCTCATGCGTGATCACCAGCTGAAGATCGAGTTTGCTGGTGGCTTTATCCTGGTGCTTTTTGGAGCTAAGGTGTTTGCCTCCCAGCCGAAAATCGTGGCTACAGCCACAACGAACATTGCCCGGCTGAGGCGCCTCGCCGATGTTGTACCGAAGTCTTTGCGTCCGGCCTTGCGCTATAGAGTGTGGAGGATAATGCCACACCTGAACATTGTCCCTCAGACTTTTTTCCTTACTATAACGAATCCAGGCGCCATTCTTGGGCTATTTGCTTTATTCGGCGGGGCAACCTCGGTGCTCGGAGGCATTGATAGCTGGCTACAGGCACTGGCTGCCGTGATTTCAATCATGACGGGCAGTTTGATATGGTGGGCCGGCATTTCGCGTCTGATATCGCGCGTTAGGCACAAGCTTACGGAAGGCCGATTGAAGCAGATCAATCAAGTTTCAGGAATTGTGCTTCTCGCATTCGGGGTTGTTCTCTTTGCTCAAGTTGCCGTCGGACTCGCAGGACACCGAATGGCAAGCCGCGAGATCGCGACGCAATTTGCGCACTGCGCGGAGTGCACCGCTAGAGCCACCGCCTCTTTCTCTGATAAGGTGCATGCCTCTTTCCGTTGAATGGGCACGATCGGCTTCGTCAAGGCTGTGGCTGTGCTCGGAGGTTCTTGGCACGCAAACTGCAGCGGGATCGATAGGACTCTCTCGTGGAACAGCTACCAGTCTTTTTTCAACTTAAGGGCGATAAGGTCGCTGTGGCAGGAGGCGGCACAGTTGCCGCGCGCAGAGCAGAGCTTGCGCTCAACGCAGGTGCAAGGGTGCTAGTCTTTAGTGCCGCGCTAAGCGGGGATTTCAGGGAAATCCGCCAACACCCGGGCTTCGCACATATCCCGGCTAAGCTCACAGTTGGGGACCTTAAGGATTGCAAACTATTTTTTTGCGCGCCCGAAAATCGGGAGGATGGCGAAAGCTTCTGGAAACTGGCGCGGGAAGCGAAAGTTCCGATCAACGTCGCGGACGAACCGGAGCTTTGTGACTTCATCATGCCTTCCATCGTCGATCGCGGCCCACTCGTGATTGCCATATCGACCGGGGGCGCTTCGCCGGTTTTCGCCCGCATGATCCGGGCGCGGCTTGAAAGCATGATTCCTGGCGCGTATGGGCGTCTTGTTGCTTTTGCCGGCAGCTATCGGGAGCGCCTCGCCAAAAGTGTCGGCAATATAGTCCAGCGCCGCAGGTTTTGGGAACGCGTGCTTGAAGGGCCGGTTGCCGATCGGTTTCTTGCTGGCCAAGAGAAAGAAGCGCGGGAACAACTAGAACAGGCGCTTTCCGAAGCCGCGGCTGGTACGTTTACTCAGCCTTTGGGCGAGGTATATCTCGTGGGCGCCGGACCGGGCGATCCTGATCTCCTCACCTTCAGGGCATTGCGGCTCATGCAGCGGGCAGATGTTGTGCTCTACGACAGGCTTCTGCCGCGTGGAATATTAAATCTGGTTCGCCGCGAAGCCGAACGCATCTATGTCGGCAAGCTCCCTGAAGATCATACGCTGCCTCAGGAAGAGATCACGGCGCAGCTTGTGAGCCTTGCAAAGGAAGGGAAGCGCGTTCTGCGGCTAAAGGGCGGCGACCCATTCATATTCGGGCGCGGTGGCGAGGAGATAGAAGCCTTGGCCGAGGCCGGCATCCCCTTCCAGGTCGTCCCTGGCATTACGGCTGCCAATGGCTGCGCCGCCTACGCAGGAATTCCGCTCACCCATCGCGATCATGCTCAGGCGTGCGTTTTTGTTACCGGGCACGCCAAAAGCGGGAAACTCAGCCTCGATTGGGAGGCGTTGATACAGCCGCGGCAAACCGTGGCTATTTTCATGGGGCTTGGCCAGCTTCCTGGCTTGATGAGCGAATTCATTGCTCATGGCGCAAGCGCTGACACGCCCGCCGCCGCCGTAGATAATGGCACACGGCCCAATCAGACGGTCATTGTTGGCACGATAGGAACCCTCGCTGACATGGTTGCGCAGGCGCAATTGCACGGACCCGCGCTTATCATTGTCGGAACAGTAGTGACGTTGCGGGAGAAGTTGCTCTCGGGCCAGCTGGCGGGGCAATATGGAAGCCAGCTCAGGGCCGGGAAGCATTCTGGACTTGGGCTATAATCTCCGGCGCGCGGCTCTTATGGCATCCTTTTGCAGGGGCAATTGTTTTCCCGCCGGAATAAAGGTCCTTGCCAATGATCCGCAATTTCACAGAGCACGCCGCGAACGAGCGCACCTTCTTGGCTTGGGTGCGAACCGGAATTGCGATCATCGCTTTCGGCTTCGTGATCGAAAAATTCAACCTCTTCATAATGGCACTTGCCGCATCAGCCTCACCGGAGGCTGGGAAAGCAATTCGCGCGGACCGCTTTAGCGGACCGATTGGCCATTATGAAGGGATCATCTTCATGATAATTGGCGTCCTGCTCTTGGGGCTGGGTTCATGGCGCTTTATGCGCGAGAAAAGGCTTATTGACGATCCCGCGCCGCAGAAGGCCCCCGGCATTCGTGCGGAACTCACCGTCACTATCATTCTGATGCTTCTAGTGGCCGCTTATTGCCTACTAATTCTGACAGGCCTGTCCTCAAGCGCTACGACGCCCTAGTCCGCTCCTCCATGAGCACATCGTGAAATTCATCGCGAAGCTGCCGCTTCAGTAGCTTCCCCGTCGCCGTGTGTGGAAGGGCCTGCACGAAGATCACTTCGTCGGGCAGCCACCATTTGGCCACCTTGCCCTCAAGGAACGATAGGAGACCTGCTTTCGTCACCTCCTGCCCTTCCTTCTTGATAACTAGAAGGACGGGGCGCTCGTCCCATTTGGGATGAGGGACGCCGATGACGGCGCACTCGGCAACAGCGGGATGCGCGATGGCGACGTTCTCCAGCTCAACGGAGCTGATCCATTCGCCGCCGGATTTGATCACGTCTTTTGAACGATCGACGATGTTAAGCGTGCCGGTTTCGTCGATTGTCGCGACATCGCCGGTATCGAACCAGCCATCGACCCAGGCGCTACGATCCTCGTGCTTATAATAGCCGCTTGCGACCCACGGCCCGCGTACCAGCAACCGGCCGAAGGCTTTCCCATCCCTGGGAAGTTCGTTCTCATCCGGCCCGATGATCTTCAATTCGACACCGTACATCGGCCGCCCCTGCTTCGCCTGAAGCTTATACCGGTCCTCGAGTGAGAGGCTCGCCATATGAGCGTTCATGCTGTTCACGGTCCCTAGCGGAGACGTCTCCGTCATGCCCCAGGCATGAATGACAAATACGCCGTGCTTCTCCTGGAATTGCCGGATCATTGACTCCGGGCAGGCCGAGCCCCCGATCACGGTGCGTTCAAGATGATCGAGCTTGAGATTCTGCTTTTCACAATATTGCAAAAGCCCCAGCCAAACTGTGGGCACGCCCAGAGAGAAAGTAACCTTTTCATCGGTCATAAGCTGGTAAACGGATGCGCCGTCGAGCTGACCGGCAGGCAGGACAAGCTTCGCGCCGGCCATCGTCGCGGAATAGGGGATGCCCCAGGCGTTGACGTGGAACATCGGCACGACCGGCAGTATTGCTCCGCGGCTCGAAACTCCAAGCGCATCGCTCGCCATTGAGGCCATAGCGTGAATGACGGTCGAGCGGTGTCCGTAAAGCACACCTTTTGGGTTCCCCGTCGTGCCCGAGGTATAGCACAGCGCGGATGCCAGCCCCTCATGCAGGACGGGCCAGCCGAAACTCTCGCTCTCGGCAGCAATCAAGTCCTCATAACAGATGAGCGGCAGGGAAGATTTCGGCATATGCTCCCGGCCGACGAGAACCACGAAATGCTTGACGCTCGTAAGTTCAGGCCAGATTTTCTCGACGAGCGGCAGGAATGTGGTGTCGAAGAATAGAACCGCATCCTGAGCGTGATTGATTATGTAAACGATCTGTTCCGGGAAGAGCCGCGGGTTGACCGTGTGAATGATCGCTCCGCTGCCGGAAACCGCGTAATAAAGTTCGTAATGCCGGTGCGTATTCCACGCGAGCGTAGCGACCCGGTCTTGATGTCGTACGCCAAGCCGGATCAGCGCGTTTGCAAGCTGGCGCGCGCGAGAGGCGGCTTGTGCGTAGGTGTAGCGCCAAAGGCCGCCTTCCGGAAGACGGCTCACAATCTCGTTGTTTCTGTAAACGGTCTCCGCATGCCGCAGGATCGAAGATACGGTCAGCGGCAAATTCATGATTTCGGCCTGCATGGGCGCCTCCCAATAATCGGGCAATCTTTTGCTCTTGTACGTTCCAAAATAGCGCGACCCTTAAGCTATGTCTCGCAGCTTGTTGTGCCTTCGCTAGCGCAAGCAGGACTGCCTCACCAAAAGGCAGCGAAAAGGCTGCGTCTGCCTTCTTCAGCTGGCAAAGGTGCTCAAAAATTGAGCTGAGCGGCAAGACCCCTCTCGCCCTGAAACCTACCAGCTTATTGTATTTCGCAGCACTTGCCCTTATAGAGGTGGTTTGAAAAATCCTGAGTGCCGAAGGTTCGCGCCCCTTTTTGCCGCACAATCGCGCTCACCTAGCAAATAGAGAAGATCATGGCGGAGCTGACGGAACTGAAAGCAATCGCGCGCGAAGGCACTGGCAAACTCGCCAACCGCGCGCTTCGGGCGAAGAAAATGGTCCCAGGCGTCGTTTACGGCGGCGGCCAGGGCCCGGCAAATGTGGCCCTGGAATACCGTAGGGTATGGCAGCACTACCAAACCGGTCACTTCCTTTCAACGGTCTACCTGCTTGACGTAGACGGGAAGAAGGAACGGGTCATACCCAGAGACGTACAGGTCGATCCCGTGAAGGACCTTCCCATCCATGTCGATTTCCTGCGCGTAAGCCGCACCTCCAGGATTGATGTCGAAGTGCCGGTCCAGTTCTTGAACGAGGAGGCATCTCCGGGCCTCAAACGTGGCGGCGTGTTGAATATCGTTCGCCATACAATTGAGCTTTCATGCCCCGCGGACGCGATTCCCGACCGGATTACTGTCGATCTTACAGGGCTGGAGATTGGCGACAGTGTCCATATTTCAGCAATAAAACTCCCAGAGGGGATCAGGCCGGTCATCGCCGATCGCGACTTCACCATTGCGACCATTGCCGGCGCGTCGGCGGTCAAGGCAGAGGCGGCAGCCGCTGCGGCAGCAGAGACCCCGGAAGGGGAGGCAACGGAATAATGGCGCGATAATTGCTCCGATTACGGCGGCACTTATAAAGATGGACGGGCGTAAACCATGAAGCTTGTTGCCGGACTTGGCAATCCAGGTACGAAATATGCTGGCAACCGCCATAACATCGGCTTCATGGCTGCGGACGAGATTGCGCGCGGCTATTCCTTCGGACCTTGGAAGAAGCGCTTCCAGGGTTTGGCGGCTGAGGGGCAGATCGGGGTTGAAAAGTGCCTTCTACTCAAGCCCGGCACCTACATGAACGAAAGCGGCCGTTCCGTGGGCGAAGCCTTGCGCTTTTATAAGCTCGCGATTGGCGATGTCATCGTCATTCATGACGAGCTGGACCTGCAGCCTGGCATGATCAGAGTAAAGACGGGTGGCGGAAACGCCGGACATAACGGGCTCAAATCCATCTCCGCCTATATCGGCAACGAATATCTCCGCGTAAGGCTGGGAATCGGCCACCCCGGCGACAAATCTCTTGTTACGAACTATGTGCTGCAGGATTTCTCAAAATCGGACCAGCAATGGCTTGGGCCTTTGTTGGAAGGGGTGGCGCGCGGGATGGAACGTCTTGTCCAGGGCGGAGAAGCCGCTTTTTTAAGTGAGGCCCTTCGGGGCCCGCCTGCAGTAAAATCCGTAACCGCCGCATCACAGCGGTCGCAAGAGACGGCAGTTGCACAAATTCAAGTTGTGGCGGCGCGCGAAGGAGGCGGCGGCAGTGCTGTGTCCAAGGCGGTTATGCTGCCCGAGCCCGGCAAGCCAGCGGCTCCGCAAACTGGCGATGATGCCCGCAGCTCTTCAAGGGCGAAGGCGGAAGCGCTTGCAGAAACCCAGCCGTTCTCCAAACTGGAAACCGCCCCGGCGAAAAAGAAGGATGCCGGCCTCTTTACGCGGTGGTTCCGAACGCGCATTCGCGGCGGCGTTGCCTAATATCCGGACGCTGATAGGAACTGCATGGGCTTTAAATGCGGCATAGTTGGATTGCCGAACGTCGGCAAATCCACGCTTTTCAATGCACTGACGCAGACAGCGGCGGCGCAGGCGGCGAACTACCCGTTCTGCACAATAGAACCCAATGTCGGCGAAGTGTCCGTACCAGATGAACGCCTGGAAAAGATCGCCGGCATTGCGAAATCGAAGGCCGTAATCCCGACCCGGCTTACCTTCGTGGACATTGCGGGGTTAGTCCGCGGCGCCTCCAAAGGCGAAGGCCTGGGCAACCAGTTTTTAGCCAATATCCGTGAGGTCGACGCGATCGCCTATGTCCTCCGCTGTTTCGAAGACAGCGATGTGACCCACGTGGAAGGCCGCGTCGATCCGGTCGCCGACGCCGAGACGGTCGAGACCGAGCTTATGCTCGCTGACCTGGAGAGTCTTGAGCGGCGCCGGTTGGCTCTTGAGAAAAGGGCGAAGGGTCAGGACAAGGAAGCAAGGGCGGTTTTGGGCCTGATCGATGTTGCTCTGAAATACGTTGCCGAAGGGAAACCGGCGAGGCTCGCCCTTCACGAAATTCCCGCCAGCGAGCATCGCGCATTCCAGCAGCTACAGTTGCTGACGGCAAAACCCGCGCTTTACGTCTGCAATGTGGATGAGGCGAGCGCTGCCACCGGGAATGAATACTCAAGACAGGTTCAGGAACGCTTCGGAGGAGAAGGCGCAGAAATCGTGGTGATCTCGGCGAAGATCGAGGCCGAGCTGGCCCAGCTGGATGAAGAGGAGCGGGAGCTCTACCTCGATGAGCTAGGACTTTCCGAGCCCGGCCTCAATCGCCTCATTGCGGCGGGCTATCGGCTGCTTGGCCTCATCACTTATTTCACGGCCGGTCCGAAAGAGGCTCGCGCCTGGACAGTCACAAAGGGTACCGCGGCGCCGGCGGCCGCGGGTGTGATCCACTCGGATTTCGAGAAGGGGTTCATCCGGGCCGAGACAATTGCCTATGACGATTTCGTCAGTCTTGGCGGGGAAGCAGGTGCGAAAGAGGTGGGGAAGATGCGCCTCGAAGGCAAGGATTACATAGTGCGCGACGGCGACATCATGCATTTCCGGTTTGCGACGTAACTCGCACACCCATGCCAGCTTTGAGCGCGAACCTGGGCAAAGGCTGGGTTAAGGCTTGAGTGCCTGGATGAAGTCCTTAAGCTCGCATGGGAACAACTTCATGATTCGGGGACCATGCGGGACGCTGGAGAGGACTTGCTGGATGCGCTGGAGGGGAGGCATTTTGGAGCAATCCTTGCCGATCCCCCCTGGCAGTTTCAGAACAAGACCGGAAAGGTGGCACCAGAGCATCGCCGCCTGAACCGCTATTCAACCCTGACGCTGGATGAAATTTCCGCGCTTCCGGTTTCGGATGCTGCAGCAGAGACGTGCCACCTTTATCTTTGGGTACCGAATGCGCTCTTGCCCGAGGGGCTACAAGTCCTGAAGGCCTGGGGGTTCACCTACAAGAGCAACATCATCTGGCATAAAATCCGCAAAGATGGAGGACCGGACGGCCGTGGCGTGGGCTTCTATTTTCGCAACGTGACCGAGATCCTGCTGTTCGGTGTGCGCGGGAAGAACGCGAGAACGCTCGCGCCTGCGAGGCGGCAAGTGAATTACCTGGCGACGCGAAAGCGCGAGCATAGCCGCAAGCCTGACGAGCAATATGGGTTGATCGAGGCCTGCTCGCCTGGCCCGCATTTGGAATTGTTCGCGCGTGGCATGCGCGAAGGCTGGGAATGCTGGGGCGCGGAGGCGAACGGCGATTACGAGCCAAGCTGGGCGACATACAAATCCGCTGCGCGAAAGGCGTATGTGAACGGACACAGGATTGTTTCGGTTAAGGCAGCGCCGCAACCGCTAACCGTTCTTGAATTATGTGCAGGCGCTGGTGGGCAATCGCTTGGCCTTGAGCAAGCCGGCTTCGAGCATGCAGCGCTCGTCGAGATTGACGCGGATGCCTGCCGAACGCTCAGGCAGAATCGCCCTGACTGGAACGTGATCCAAGGCGACATCACGACCTTCGACGCGAAGCTGTACCGTGGTGCCGATCTGCTTGCCGGTGGCCTCCCCTGCCCGCCTTTCTCGGTTGCCGGCCAGCAACTCGGCGAAACAGACGAGCGCAACCTCTTTCCCGCCGCTTTCAGGATCATTCGCGAGGTGCAGCCAAAGGCTGTAATGATTGAGAACGTTCGCGGCCTCATCGAGAAGCGGTTCGATTATTACCGGCAGCTCATCACGCAACAGCTCAGCATCCTTGGCTATGAGACTCGCTTCGAGCTTTTGAGTGCAGCCGATTTTGGCGTACCCCAAAAACGGCCTCGCGTTTTCATTCTTGGGCTTCGCCCCGAATATGTTTCTGCGTTTAAAATGCCGATTAAGCGTCCGCTCATGGCGAGCGTGGGGGACGTACTCTTCGATCTCATGAAAAGCGCCGGATGGGAGGGCGCCGAAAGCTGGCGCAAGATGGCTTCGGGGATCGCGCCCGCTATTGTAGGCGGCTCGAAAAAGCATGGCGGCCCCGATCTTGGCCCCACACGGGCCCGTGCTGCGTGGGCCACCCTATGCGTGGACGGCAAGGTTATCGCTGATAGTCCCCCCGCGCGTGATTTCGTTGGCAAGCCGAAGCTGACGCTTGCTATGGCAGCGAAAATTCAGGGCTTCCCTGACAGTTGGCACTTCACCGGAGGAAAGACTGCGGCCTATAGGCAGATCGGCAATGCCCTACCGCCGCCTGTAGCATTTGAGGTAGCGAAGGCACTTGCTACTGCGCTGCAAAAAGGGCGAGCGACTAAGGGCATTCCGGCAATAGGCAATGGCTGACAAGCTGACCGCCGCGGAGCGCAGCCGTAACATGGCGTCGATCCGCAGCAAGCACATGAAACCGGAGATTGCAGTCAGGAAAGCTGCCCATCGCCTGGGCTTCCGTTTCCGGCTGCACAGGAAGGATTTGCCCGGCAAGCCCGATTTGGTCTTCCCTAAATACTGTGCCATGATCTTCGTCCATGGCTGCTTTTGGCACCAGCACAACAAGCCCGGTTGCCTGGATGGCCGCCCACCCAAGTCAAACCAAGAATATTGGCGGCCTAAGCTTGCGCGCAATCTGGAACGCGATGCAATGCATAGGGCGACGCTCGAACGCCAAGGCTGGCGCGTTCTCGTGATTTGGGAGTGCGAGACGAGGGATACGCAGCTTCTGGCCAGCCAGATTGCGACTTTCTTGGCCGCAAATGTATGCGCCCCTCTAGGCCGGCCGCTGGCGTCTGTTATTTCGCCGGCACCCCGGCCGGCAGCAGCTCCGTGAGGGGCGTCATTCGGCGAAGCGGACCCTGTGAGATGAAAGGCTTTTGTTTATCGCGGACCATGCTCACATTATGGTGCTGAGCTTCGCCTACAGAAAGCCACGCCGGCACGCCGATGACAGGAGAGTTCGCATCCCTTTATTCCCATGACTTTGTGCGCATAGCGGCCTGCGTCCCGCGCACGAAGCCTGCGAATGTTTCCGACAATCTGAAGGAAACGCTGCGGCTCGCATCGGAAGGCGATGCCGCCAAAGCGGCCCTGATGCTTTTTCCGGAACTTGGACTTTCCGCGTACGCCATAGATGACCTGCTGCTCCAGGATGCGCTGCAGGAGGCCATTCATTCAGCGTTGGGTACGATCGTTGATGCATCCCGCAAGCTCTACCCCGTACTGATCGTTGGAGCACCGCTCCATTGGCGGGGAGCCCTCTTCAACACCGCCGTCGTTATTCATAACGGCACAGTCCTCGGCGCCGTCCCGAAAACCTATCTGCCAAACTACCGCGAATTCTACGAACGGAGGCACTTCCGCTCAGGCGCCGGGATTCGCGGTCAGACTATCGCCATCGGAGAACAGGAAGCACCTTTCGGCACTGATCTATTGTTCAGGTCAACAGGTTCGGTGAATTTCACCTTCCACGTCGAAATTTGCGAAGATTTCTGGGTGCCGGTGCCTCCATCTTCAGGCGCTGCCCTCGCCGGAGCCGAGGTGCTTCTCAATCTTTCCGCAAGCAACATCGTGATCGGCAAAGGGGATACACGCAGGCTTTTATGCGCAAGCCAGTCCGTGCGCGCGCTCGCGGCTTATGCCTATTCGGCTGCCGGCCCTGGCGAATCGACCACCGATTTGGCCTGGGATGGTCAGGCCGCGATCTTTGAATGCGGTGAACGGCTCGGTGAAACAGAGCGCTTCGCGCAGGATTCGGAAATCATTTTCAGCGACGTGGACCTGGGCCGTATCCGGCAAGAGCGTATGCGCATGAACACCTTTGGAGATTGCGCGGATCAGGAAGCGGCGCGCGCGGCCCAGTTCAGGCGAATTGGGTTCCAACTTGATGCCCCTAAGGATGCGGTCACCCTGCAGAGAAGTATTGAGCGCTTTCCCTTCGTTCCATCCGATCCTGAAAGGCTGCGCGAACAATGCTACGAAGCCTACAACATCCAAATCCAGGGATTGGCAGAGCGGTTAAGAGCGATCCGCTCTGAGCACGCAGTCGTTGGTGTGTCCGGGGGCCTCGACTCTACGCAAGCGGTGATCGTTGCATCGCGCGCGATGGACCTGCTGGGGCTTCCGAGAGAAAACGTGCTGGCCTATACGCTCCCAGGTTTTGCAACCTCGGAAGATACAAAGAAGAATGCGTGGGCCTTGATCCGGGCACTTGGCGTGAGCGGCGCCGAAATCGACATTCGCCCCGCAGCGAGACAAATGTTGTCAGACCTCCATCACCCATTTGCCGCCGGGCAGGAAGTCTACGATGTAACTTTCGAAAACGTGCAAGCTGGGCTGCGCACCGACTATCTTTTCCGCCTCGCCAATCAGAACGAAGGCCTTGTGGTCGGCACGGGAGATCTCTCCGAGCTCGCTCTCGGCTGGTGCACCTATGGCGTCGGCGATCAGATGTCGCATTACAACGTCAATGCATCGGTGGCGAAGACCCTCATTCAGCACTTGATCCGTTTTGTGGCTTCTTCAGGAGACGTCACCAGCGAGACAGCGAGCATATTACAAGCAATCCTCGACACAGAAATTTCGCCGGAACTCATTCCAGGAACCGCTATCCAATCGACGGAAGCCATTGTTGGCCCTTACGCGTTACAGGATTTCAATCTCTACTACCTTACGCGCTACGGGTTTAAGCCGTCGAAGATTGCATTCCTCGCACATCACGCTTGGAGCGACGCAGGCAAGGGGCGTTGGCCAGCGGATATTCCCGCGTCCAAGAAACAGGCCTTTAACATCGCGGAAATCAAGCATTGGCTGGATGTTTTCCTGCGGCGCTTTTTTGCGAACCAGTTCAAACGCTCCGCTCTGCCAAACGGCCCTAAGATCTCGTCCGGCGGGAGCCTTTCGCCTCGCGGGGATTGGCGCATGCCGTCGGATGCAGATCCGGCTGTGTGGCTCTCCGAGCTTGAAAGGAACGTACCTCTTCAATGAAGAGAAGCGCGGGCATACTGCTGTACAAGATCGTCGCGGACCAACCTCAGGTGCTTCTCGTCCATCCGGGCGGGCCGTTTTGGGCGAAGAAGGATCTCGGAAGCTGGTCTATTCCCAAGGGGGAGTACATTGAGGGAGAGGACCCGCTCGCAGCCGCGATCAGAGAGTTTGCGGAGGAGACTGGCGAAACACTGCGCGGGAGCTTCCAGCCGCTTGGCGAGGTCATTCAAAAAAATAGGAAGATCGTGACCGCTTGGGCGACTGAGGGAGACTTCGATCCGGCGCGGTTGAGATCGAATTTATGCGAGATCGTCTGGCCTCCCAAAAGCGGTCATGTCATGCGAATCCCGGAGGTAGACCGGGCGGAATGGTTCGCGCTAGCTGATGCACGAATGAAGATCCTTCCGTCGCAAGTGCCCTTCCTCGATCGCTTGGAGATGCATTTACGGGCTAAGCGCGGATCCTTTCACAGTTTTCCGGACGCACTATAGCGTTCGCGTCTAGACGCGGCTCCCGGAGCCCGCGTGCAGTCCAGAATCCGGATCACTTCCTCATCGCTGATCTGGCGGAAATCCTCATAGTAAAAGCCGATTGCGTAAAATGGCTCGAAGCAGTGAGGGCAGACTATTTCATCAGCATCGCCGCCGAGCTCTTCAGAAATGCTCGTTGGCGCGACGGGTGCGGCAATGACGAGTTCAGCGGGGTTTCGTTTGCGGATGGCCTTGCATGCAGCGCGGACAGTGGCTCCGGTAGCTATGCCGTCATCGACAACGATCGCCACGCGTCCTCTGACCCTGGCACGCGGGCGATCCCCCAAATATAGCCGCCGCCGGCGCTCAATTTCGTCGAGCTCAGCGTTTAAGACGTAATCGAACTCCTCCTCAGTAATCCCATAGGACGAGATAATGTCTTCGTTCCGGACGACGCTAATTTCCGCATCGTCAACTACGGCGCCCATAGCCAGCTCAGGCTGCATGGGCGCCCCGAGCTTACGCACGAGAACGAGATCGAGCGGCGCATCGAAAGCCCGGCTTATCTGAGCGGCCACAACCGCCCCGCCACGTGGAAGCGCCAGGATCACCGACTCTTGGTTCTCGTATAGCGCTAGTGCTTGCGCCAGCTCCTTTCCGGCTTCGACACGGTTCTTGTAAATCATTGCTTGCTGCCTCACCCGGCTCACTCTCACGCCATATTTGCCGTCATCTTCGACGGCTTCAAAGCTTATCTGAGCAATGCAGCCCGGCTGGAATGGGTTCCGTCGCAAGCGGCTCGAAGGCGTCGTTTGAAAAAGCAATATAGGCGGCTGAACTTACGGCCGCGTCCTCATGGGGTGTTGAATCTTACGACGCCGAGGGCTGCGGCGTTTCCGAAATTGCGCGAGAGGGTCTCCGGTGGCGAAGCCGATCAAGCCACAGGTAGATGACGGGCGTCGTATAGATCGTGAAAAGTTGAGATACAGCCAGACCGCCAAAGACTGTATAGCCCAGCGGCATTCTCAGTTCCGACCCAGGCCCGGACGCCAGCGCTAGGGGCAGCGCTCCGAACATTGCTGCAAGCGTCGTCATCAAAATTGGGCGAAAGCGTTCCAGGCAGGCCTGACGGATGGCCTCCTCGCTGCTAAGGCCCTGGGTCCGCTCTGCTTCAAGCGCGAAGTCAACAAGCATGATCCCATTCTTCTTGACGATGCCGATCAGGAGAATAATGCCGATGAGAGCGATGATCGACAGCGATTGCCCCGTGGCGTGCAGAGTAAGCAGCGCCCCGAATGCCGCCGAAGGCAGCGTCGAAAGGATTGTCAATGGGTGGACGAGATCCTCGTACAGGATTCCAAGGACGAGATAGACCGAGACAAGCGCCGTAATAATGAGCAAAAGCACGGATGATTGCTGCTGCTGGAGGGCCAGCGTCTCGCCCGCGAGCTCCAGATGAACCGAGTCCGGAAGTTGAAGATCTTGCTTGATCTGCAGGATCTGGGGGAGCACTTGCCCGAGAGTTATGTTCTGAGCGGTGTTGAAGCTAATGGTCACGGCAGGGAACTGTCCCGTGTGATTGACCACTAGCGGTACCGCGGTGAGGCTTAACGTGGCGACCGCCGAAAGCGGTACCTGCTGGCCGGAGCCGCCTTTGACGAAAATCCGGTCGAGCCCGGCGAGGTTCCTCTGCACATCCAGGCTCGCCTCGAGGACGACGCTATATTGGTTGCGGAAATCATAGATGGTCGAAACGGCCCGCTGCGAGAAAGCATCATTGAGAGCGTTGTCGATATCCTTGACGGCCACACCATACTTCGCTGCCTTGACCCGGTCGATGGTAAGCATCGCCTGAGGACCGCCGGCCTCGCGGTCCGTGTTGACATCGATCACGCCCGGCACCTGTTTTAGCCTGCCTTGAATGCGCGGAAGCCATTCGACAATGTCCTTGAGTTCGCTGCTCCAGATCGTAACCTGATATTGGGATCGGGATTGACGCGCTCCGAACTGGAGTTCGGACCCTGGGAACATGGTGACATCCACGCCCTTGAGCTCCGACAATTTTCGCCGCAGCCGGGCAATCACGGCAGTGGCTGGCGTTTTCCTTTCCAGCATGGGTTTGAGCGACATATAGAATCGCGCTTGATTACTCGCGCCAAATCCCGAAGTGCCGCCAATAGAGACACCCACGCCCTCCACATCCGGGTCCGTATCGATGATCGTGTTGATCTTTTTTTGCAGGTCTTCCAGCGCATCGAATGAGATTTCCGGAGCGGCACGGGCATAGCCAATGACAAGCCCGGTATCGCCCTGCGGTACCAGTCCGCTGGGCAAGACTGTTATCAACTGCACACTCAAAGCAAGCGACGTAAACGTGATAAGAAGCATCAGCCATCTATGATGAAGCGCGAAATTCAGCGTACGCGCATAAAACCGCAGAAGCGCCTCGAACAAGGGCTCTACGCGCCTGTCGAGCCACGTCTCCCGAGGCTGTGGCAGGCGGCGTATGAAGCGGCCGCAAATCATTGGCGTAAGGGTCAGCGAAATGACCGCGGAGATTAAAATGGCGTAGGTCAGCGTCCAGGCGAATTCCCGAAAGAGACGCCCAATGACGCCTCCGAGGAAAAGCAAAGGGATGAAGGCTGCAACAAGGGAGATGCTGATCGATATGATCGTGAAACCGATCTGGCGCGCCCCTTCTAATGCCGCCTGCAACGGCCTCAGACCCGCCTCCATATTGCGGTAGCAATTCTCGATGGTGACGATTGCGTCGTCCACGACGAAGCCGACCGAAATCGTAAGAGCCAGCAGCGACATGTTGTCGAGGCTATAGCCCGATAGCCACATCAGGCCGACCGTTCCGGCCAGTGATAGCGGAACAGCGACGCCGGCGGCGAGCGTGGGAATTCCCCTTCTCAGGAAAATCAGCACTACCAGCATGACCAGCAAGATGCTTGCGAGCAGCGTCTTCTGAATGTCGAAGATGCTGGCGCGGATCGTCTTCGTCCGGTCGTTCAAAATGTTGATGGTAACGTCTGCCGGAAGAAGCCTGTGCAGCTCCGGCAGCAGGGCATAGATTTGATCGACGGTCTTGATGACGTTGGCGTCGGCCGTTTTGAAAATGATGAAAATGATCGCTGGTGAGCTATTGAAGTAGCCGGCAGCGAGCCGATTGCTCGTGCCTGTGGAAACGTTTGAGACATCGCCGATCCGGACAACATCCCCGTTCTTTACTTTCATGACAAGTGCTGCGAAGTCCGCAGGCTTGCTGATCTGTCCGTTCGTCAGAACCACCGTCGATTTGTCTTGGCCGTCCATGCTTCCGATGGGGACAAGGGAGTTAGCCTGGGTTACGGCTGTGCGCACATCTTCGAGACCGAGGCTACGCGTCTGCAATCCGGAAGGATCGGCAACAATGCGGACCGCAGGCGTTTGCGCTCCCCCGAGC
>JBAUNL010000759.1:0-8620 GCA_049579205.1 Rhodomicrobium sp. | reverse complement strand
TTCGCGGCCTTAAGGACAAAGCGCTCGTGCTGGTTGGGTCGGAAGACGAAGCTGTCGACGGGGCGGCGTTGCAGCCCTTGATTGCGAGTGAGGCAGCAGGTTCGCAGGTAAAAATACTTCCGGGTGTAAACCATTTTGGGGTCTTCACCGAACCGAAAGCGCTGGATGAAATTGTAGCTTGGTTGCAATCGACGCCGCATGGGTAAGTGGGAAGCCGCAGTGCAAGTCTTGGGATTAAGCTGCTTCGAGGCGGTCTAACTCCACCTGGAATTCGAAGCGCAATTGAGCAGCCTCATCCTGAGCCAATTGGTCATTTGGGGGGAAATGACCTTGTTCAGTCCTAACTCCTTCTCGCTCCAGGGGCATTTTTCGGCGAAAGATCATTCACGGGAGTTCGGAGCTGATCTTCCGGCGCTCCCGTCGCTGCCTTGTTTGATAGCTTACCTTTCGTGGCTCCCCCAAATGCGGAAACCGCCGCCGCAAGATTTTTTGCCTCAGTCACACGTGCCCCGCCGCCATTTCAATGAATCGGAACAGCACTATTTTCCACTGCGCGGCAGCAATCAAGTCATGAAATGTTCATGATGCCACAAGGCTCGATAAAGTCTCTGCCGTAACTTAGTGACTGGAATGGATTTGTACCTCCTTGCTCACATCTAGCCGCGCATCCTGAGCACCGGCGAGTTTCGACATTTTCCGGAGCCCTTTGCTGGAGAGCCGCGTCGCTGTGGTGACCCAATCTTCGACAATGTCTGTCATTTCTCGATAGCTGATGGGGGAAATGCGCCGTCTTGCGTTAGAGAGTGAAAGGACGGCATCAAAGCGTTTCGAAAGCTTCTGAAGATGACGCTCCAACTCCGCGCGTCCCTGCCCAGGCGCCGTGACGCGCTCGACTAAACTAAGCTCTTTCATCTCTGAAGCATCGTGCAAACGCCCGTCCGATATCATGACTTCGGCTTTTGCCTGGCCTATTTTCCGCGAAAGAAACGAGTACGCACCCATACCCGGAAACAGCCCGTACAGGATTTCAGGAAGGCCAAAGCGGGCTGTGCTTTCGGCTATAATGAAGTCGCAAGAAAGCGCCGATTCGAAGCCGCCGCCCAACGCGTCGCCGGCAACCAGAGCCCCGACAATGACATCGGCATGCAGTCCTGAATAGTTGGCAAAGCAAACGTCGATGCATGACATGGCATAGGCTTTGAGGCGAGGAAGGTCTGCTTGTTCAACGAGGTGAACGAAATATCTGAGGTCACCGCCCAGATTAAAAATCCCACGGATGTCAGAGCCCCAGATTAGAAACCTCAGCAACCGCCGCGCCTCCTCCGGGTGATCGCGGTGTACGTCGGTTATCAACCTTTGGACCGCGCGGACGTCCTTGAGGAGGGCCAAGGTAAAATTTGGACGCTTTCGATGTTGCTGGAAGCACCACAAGGCCCCAAGCTCAGTGTCAAGCTCAACCCGGAGTTCCGTAAGGCCAAGTTTTCTTACAAAGTGCAATATTTTAGCGGCACCAGCATCGCCTATCGGTCTCTCGGAATTCGCCGGCGGTTCGGAGCAAGCTCCCAGTTTTGAACTTGCATCAGCTTGGTCTTTAATTGCATAGTCAGCGCCGCAGATCATTACTCGCATCAAGCCTTCTACCCTGTGTTTTGATAGACCTGGGTGGCATACAAATGTGGCAAGAATCGATAATGGCAAAAAAATGGTTAATGTCGGCAATAATATTTTTTCTAAAATAGATAGGATTGTGAAACGGTTTGTTTCTCATCCATAACTCATTTCCTTTGGCTTAAGTCATCAGCATGTTATTCGCGCCAAAAATGGCGATGCTATGCTTCTCAGGCGGGAACACCTTTGGCTGGAATTATTATGCAGTTGGATATATCCCGCCAAATCGATGATGTTGCGTATGTCGCGATTGTAGACGATCTTGAGCTCAATCGAATCGTATTAGAAAATCTCTCTAAAAAGATAGATGATATTACTAAAGTAAAGACTTTTTCCTCGGCTGAGGCTGCGCTAGAAGATTTTATCGAGAGTGCTCCTGATCTTATTATCACGGATTTCAGCATGCCTACTATGGATGCGACCGCTTTCTTAAAAATGATAAGAAAAACTCCCGGACTTGAAGAAACGCCCGTTATCGTTGTTTCGGCCAATGAAAAGGTCGAGAATAGACGTAACGCCCTTTTATGTGGCGCGACAGACTTCTTAACAACTCCGCTTGATGTATTCGAATTTCAGGCTCGCGTACGAAACCTTCTGAGGCTTGGTCTGCACCAAAAAATCTTACGTATTAGTGGACTTTCGCTAAAGCAAAAACTTACCGAGACCAGACTTCGCTCAATCAAGCAAGTGCAAGCATCACGTGAGCACTTCACGCATGTCATCGATTGTGTACCTGCTTTGATATTGGCAGTTAACGGCGATGGTCAGGCCGTCTTTGCGAATGAATATTGCTTCGAATTTTTTGGGGGATCGTCGATGGAGGCTGTTCTAAATCAGCTTCGCCATGGGGATACCACCAAGCCGGAGCCAGTTGAGATCGATATAAAGGATCGTGAAGGCGAGACTCACACATTTCTAATCATGGGGCGTGTGGTACCTGAATCCCCTATGCATGAGAGTATCGTGGTTTATTCCGGTATAGACATCTCAACCCTCAAGCGTACGGAGGAGTCTCTTCGTGCAGCGAAATCTCAAGCAGAGGCAGCGAGCCACGCGAAGAGTGCATTTTTAGCGAATATGAGTCATGAGATTAGAACGCCTTTGAATGCGATCATAGGATTTGCTGATTTGATTCACTCCGAGACATTCGGACCTATTCGGAATATTCGTTACACGGAATACCTGAAAGACATTTTAAGTAGCGCAGAGCACTTGCTTTTTATTATAGATGAAGTACTCGATTTTTCCCAACTGGAGAAAGGTCAGCATGCGCTCACGATAAGCGAATTTTCTTTATCACAGTTTATTGCGGAACTACGTGCAATGATACAGCTTCAGATTAAGGCAAGAAGAAATAACCTGATCTTCAATCAAAACGAAGAAGTTATGTTGAAATCAGATTCGCAGAAGCTATTCCAGGTTCTCCTGAACATTATCACGAATGCTAATAAATTCATGGAAGGGGGAGTCATTCGAGTTGATGTTAGTCAAAATAGGGATGGAGGGATGACAATATCCGTAAAGGATCACGGGATTGGAATGTCGGATGAGGAGCTGGTTGTAGCCCTTTCAAATTTTGGCAGGATCGCAAATCCATGTCTAAGGGCTTCCGCTCAAGGCGTAGGTCTTGGTCTGCCAATATCTGTCGGCTTTATGAAGCTGCTTGGCGGGAAGCTTGAAATTTCTAGCAAAAAAGGCGCCGGTACCCGGGTCGACCTTATTCTGCCAGCAAGTTCAGTTGTGGCAGTGAAGCCGGCATTGCGCCTTTTGGCAAATCAGTCATGAACATGACCGGTACTCTATCCCATGTAAAAGATGTCAGCTTTGCGTTACAGCGAAGCGTGCAAAGGCTCCGCGGTCCTCCTGGCGGACCACTTCAAATGCTTCGTAGCCGGGTAGGCAAGGTGTGGCGGTTCGAACGGCTCGAATTTTCCCAGATATTGACCCGCTACGCCATTGGCGTTGTGATAACAGCCTATGCGATACTTGACCCGGCGCTCGAAACACAAGTGAGCTCAAGTCCGGGTTCGATCGCTATTTTATTGGTGGTTGCGTGGATCATTGGGTTCGGCCTGCTCTTGCACCTCCTTATATGGCCGCACCGCCATATTCTCCGACGAATGGTGTCGATCTTCGCTGACGCCCTCGCGCTTAGTCTAGTCATCCACTATGGAGAACGCTCCGCGGCTATCTTCTTCCCCGTTTACCTCTGGGTCATCCTTGGCAACGGGTTTCGCTTTGGCATCGCCTACATGTACGTGTCCATGGCGGTGAATGGCATATGTTTTATAATAATGGTACTTGCGACGCCCTATTGGCGTCAGGAATGGCAGTTCTCGGCCGGCCTCCTCATCGCAATCATCGCCATTCCTATCTACTGTTCCAGTCTTATCAGGAAGCTTCGCGCGTCGATGAAGCAGGCGACGGCAGCGAGCACCGCGAAGACAGAATTTCTTTCAATGATCAGTCACGAGCTACGCACCCCGCTCAATGCGATCCTCGGTTTGGCCCAGATCTCAAAGATTACTGCGACAACCGCACAGGAGAGAGAAAATGCAGCTTCTACCGAGATCGCCGCTCACCGGTTAACACGGATGCTTGATAGTATTCTGAAGTTTCAAGCTGTTGAGAGCGGGGCGCGGCGCGTCCGGGAAAGACCTTTCAATGTTATTGAGACGTTATCCGAGGTGGAGTCTATCGTAGCTCCGCTCGCATCCAAGAAAAGACTTAAGCTCCAGTTTGTGTTTAGGACGGCGTTACCAAGAGAAATAAGGTCAGATCCAGACATAATTCAGACCATTATCCTTAATCTTGTCACAAATGCAATAAAGTACACGAAAAGGGGCGCCATCATTGTTGAAGTGGCATTTCTAAATAAGCAAGGAAGAATGACACTCCATATTGAAGTTCATGATTCCGGTCCCGGAATCGATCCCGATATGCAGGACCGCATATTCGACGAGTTTGTTCGGCTGGCACCCAATGGAACAGAGGACGAAGGCGGCGTAGGGCTAGGTTTGTCACTATGCAAATCGCTTACCGGGCTGCTGGGGGGTAGTATCGATTGCATAAGCGCGCGGGGCAAAGGATCTACGTTTCGGGTGGACATTCCTGCGGAACCGTTTGAAGCTGCTCAATCTCAAATCGGCCAAGACATCAAGATTGTTACGTTCGGTCTTGACCATCTCGCGCTCGCGGGGGCGGGACCCGAATTTACAGTTCTTCAAAGCTGTGAAGAGGGCGCTCTTACCGCGCGCGATGAACCTTGCGGCCCCAGCGCGGAAGAGCTGGTCGTGACTGCTGATCCGTCCCAGATGGCATCTGCTGACTGGGAAGGGCTTAGCCGCCTGCCTGATCATAGCCCGCTGATTGCCGTTTCTCCCGGCAGCGATACATCCAATGAGTTTTCGGCGCGCGCGACGGCGATAGTTCCGTCAGCCGGGGATTTGTCCCCTGAGCTAATCCGGACAGTGGCCCACTGGCACCGGCGGCATCTTCCCTGCGTTAGTGAGAACCTAAAGCCATCCGCCTCTCGCGAGAAGACCGTTTTGGTCGCGGATGACAATTTGATGAATAGACAGGTCATCGCCCGAATGCTGCAACTAGACGGCTACATGGTCGTTGAGGCCCAGACAGGAGAAGACGCCCTTGAGCATCTTCTAACAGAGGAGATCGATGTCGCGATATTAGATGTCAACATGCCGGACCAAGATGGAACCGAGGTTTGCAAAACCTACCAGTCGGTAACCGCCAAAGAAACGGCCGCGGTCATCGCCGGCCTAACGGCGGACATCTCCGAGGAGACTCGAAGCCGATGCCTTGAAGCCGGTATGTTTGATGTCCTTTCAAAGCCGCTTGACCTCGAAGATTTGAGATCCTTTCTTTCTCGCAGCATTGGTGACCCTTCGGAAGCTACACCTAGTACGCTAAGGG
The DNA here is from genome assembly GCA_049579205.1 of Rhodomicrobium sp. Lineage (GTDB taxonomy): Bacteria > Pseudomonadota > Alphaproteobacteria > Rhizobiales > Rhodomicrobiaceae > Rhodomicrobium. Next base: position 3,019 of record JBAUNL010000759.1, on the reverse strand, counting down.
AAGCGCATGAAGAAGAAGTACCGGTTCTCGACAATGAAAGGTTGAGTTTTCTGATTGAACTTTTCGGCGTAGAGGCATTCAAGAACAATTTATTGACGACGTTCGAAACCGAATTACGCGCAAACATTGAGCGTCTGAAGGCTGAAGTTCCCTTTTTGCACTTTGGTTACAGCCAGGCAGTTCTTCACGCGATCAAGAGTAGCGCTAAGACGATAGGCGCCTTACGGTTAGTGAAGCTGGTGTCAACCGCCGAGAACTCCCCGCTTCTTTTCGAGGAGGCTGGTTCCTATGAAGCCATCGCGAATGAGCTGAACACTTTTATGGTTAGCTGTAAAAAAGCACTAAAGGGGCATGAGAAGGTTGATTAACCACTCTTTTCGCCGGACACTAGGTGACTACCCCGCGAACCGAAGCGCTTTGTTGTGATCTATAAAGCTGTAGCCTTCATGCCCAGCGGCTTAATCAGCGATCCATACAAGATTTGGTCCGATCCCTTAATGTGACGCGCTGCAAGTGCAGGCGAAGCATACCGATCAAAAAGGCGAATCCATCAACGATATGAAGCAGCAGGCCAGATTAGCCGTGCGGTTGATCTCGATCAAAGCGACAGAGAGGCCTTGCCCGCACGCTATAGTGCAGGTTCCGAAAAAAATGGGCCGCAATTGCAACGCTTGCTTGACATCAGTCCCCGCCGGGATGAGGCAGTTTTGCTCCTCGAACGTGAGAATGCACGGCTATTGCGGCTCTGCGCGCAGATGGAAGCAATGGCAGACCGTTTGCCGGCTGCATTCAAAGCAAAACGAACATTGCGGCTGCTGCAGCTTACTGAGCTGTCGTTGAAGCGGCACACAGCTATTCAGGAGCAAATCATCTTCCCCACGATTCGGGAACGAGCCGGCCGCCAGATTGATCGCCTTCTCAAGCAATGTGAATATGAACACGCGAGCGACGGCGGCCTGCTAATCGAAATCTTGGAAAGGGCAATTAATCCCGGACATTCCAGCGACAGGACTCGTGTCGAAGCATTTGGCTGTCTACTGCGTCACTTCTTCGAAGGAAAGCGGCGCCACTTGGAATGGGAAAAGCAGGCGCTGGAGCCGTTCATGAAACAGCCCAGGGCTAATTCCGGCAATCAGGAAAAATGAGCGGCCTTGCGAAGGCGATCTAGATCTGGGACGGCAATCTCGCGGTAATTGAGAAGGTCGATGACATGAGCCGTCTTGAGCTTGGTGATCTGGCGGCTAACGGTCTCGATCGTAAGGCCAAGGCAATCCGCAATCTCAGCGCGGGTGAGGGGTAGATCGATCTGGATCGAATTGGCTTTACCCGAATGCGCACAGCCTAGATTTTCGGCGCGTCTCGCTAGCATAAGGAGAAAGCTCGCCACCTTCTCCGCCGCCGTCTTTCGCGCAAGTAGCAGCATCCATTCCTGGCTGGCGTCGAGTTCTGAAAGAGTTAGCTCGAAAAGACGGTGTTCAAGCGAAGGATGCTCTTTCAAGATTCGCTCGAAGCCCGTGGTCGGGAACATGCAAAGCTCCACATCCGTGGCAGCCTCTGCGAAATAGGGATTATCAGAGCGGTAAGCACGGCCGACAAAATCTGGTGCGAAAAGCAGCCCAATTATATGCTGCCTTCCATCATCAAGCGACTTCGTTAGCTTAACAACGCCGGAAACGATGTTGGAGAAATAACCTCGGGGCTCGCCTTCACTGAAGATCGTTTGACCTTTTGGTATGTGTTTTCGCGTTGAAATCCGGTTCAGCGCCAGCAATTCGTCACGATCAAGCGCTGAACATACGGCGCGATGCCGGATCGCGCATGCATCGCACCGTGTGACCTTCTCCATAAGTGTCAATATATTTCTCCGCGCCTTGCAGTCTACCTTATCAATTGGCTCAAGCAAGGAAAAGGGCGCAGCGCGAACCGCAAATCCGCCTTTGACCTGCATCAAGGCGGCGAGGTTCGATCTTCGTGAGCATCTCCAAAAGTTGACGCGGAGGCAAGATGGTGGCGAGCTCAGGCGGTGGCGTTGCTCAAACACAGGGAAAGGAGGGGACCGAAGGCCTTGCTGTACGGGAGGTAAGCTTCGACGCACCATGGCAATGGCTTGACCTCGGCTGGCGAGACCTCGGGGCTACGCCGCTAATTGGCTTGGCTTTCGGCGCGGCTGCATTTGCCGGAGCGGTTTCTATTACTGCAGCTCTTTTTTGGCTCCAAGCGTTGCCGCTTCTATTGCCCCTGTCAGGAGGCTTCTTGCTTCTCGGGCCAATGTTGGCTGTCGGGCTTTATGAGGTTAGCCGGCGGAGGGAACTCGGTGAAACCGCCGGCTTTGAAGAGGTGCGGCACGCAATACTCAAATCTCCCCGGCGTCTGGCCCTTTTTGGTGTGCTCCTACTCCTGATTTATTTCTTTTGGGTGAGGATAGCCTTTTTGCTTTTCATGCTGCTATTCGGTCCGAACAGCTTCCCGTCGCTGCCGGACTTCATCCCGACATTGCTTTTCACACCGTATGGCCTCGGTCTGCTTGTCGCCGGCACCGTCACCGGAGGAGTTCTAGCCGCAGCTACATTTGCAATTTCCGCAATTGCCGTCCCGTTGCTTTTCGACAGACGAGCCGATCCTATAACTGCCTCCGTCATTAGCATTCAGGCTGTAAGATTAAATCCAAAGGCCATGGCGCTGTGGGCGGCGTTGATTGCTGCAGCGACTTTGACCGGCTTTGCCACGCTCTTTATCGGGCTTGTTGTGACGTTCCCGCTGATCGGCCACGCGACCTGGCATGCTTACCGTGATCTCATACAGGACGAGCGATAGCCCGCTGCTAGAGCTTCTATTGATCAGAATCAAATCGATATGCTCGAAGCCTGGATCAGCCTGTATGCAGGAGATGGCGGCAGCGATGCTGCCGCCGGAAGAATTCATGTTCGCCAAGAAGTTTTGTTTCGCGCTGCGCAAAACCGCATTTTCAATTCTTCGATTGATTGAGATCAAAGGCCCTCCGAAAACAGCGGGCTAAAGC
>JBAUNL010000758.1:0-2817 GCA_049579205.1 Rhodomicrobium sp. | reverse complement strand
GATCCTTTATCCCATTCTTCGCGTTTGGCGCCAACTTCCCTTCATTGCGCTCATACCCCTATTCTTCATCTGGTTTGGCCTTAGCCTCAGTCAAAGCGAAGTGCTGCCCATCGTGGCCATGGCGCTTTTCGACGGTCTCAGTGCGTTTGAGATCGGAAGGATCACGCCGCCCGGCGGGCACTCCCGGTACGGCTATCCATCGTTGGGCTCTTGATTTATTTACTTAGGTTATGAGATTTCCTTGGACGTCCACGGCCGCGCCGTGCTTCGGGCGCGGTCTCGGGCAAGAGCCGCCTTGAAAGGCTGCGATAGGTAATCAAGCGCCGCCGTCCAACGAAAACCGTCTCCAGCTCGCCTGAATTAATTAGTTCATAGAGTTTTGTTAAACCGAGCCCGGACAGTTCCAGCGCTTGTTTCACCGTAATCGTGAGCGGCTGCGCCTCTTGCTTTGCACTTGCAAACATTATGCTTCTCTCATTTGCCCGCAGCGCGAATGCTCCGCCACTTATGCAATGAGAGACGAAATAACGTGTATTATCAATTTGTTAAGGCCGATTAGGCCGTTTAAACCCATCCGGCCTAAACGGCCCCGACCTTCTCCTTATATTTCTTGATAGACCTGCATACAAAGTCCCGGATCGCCGTTTTGCCAGCCTTCTCACCGTGATCCTTAATCCATTTAGCAACGCATTCTTCAAGCTCGCGTTGCTTTCCGTCGCCCCGCCTGGGATAGCCGTTCTCATCGAACCACGGGTCCATGATTTCGCGCTCTGCATCATTCCAAAACGGCTTCAATCGGGACGGCGGCTTGGCCTGACGTGGCTTCTTCTCTTGGCTCGCAGGAACAGTGAAGGTACCGCCGCCGGGCAGCTCGATAACGGCGCCTGGGACAACATCAGCTCCAGAAAGAGTGATATTGCCACCACCAAGCGAGGGAAGGCTGACAACACCGCCGGGTGCTATGGCAACACCTTGGCCAGGCCCGGAAATCGAGACCAGGTTTTTGATTACCATTACCGGGCACCCCGCAGCTCTCGCTCTCGCATCTCAATGATATTGTCCGCAGCTTCCGCGGTTCCGCAAAACGCGGCCCATGCCGCCGCGAGTTCCCGGCGGCGCTCGAACAGATCGGTGCGCTTGTAAGCAGCCAGGACTTTATCGGAAACCGCATGCGCCAGCGCTAGCTCGCACACTTCATCGGGAAAGCCGCGTTCGGCAGCCCAATCGCGAAACGTCGAACGGAAACCGTGCGCCGTGAGGCCGTCCCGCCCCATGTGGCGCAGAAGCATGAGGAAGGTCATGCCGCTGAGCGGCCTGCCGCGCTTCATGCCAGGGAATACAAAGGCGCCGTTAGGATCGTTCGCCGGGGCTAGCAGCCGCATCTCCTTAAGGATCGCGACGGCCCTGTCAGCAAGTGGTACGCGATGCTCCCGCTTGCCCTTCATGCGTGAAGCCGGAATGGTCCAGACGCGCTCATTTATGCCGATCTCGCCCCACGTCGCGCCAAGCACTTCGCCGGTACGCGCGGCGGTTAGGAGCGCGAATTCAAACGTCCTGGGTGCAACTCCTTCTTGCGCCCGCAGCTCCATCATATGCGTCCGTGGCCGTAATTGGGGCCGGGATTTTGCGCTTCGCCTTTGGGCGACGGGCAACAATAAGCGATGTGATTTGTTCAAAGCGGTTGTGTCATCACCTGCTTCCGACGGAGGTCACAATGTCGCTTCGCAATGACATCAACACCGATGTTGCAACTCTTGCGGCCGACCTGAAGCGCCTAGAAGGCGAGAATGCAAGATTGCGCCAGCTCAATGCGCAAATGCTCGAGGCTCTTAGTTGCGCATTGCCGATCCTGCAGGACGGCCCTTTCCCTGGGTTCAGCGATTTTGAAACGCTGAACGTCGCCATTCGCAAGGTTCAAGATGCCCGGGCCAAGGCAGAAGACGCCGACAACTCGCCTGGAGAGATCGATTAAGGTTCAGGTTTACCCTGGGACCATCCGGTTACTTTCCCGCCCGCCCCTCGGGTGTTGCTACCGTCACGAACTTACCGGGAATCTCTGCCATTTTCAGAAGACGATTTCAGTAGTGCAGAAGTGGATTTCAGTAGAGCCGTCGGCGATAGCGCTAATCCCCGCGCACTACGATAAAGGTACCGAGCCTTCAACTCGGCGTTCAAATCCGGAAGTTTGCAATGTGTCCAGAAAGACTGGCCGCATCATGGCCCGCGCCTAAGCTGTTGACGTCAGGCTAATGAAATTACTGTTGCCGCAGCTGGCAACAGACTTCTCCAATAAAATTCGCAAAAGCAGCTAAGCTCTTGGGTCAGGTCCATATGAATTCGGGCCAGCTTCGCCAGGCATGATGCCGAGGTCGATCAGGAGCCAAGGCGTAACTGCAAGTAATATCACAACGCCATGGGCCCTCGGCTCGCGCCGATGATCAAAACGGTCTTCATTGTTTGCTCCCCTTCACTCTGGCGCCCATCCATTTCGACGGCTCGGCCGGCGCCAGAACCGTCTCCCTCCTAACATCGACAATGGCAAGCCGTCGTGCCCAGCTTCGGCAAGCGGTGCCGCCGGAATCCAAACGCCCGGTGGCCGTTGGTTCTGGTATGGCCGCGGTGGCGGGAGCCGTCATTGGAATTGCATAAACGCAGAAGGGATGTTTCCAAGAGCATCGCACTGAGGGGCGTCTCATACCGTATCCGGTTGATTAGTTCGCCTCGTTTGGCTTTGGCCACCAATGGAAGAGCGTGCTAGCCCGGATCGCATCGCGCTGCTCGATCAGGGCGACGCAGCGCTGGCTGACAACCCTTTCG
>JBAUNL010000757.1:0-1903 GCA_049579205.1 Rhodomicrobium sp. | reverse complement strand
CGTCTTGAACAAGGGCAGACTCAACTGCTTCGGCCTCTTTGTGAATCCCTTCCGATTCAATTAATTCGGGAACCGCTCTAAATGGAGGAGGGTCTTGCGCGGTCGCCTATCCGTGGCTTGACGTCTAACTATCTTTGTAATTACGAGTGGAATTGAAACTCTTCTGATGCGCGTGCAGAAGAGGAGGCCGTTATCATGCTTGGGCTGTTGCCTGACAGCCTAGATGCGACCGATAGGCCGGAAAAGGTCGAGACCGAGAATATCCAATCACGAAGCCAAGGTTGCTTCTGGCGAACTGTCTGACTTCCGCTTCAAATTGACGCCAGCGTTAGCGTCGCGCCGGAAGCTGGCTTGGACCCTTTTGTAGCCGCGTCGACGATGTACTATGAGGAGGAAACGCCCGCGGAGGAAACCGACATGCCAGTCATCGCAGGATTCGACAAACTAGAGTCAGTACCTGAGGAGCAGATTACCGACAAAATCCGGCGCCGCGTCATATCGGGCAAACAAGGCACAATGGTCTACTGGAGAATGAAGGCGGGCGCACATGCCGCCGCTCACAAGCATCCGCATGAGCAGTTTGTGTGGATGATCAAAGGTACAATGGAATTCCGTATCGGCGACGAGAAGCGAACAATGAAACCTGGCGATGTCGCGGTGATCCCCGGCGGGGTTGAGCACGAAGGCTATTTTCCGGAAGATTCGGAGGCCATCGATTTCTTCGCACCGGTACGTGAGGACTTTCTCACCGGCGCTCCCCCGTCATACATGGCACAGAGCTGAGCTGCGCTTTATTTGACGTCGATCACTGCCTGAGGCTCTTATCAGAGGTGGTTTTTGCATCGGGCGGGGTGGCCGCATATAGCCGCAAGCGGCCGAAAGCGGTCCATTGCGGCGATTTCGAAGAGTGCCTGCTTTTGGAGGATGAGCTGCTGTTGCTGCCCAATACCAGCCCGCCACTTGGAACGCTCTGTTCGCTCCTCCCTATCTACTTTTCTGATAAGGCGCCTTGGGCCAAAACCGGCCATTGCGTATTCTTCAAAATTGCAACCGTTTTCTTCCAAGGTCGGATCCCTTGTAGACTCGGTGTGCTTAAAAGTGGCCGTCGATTAGAATGGTCCCTTTTGGATTCTGCTAGTATTATCACTGCGGCCGCGGCCCAAATTGAGGAAGGGTTAAGTGATTGAGATAAGCGTTCCAGGCGTTGGCGTTTTTAGCCTCCACCACCTAGTACTCGACTATAACGGTACGCTGGCCCGCGACGGCGTGCTTCTTCCTGGCGTGGGCGACATTGTGCGCATGTTAGCCCGGGATTGGTTATTCATGTGGTCACGGGCGATACGTTCGGCTGCGCGGCCGCTGCGCTTTCCGGATATCCATGCCAATTGACCATTCTCGATGGCAATGAAAATCAGGGCGCAGCAAAGCTTGCATTCATCGAGGCTCTTGATCCATCCGACTGCGTCTGCATCGGCAACGGCAGAAATGATAGCAAGATGGTGGCAGCTGCCGGTATAGGCATCGCCGTGGTCGGGCCTGAAGGCGCCGCGACGGAGACCGCAAAAGCCGCATCTATCGTTGTTAGTGACATCCGCGTTGCGCTGGAACTTCTTCTCCATCCTTTGCGGCTTGTCGCCACTTTGCGATCATAATACACTCGCCATAATAGTTCAGGTTTGTATACAAGCCTAAAGCTTGACTGTACCAAATAATGTCCCCAAAACCGTTAAGGCAGGGACATGGAAACGCTTCGGGACGCCGTTCTCCTGCGTGTGTTCGTCGGTGAGACCGATCGGTCCGGCGGAGGCACCCTTTACCGTGCCATTGTGGAAGCTGCTCTAAAGGCAGGCCTCGCCGGCGCGACCGCTTTCCACGGGCCGCTGAGTTATGGCCAGGGCCGCCG
>JBAUNL010000756.1:0-3255 GCA_049579205.1 Rhodomicrobium sp. | reverse complement strand
TTTGACCCGGAGCAGACTCTTCCCGACAAAATATCCGCGTGGGTTCGCCAAGCGTCATCAAACCCGCGCAAAAAGTTTCGGACGAAGGCCCTGTCGCTGATATTTGATCAAATCGGGGCCTCCGTTCGTGACGTTTCCGTCAAGATAGCTCCGCTTGACCACGTCTGCTGCCGTGCACATCTCAATTATGTCGAATTCCGCGAATGCCGCATGCTGGCTCTGCTTCAGAGCCAGCGCTGGGCCACGACCGTCACACCCTTGTGATGATGATTTCCGCGTAGCTAGACGGGACCCGCATCGAGCCGTCGGTCGCCGTATTGAAGCGCTGGATGGTGGCGTCCAAGCCGGCTGCGAGCGCCGTCTGCCCCGCTGGGTCAAGCGCAAGAAAGGCCTTATGGACCGGGCCATAATAGGAGCGGAAAAAGTCCACAAAATGCTCCGTCGATCGATAGCGAAAGATGAAGGCGCGATCGTTGATTACGATCGACCGGCCCTTGGCCCCAAAGACTTCCTCGATCCACGCCTTGCTTCCCCACCGCGCAGGGGAGTTAAGTCCGGCGGGCGGCGCGATGTGCTCTCCAAGGGTCTTAAACAGCTGGCCGATGAACCCCTCCGCCGTCCAGTTCGCCATGCCGATCTTACCGGCTGGGCGGCAGACACGAAGCATCTCGCTGGCCGACTTGACCTGGTTTGGCGTGAACATCACACCAAAGGTCGAGACCACGGCGTCGAAAGCGTTGCTTTCGAACGGAAGCTGCTCAGCATCGGCGTTCTGAAAGGTAACGGTCAGCCCTTCCGCCTCGGCCCGGGTGCGGCCCTGTCCCAGAAGCCTTTCCACGTAATCGGTTGAGGTTACGTTGCACCAGCGGCGAGCAAAGGCTAGCGTGGCGTTACCATTGCCGGCCGCTACATCAAGAACCTTGGAGCCCGGGCTCAAATCCAAGGCCTCGGCGAGGGTCTCGCCAACAATCTGCAAAGTGCTGCCGATCCTGGCATAGTCACCCGACGCCCACGCCGCATTCTGCTTGGACTTGATCGCGGTATAGTCGGGGGAGGCGGTGATTTGGGTCATTGCTGTCATAGGATTCTCGATTGGTCGAAGGTTTGACTTTTCGTGCGGGGGCCGTGCAGTGCCCCGAAAGCGAAAAATAGCCGCTCCACGCTGAACCTGCTTGAATGGGCCTTGGCGATTGCATGGAGATTTCTTGGAGATCGGTGGTGAAACGGTAAGGGCCAACGCGATGCGTTATCGCTTCGATGAATTCGAACTCGACACGGACCAATTTTCCTTGCTGGGAAAGAGCGCCAGCATCCATCTCGAGCCAATGGTCTTCGATCTGCTCTGCTTCCTCATCGAAAATGCGGGGCAGGTCCTCACCCGGGAAGCGATTATCGAACATGTGTGGGAGGGCCGCTCGGTTTCCGATGCAACAATATCAAGTTGCATTAAGTCGGCGCGGAAGGCGCTTGGCGATAGTGGTCAAAGCCAGACCTACATCCGCACAGTTCGGGGGCGCGGTTTTCAATTCACAGCACCCGTCGAGGGTAGCGCCACCGAGACGATTCGCCGGCCCGCCCAGACTCTCCAGCCGCCGATTAACGAGCCGGGGAGGCTCTATCCCCCGATCGCTCCACCTAAGATCGCCGTTCTGCCGCTCTTTCCTCTCTCGCAGGATCCTCAGCTCCGGCTTATGGGAGATGCCCTTGCGCAAGAGGTTATCCTCGAGCTGTCCCGGCTGCATTGGCTCTTCGTCATTGCGCGCGGCTCCTCATTTCACTTTCGCGGTCAGGAGCTTGATTTCGCCCGGGCCAGTGAAATCCTGGGTGCCAGCTACTTTTTGACCGGGACGATCGCGAGACAAGCGAGCCAGCTTGTTATCGGAGCCGAACTTTGCCGGTGGCCAGAACACAACGTGATCTGGGCCGATCGCTTTACCATGCCAGCGGACGAGATTATGCAGATGTGGTCCCATATTGCTGGCCAGATTGTCGCCGCGCTTGAACCGCGCATCCAGCTGGCCGAAGCCTTGCAGGCGGCGAAGCTGCCGACGGAGGATTTGGATGCGTGGGCCGCTTACCATCGCGGACTCCGGCACATGTACCGCTTCAACAAGCGCGACAATAGCCTCGCGGAGCATCTTTTCACGCGCGCACTGAATCTCGATCCCGGTTTTGCCCGCGCCCATGCTGGGCTGTCATTTACCCACTTTCAGAACGCGTTTCTGGGTTTCTCGCTTGACCAGGGGGACGAAACCAGAAAGGCACGAAAACATGCCGTCGCCTGCATGGACCTCGATCCCCTCGACCCATTTGTCAATCTGACAATGGGACGTGCCGAGTGGCTGTCCGGGGATCTGGAAGCGGCACTGCCCTGGCTCGACCGCAGCATTGCGCTAAGCCCCAACTACGCTTTTGGCATCTACAATAGTGCCCTGATCGGCGCGCTTCTTGGCGAGGGTGAAGACAGCGAGATCAAAGTCGCCAAAGCGATCGCCTTAAGTCCGATCGATCCCTTGAACTACGCAATGCTCGCGACCCGCGCGCTCACGCATTCGATCCGCGGCAATTACCTGGCTGCCGCCGAATGGGCGGATCAGGCGGTTCGATCCCCCAACGCCCACATCCAGATATTCGCAATCGCGGCCTTTTCCAATGAACTGGCCGGCAACAAAGGCAAGGCAGAGGAATACGTCAGACACATTCGGCTCTCAAATCCTAACTACGATAGGTCTGCCTTTTTGAAATCATTTCCATTTCGTGATGGAAAGACCCGAATGCAGGTGGAACAGTCGCTGCAGCGACTCCGGCTTTAAAGCAGCGCGAGGTACTGCATTCTCATCTTTAAGGTGCAACACGCGCGTGGATCGGGAGCTTCTGCTTTTGGCCCTCTTCCACGTTTCTGCCTTTGAAGGCGCCCTTCCGGAATTGGGGGTGTAGCGGCCTACATTTGCTCACTTTGAGCCTTTCCCGTTTTGACCCAAAGCCGACTCCGCGGTCTCCCGGGGAAACGCAAGGCTCGGGGCACTGCGGACGTGAGGCCCTTTTTGCCTAGCTCGGCCCCATACCCGCCTAAGAACCTGGAGCGGAAACAAACTCAGGCCGGCGCGGCATCCTGATGCTTGTTAGGAGTTATACCGTATCCGGTTGATTAGTTCGCCTCGTTTGGCTTTGGCCACCAATGGAAGAGCGTGCTAGCCCGGATCGCATCGCGCTGCTCGATCAGGGCGACGCAGCGCTGGCTGACAACCCTTTCGA
>JBAUNL010000755.1:0-4391 GCA_049579205.1 Rhodomicrobium sp. | reverse complement strand
TGCCAGGTGTTCACTCGCGTTGCGGCCTGCACACTCGCGCTGTCACCAATTCGTGACACGCTTTACCCGAAGGCTTCGGCCATTTCGTTACCTCCATGACCGCTCCGGTTGCTTCCGGCGGGAGCGGCACCCACTGGAAAGCGCCGCCTTTGCACGGCGCACGTCGCAAGCAGAAGTACGAGTTTTTTCAACGGAATACCGCTCTTACTCCAAGAGCCGACCTGAAATTTTGCATCTGATGGCCACGACCGATTGGGCCTTGTGACCCTTTGCAGACCTCCGGCTTGCTGCTTCGCACCATTCTTTTTCCTCGAGGGGACGGCGCGATCGGCTATATTTTTCGCGTGCTTATGTCCAAAACGTCGCCACCCAATTGGCATTTCGTCTAAGCATATCGCGACGGCGAATTGCGCCTATTTTTTTCTGGGTTGGCACTTGCTTGCCGCAGACCCGCGCACAGCGGCATTTTTCGGCGCTTTACTGGCAGCGGCGGACCGCGAAGCCTTGGCTGCCAGCGCTATTGGCTTTGCCGACGCTATCGCCGGCGTCTCTGTGAGCGAACCTCGGGCGTCCATCTTGTGCGTGGCGCGGGATGTTGCCGTTTTTCGAGCCACTCCGGTTCGTGGCGAGGGCTTGGCCGCCGGAGCGAGAGAGAGCGGCGGGGGCTTGGCTGACTTGGCCTTCGCGTTTTTCTTCGGCGCGGGCGCCGCCCGAGCCTCCCCAGCCTCTGCTTTCGCTGGTGTCCTGGTGCAGGCTTTCCCCTTCTTCTGTTCCTTCTTCGCGGATGCTTCGGGCGCTTGAGCGTCGGCGCGGCCGCCGGTTTCCGCCATCTCCACACCAAAGATCGCACCAAGATCGCCGCCAGCCATAACGCGCTTGCTGGATACCGGCTTCCTCGCAAGCGACCATCCTTCGCCCGCTTTCGCCAAGAGTTCCGCGTGATCCACGCCGCGCAGGGTGAACAGCAGTTCCGGACTTACATCCAGCCGCGCGCCAACGCCATAAAGCACGGCAGCCACATGCTTGCACATGTCCGCCCAGTCGGGGCAGCTACAAGACAGCTCGATCTCCTTGGGAGACGGGAAAAGCCCTTTGCCCGGCAGGCAGACGCGCTCCATCACGCCCTTGGAGAAGCGCCCCTGCAGCAGTTCAACGAGCGAGTCGATGCTGCCGGCGCAGTCCTTGCACATTGCTTTCCACACAGCCGGCGAGGCTGGGTCTATGGCGATCCGCACCGTGTAGATTTCCGAGCCGCTGACCTTGGCGGCGATTTCGCCGCGAGCGATCTTGAGATCGACGACCGAGCCGTTGCGCACATAGGTGCGCCCGCGAGGCAGGCGGCTTTCATAATCGCTGTAACGTTCCAGATTATTGCACCAGGACTTACCCCAGAAGGTTCTGGCGATCATTCGGCCTTCGACGATCACGGGCGTGACCGCCTGGCCTTTCTTCGCCAGCTTCTGGACATGCAGCGCGGCCTTCCGCCGGCGCTGGGCGACCGGCACATAGGGCTTCCGCGCAAAGAAGGCCATGGCTTCACCCCTCCCTCGCCGCAGCCGCGAAGTCCAACGCCACCATGTTCAGCAAAGCTTCGTCATCCATTTCCGTCAACCGCACATCGGCGCCGCCTTCCAGAAAATCTCCAGCGAGACGGTTCTTCGACTCGATCATCTGATCTATTTTATCTTCAACCGTGCCCCGGCAGACGAACTTGTGGACAAGTACATTGCGCGTCTGGCCGATGCGAAAGGCGCGGTCGGTGGCTTGATTCTCGATGGCCGGGTTCCACCAGCGGTCGAAATGGATCACGTGCGAAGCGGCGGTCAGATTGAGGCCGGTTCCGCCGACCTTCAGCGACAAGATGAAAAACGGAACGCTCTCGTCTTCCTGAAACAGCTTTACGATCTCCTTGCGTTTTTTTACCTCGGTACCGCCATGAAGAACGAGGCCTTGGCGTCCGAACACACCGCCAAGAAACGCCTCCAGCGGCCCCACGGTCTCCTTGAACTGGGTGAACATCAAGACTTTTTCCTGGCGCGAGGCGATGACCTCGGCGATGTCGCGCAAGCGCGCCAGCTTGCCGCTGTCTTCCTCGGTCCAGGCGCCGTCGCCCAGCCATTGGGAAGGGTGGTTGCAAATCTGCTTGAAGCGCATGAGGGCGGCCAAGATAACGCCCCTGCGTTCGAGATTGTCAGCGGTTTCGAGCTTTTCGGCGAGGTCAGCCACGGCCTGCTGATAGAGCGCTGCCTGTTTGCGGCTGAGCGGGCAGTAAGCCTTCAATTCCGTCTTGTCGGGGAGGTCGGCGATGATGCTCTTGTCGGTCTTCAGCCGGCGTAGGATGTAGGGCCGCACCAGATCGCGTAGCGGGCCGTGGGGATTATGAGGGCGGTCCTCCAACTGCTTGACGAACTGGGCGAACTGCTTGGCCGTGCCCAGCAGCGAGGGGTTGATGAAGTCGAACAGCGACCACAGATCGCTTAGCCGGTTTTCGATGGGTGTTCCGGTCAGCGCGATGCGCGAGCGAGCCTTGAGCCGCTTGATGGCCTTGGTCTGTTTAGCGTCCGGGTTCTTGATGGCCTGCGCCTCGTCCAAAATGACGAGGCGCCAAACGATCTCGCTCAGCCAGGGCAGACGCATCGCCGAACCGTAGCTCGTGATGACCAGATCGGCGCCGGTCAAACTGCTGCTGGAAAGCGCCTTGAGCTCGCCCGCCGGCATCGTGGATGGGTGCGCCACCAGGGCGTTCACACCGGGCGCAAATTTGGCGATCTCCCCCGTCCAGTTGGCCAGTAGCGAAGCGGGCGCGATCAGCAGGCTCGGTCCGGTCAGCTCGCCCTTGCCTTTCACCTTTTTGCTTTTCGCTGCTTCGTGCGCCTGCTGCTTGAGCACTAGCAGCAGCGACAAGACCTGAATCGTCTTCCCCAGTCCCATGTCGTCGGCAAGGCAGGCGCCGAGTCCCAATTGCGTCAGCAGATAAAGCCAATCCACGCCAGCGCGCTGGTACGGGCGTAGCGTTCCGCTCAGCGCTTCGCCGGGATCGGCGCCGGTCCGGCCGTTCGGCTGGCGCATTGCTTTGAGGGTCTCTGCAAGCCACGGCCCGGCGGCGATCTCACCCCAGCCGCCACGAGCACCGTCATCGGCGCCATCAGTGACGCCAGCGCCCGCGAGCAAGCGCATGGCCTCGGCGAAGGTCAGGCCCTCGGCGTTAGCGCGGCGTTCTATCGCTTCGAATTGCGCCAGTGTCTTTTGCAGCCGCTCGCGATCGATCTCTACCCATTTGCCACGCACCAAGGCCAGCCCATCGGAGCTGCGCAAGATCTCACAGATCTCTTTTGCCGTAAGCATTTCGTCTTCGAGCGTCACTTCAAGGCGGAAATCCAAGAGCGCTTCGGCTCCAACAAAGGATGGCTCAGAGCCACCAACCGATGCCTTGACCTGCGGGCGGGGCGGCCGGTTCATGCGCCAGTTTGCAGGCGTACGCACAACCACGCCCGCGCTTTCGAGCGCCGGGACGTCGTTGAGGAACTGCAACGCCTCCGCCGGAGTCCAGCGCAGGGGATAGTAAATTTCGTCTTCGTCCACCATCGCCTTCAGCCACGGGCATGAGACGGCGGCGGTTTGCACCGGGGTCAGCAGCGACAAGAGCCCGTCCTTGTTCGCCGCGCCGGCGTATTCCTTGAGGGCCTGTCCCAGTTGCAGATGCTGAGCCTTGGCCTGTGCCGACAGGCGCGGCGTATAAGTGGCGAGGAAGGCGAAAGGCGCTTCCAGATCCTGGCGGTTCTCGGCCAGGTTGAAATGCACCCGGCCCACCAGATTCCATGCTGGATTGCGGCGCCTGAGGAATTCCTGCAAAGGGCAGCGGGATTCAGCTAGCTCGGCATTGAGAGCGGTGCCCATGGAGCGCCACAGCGTGGCGAGAACCTCAGCCGAGAGGTATTCGGCCCCCGTCATGATTGGCGGGGTGTTCGCCAGGCGGGCTAGCTCCGCGTGATCGAACGCAGGCGCCAGGATGGCCGCACCGCTCTCCTCACGGTTTGGCGCAGCGCAGAGGGCAGCGACGAACCGCGCTCCGAAATCCCGCCACCAGGATAATGCCGGGGGGAGAATTGCCCCGGCATCATCCACACCGAGCGAGAGCAGCCCGTGCCCGCTTCCCCGTGCGAAGGCGCATTTGAGCCGCGCGGAGCGGTCTCCATCCAGAACGCAGCCGTGATCCGCTTCGATCAGCACGAAGGCGCCGTGCGGCGTCAAAACCGGGGCGAGCGGGATCATGGAGCATGTTTTATACGCTGGCACGCCGCCGCAGAGGAAAATCGTTCCGGATCGAACAGGTTTTGCACGGCATTGCGCCACAACCGCGTCAGGTCACCAGGCGGCCCGAAGCCGTTCCA
>JBAUNL010000754.1:0-5855 GCA_049579205.1 Rhodomicrobium sp. | reverse complement strand
CGTTGCTGAAAAGAAATGCGACCGCTGCTATAGCAAGCAATGCTTTCATTTAGTTTGCTCCGCATGGTTTGTTAAGAGAGCGTTGTATAATGTAGTGAGTATGTCTAGGAATATTAACATTCTTGCTTAGGAATGACTTAAGTTAAAAGCAAAAAGCCCGGCTCGGGTTTCCCCGGCCGGGCTCTGTGATCGTTACGCCTGCTTCGCAGATGGCGGGAAGCCAACAACGTTAGTCGCTGGCGCCGTCCGCGTAGCGAGCGCCTTCCGGGTCTTCCGTTTCCGGTTGCCCCGCTTGCGCCTTGGCTGGGCTGCCTCTCCCCCGGGTGCGAGCCCAAGGGCGAGAAGGATGAACCCGCCGAACTGAAGACCGATCGGCAATATGAGCGGCTGGTAGAGCCGCACCTGCTCGGGGCTGAGGAAGGGCAGAAGCGCCGTGACGTGCTCGCCCATTGAGTCCGCTACCCGTTGCACCGGTTTTTCAAGCAAGCGCTCGCGCGCCTTCTTGACCGCTTCCTCGGCGGTCCGGCACTTGAAGCCAGGCTTAGTACACTCGCGGTCGCGGATTTTCACCGCGTCCGCATAGCCTTCCTTCGCCAAGCCGGATCTCGCGTTGTCCGCTTGAACCGAGCCTATCTTCGCATCGCGGAAAGAGCCGAGTCGCTCGACGCTCGCCGACAATGCTTAGGCTGCCATGCAGGTGAAAACAATGCCTAGGCCCAAGGCTTTCGCCCAGTGCCCGGTCTTCGCCGCGCGCTCCGCCAGAGGAAGCGAAGCGGCAGCAAGTATGCTCGCCGTGACAACCGCGGCGGTCACACTCGAGGCGAGGCCTTCCGACTTCGCCACGAATTCGACGTTGAGCCAAATCTCAACACCGGCGGCGCCGATGCCGAGTCCTGTAGCAACGATCTTGAAGTATGGGATGCGTGGTTTTATGATTAGAGGACGTTTCGCCATTGGAGTCCCTTCCATTTGGCGTTGCGAGCCGAGCGCGAGAGAGCTCAACCTCTCGCCTCGGCGACTCTCCGACGTTGCACGTCAGGCCCAGGACGTCATCCCTGGACGACCGTGTTCATGTTCACGGTTTCGCTTTGGAGAGTTTGCGGAGTGCATCCTCCGCGAGAGAGAGAAAAATCTGAAGGTTAAGGCAGCGGCGCTTCAGCGCCCATGCTGCTGACTACGAGGCCGGCGTGCCATAGCTTCGCCATTGGCCGCTTCTGGCCTCGGTTCGGATGGTTGGATGTCCTTTCTCACTCCCCGCTTTGTCCCCGGTCCTTTTCCGGTTCCCCTTTTCGGGTTCAGCCTGTAGGCGGCGGCTGCTCTCTGCGGGTTTCTGTCTGGGCCAACTCATCGTCATGGTGACAATGTAGCACATTGCTACATCATTGTCAAGCCATGCTACGCCGCTTGCACCAAGGCGCTACATTTGCTATGTGAAGGCGATGCAAGGGAGAGAGCTACAAAACATTCGGAAGGCGGCAAGGCTCACTCAGGAAGAGTTCGGCCAGCTGGTCGATCACCATCGGACTTCCGTCTCAGACTGGGAACGGGGCGATAGAGAAATTCCAGCGGCGGTAGAACTCATCGCACGCCTGATCGACGATCAACCGGAGCTTTTGATCAAGCTCGAGCGGTGGCGCGGGATGCGGAAATGACCCTTTGCTCGCGCGCGCGCGCGGAGGCGCGATAAATTGTTGCCAAATGACGGGCGAGACTATGCATAGCAAAAAACGAAGATTAACGTCTCTATTGCTTATAGTATATCATTGAATTGTTCGCGACTGTGGCGCAAAGTAATCTTGATAACTAGAGTTACTTGAGCCAAGTCTACATTGTTCGTTTGAAATTCGAATCTCTTTGTGCTGCGGAGTGGAAACCTAAAACAAGGATTTCTACGCCATGTTCTGTGGCGCACGCACGAAAAAAAACGGCCGTTGCCTGGCCGAGCCGCTGCCCGGAAAACGCCGGTGCCACCGGCATGGCGGGGCATCGACGGGCCCTCGAACGCCGGAGGGCAAGGCTAGGCGCTCAGCCTGCGCGCGAGAGGTTGCTCTCAAACAATGGCAGACGGATTCGTTTCCAAAAATCTCTGACGTCGGCCGGATAGCGGTTTCGGAGGCGAACAGGCGTCCAAAATCCGAAGCCCAGCGAGCCAAGATGAGTGAGGCGCATAGATGCGTCCAGGCCAAAAGGCGCGTTGCCGATGGCCTCAAGCGCATTGAGGCGCACGGGGCCGCAGTCAGCAGCATCTTCGCCGGGGTCACCGAACCGTATCAAGGAGGAGCGCCAGAATGCTGACCATAAAGCAGCCGGCGTCAGACTTCCTCGCGGAGTGGGCGAAGGATAGGGTGCTTTCTCCCACCGTTACAAACCTCATGGGCTTTCTTGCCTTGGCCGAACTCGCCGGAGAGGTAAGGGCTCAGCCCACGGGTACGAAATTCGTCAAAGGCAATGGCCCCCGCGATCTCGATCTTGACGCCCTTCATGCCGCGGCCGTTGCCGCGCAAGCAGCATCCAAAACCTCGCGCCGCGCTGCAAGGAAGGCGGTGCAGGCATGACCATTCTCTCGTCAGCCTCAAAGGTCATCATCGGCGGCAATGGCGTCCAAACCGCCTTCAACTATACTTTCTACGTTCCAGGCTCGACGGCGTCGGATCAAACGAACTTCCAGATTACAACCACTGACAATCTCGGAAATCAGACCGTCCTCTCCAACAGTCAGTACGTAGTCAGCAACAATTACCAGTTCGGCGCGACGCCCGGCGGAACGCTTACCTACAACCCCCTTTCCGGCCCTCTTCCCACCGGCTGGACCATCACAATCGCGCGCATCCTGCCTTACACGCAGGCCGTCTCGATCTCAAACCAGGGGAATTTTTACCCGCAAATAACCGAGAGTATGGGCGACGTACTCTGCATGGAGATCCAGCAGATCTCGGAGCAATATAACCGGACGCTTCAAGCCCCCATCTCGGATGTCTCGGCCCCGTCGCCTCTTCCTGCTTCCGCTGCGCGTGCAAACAAGGTCTTGGGCTTCGACAATAGCGGCAATCCGGTTGCCGTCTCCTCGCTTCCCGCCGGCACGGTCTCAAGCGCCATGCAGCCGGTCATCAATTCCTCGACCATCGCACTGGCAAGGACAGCTTTGGGCCTCGGTGCAGCCGCATTGGAAGGCATCGGCGCCGGCCTTCAGGATGACGGTTCGGGCAATCTCAGGGTTGATTTTGCCACCACAACCGCGGCGGGCGCCACAAGCATCACCTCATCCTCGCATCTGAAACAGTACATCGTCGGCGCTGGCTCGACCTTCAGCCTTGCGAAAGCATCAACGCTCTGGAGCGGGTTCGGCTTCTTTGTCTTTGGTGCGGGATATGCCACAACGCTTTCCCCGAATTCCGCAGATTCGGTTCAGGGCGGCTCAAGCGGAACCTCCTACACAATCCCGGCCAATGCTCAAGCCTGGGTGACGACAGATAGCGTCAATGGCTGGTATGTGCTGATTACGCCGGTCATTGCGCCGACAAATACCGTGGTAGCGCTTCCCGGAGTGCAGGGTCTTTCCATCACCAATAACTCAGGCACGCCGAATACGGAAATCACCGTTACCATCGCCCAAGCTGTCGTGACGAACTCCAGCGGACTCGCGGTATTTTATTCAGGCGGAACGCTGACAATCAACCTCGGAACGACCGGAGCGAATGCCCTCTATACGGGATCGATTGCAGCCTCAACATGGTATTTCATCTATATCATTTACAATCCGGCAACGGCGACGTTTGCAGGTCTTGCCTCAACCTCTGCGACTTCGCCAACCTTGCCCAGCGGGTATACGTATTCCTATCGCATCGGCGCGATGCAGACGGACGGGTCAAGCCATCTCTATAGGACCCTGCAAAAGGGGAAAGAAGCTCAATACGTAATAACAGCAGCAACTAACACGGCAACTTGGCCATTTGGAACAAATTCTATTCAGGCTAGTGCAACCGCGCTTCAAGTTACTGGAAATGGCTTCGCATTGCCAACAACTGCTACTCGCATTTTTGGCAATGGCTCAAATTTCTCTATAATTTCTAATTGGAGTGTTGGCTCCAACGCAACCAATGCAGCCCAAACTAATACTCTTGACATGGTTGGAATAAGTACACCTAGCAGCAGTACAGCTGGAGCTCTTATGTGGAATTTCTTGCTTGAAAGCAATAGTATTTATTATATTAATGGATCGGCATCAATCCATATCAATGTTATAGGCTGGTTTGACTCTGTGAATGCTTGCTAGCTGATGTTGATAAACCTGCGGCACTTAATCGTGGAAGAATTTGAAATGCTGCTGAAGGTCCTAAGGTTCGAAGGCTACGCAAGAGACACCGTCTCTGCGGTGCACGATTTTCTTTGGCTCACCGGCGCTGACGGTGACGCGGACAATGTGACCGGCGCACCCGTCATGGAGGTGCAGGAGCTGAGCCCCGGACCCGAGGATGATTTCCGCCTTGGCATTGGGCTTGATAGAAATAGCGGCCTGGCCGGCCCTTACGGCCCCTATCGCAATCGCACCGCGGGCATCGATGCGGGTGACGGCAAGTTCAACGGCTTTTGCTCCCAGAAATTCGGCCGCCTCTTCACCGGCCCGGTTCCGATTTTCGACGTGTTCGGCGAGCCGCTCGACGGTCCAATTTTAAAGCCAGCAGACGTGAAGCCTGAACATCTTGCACAACGAGGAACATAAACATGACAAAGGTCATCCGAAAGGTTAGCGCGCAGTCCCCAATCGCGCCCATGTCAGGCGTCGACTACTTGGAGGACGGCCCGCATGGGCGCCGAGTCACAGCAGACCGGCCGGAGCGCGCAACGCGGGTTATCAAGCGGGCGGCACAGGTGCAGGCAGAGGAAGCAGCAGCGGCAAAGCCAAAAATCAAACGCGTCCGGACGCCCGAGGAGCGCGCGGCTGCGGACAGAGCTGCATCAGAACGCCACGAGGAAACCCGGGCGTTCGAGCTTGAACGGGCAGCACGGCGCAACGAGCGCGATCCACGGCCGGTCTTCCCGGCAAGCGCTGGCGTCAACATCACTCGCCTCGACTGAGGGATTGGCAATGCAGCACACCAAGCCGAGCCTCATCACCGCGGCCATGTTCCGGCCCTCCGGCAAGCGGAAGCCGCTGCCGAAGCCAACGCAAATCCGCCGCAAGCGCACGAAGGCTGAGAAATTGTATGACGGCCCAACAGGCAGCGGCGTCAGCATCGAAGCCGTCGTCCGTCGAGGCTGGACCGGCCACCGGCGCGCATAGGCGAAGGCGATGCCCGGATTTTCGTTTCGGCCGCGCCTCTCCTTCAAACTGGCGGAGGCCTTCAGGCCGGAGGCGATGGCTTCAGCCGCTTCAGCCGCCCAAAGAAGCGCCGCTGGCCTCAATCCCGATTATGCCTCCAAGATTTGGGAGGAGGCCTTCAAGCAGAACAATCAGAGCCTCCAAGCGCAGATCGACGCCCACATGGCGAAGCCCTTCGCTCCGAATTTCAATCCGTCTGAGGCGGGTTCAGGCCAGGCCTTCCAAGACCACTCCTATGCCCCGAGCAGCGAGCCATCACCGGACCTCTCCGGCTATGGCGGCGATTCCGATAATCCGGGGGATACCACAGCACAGATCGGGGAGGCTTCGCAGCAACGCGAGCGGCAAAAGCGCGACTCCGCGGTCGCTGAAATCATGCGGCTCAGAACCGGCAAAAGCGAGCAAACAGAGCCAGAGCCAGCGTTACCAGCATCACCACAAGAAGCCGGGCCCGCGGACGATGCCGGGATGTCAAGTGCAGCCTATGGCGATCCAGACTTCGTAAGCCGGCTCTCTAGCCATGATAGCGCGAAGG
>JBAUNL010000753.1:0-13517 GCA_049579205.1 Rhodomicrobium sp. | reverse complement strand
GGTAGCAATAGTCCGTCGAGGAGGACGTCTGCCTCTATCCAGACTTCAAGCGATAATGTCGGGTAGAAGTTGATCTTCCAGCCGTGCGATTTCGTCCTTGAGGCCCAACTTTCGCTTTTTCAAGCGGGTAAGGCGCAGCTGGTCCCGGTTTTGCGCAGCTTCCAGAGCGAGGATGGCCTCGTCGAGATCCCGGTGCGACTGCCTCAGCTGCGCGAGCCTAAGACGCAGGTCCCGGTCTTCGGAAGTGTTCATCAAACCTCCGGGTATCATGCCGTCGATGTACGGCCCGGAAATACCGCCGATATATCTCATGATAGCATGGATTCCCGTAAACCCGAAAAGCGCCGATGGCAGCTCAAGCTATACCACGAGCTTGCGGAGCGAACACGCTTTTTATCCAGGAACTTACGGGTTTGTTAACAATTTCGCAATCCAGCAATGCTTGAGGTTGTTTTTCTCGGCCCTGCACGCAAAACACAATTTGTGCTTAATCCAGCCTTCGTTTTGACATAATATAGCGTTGCGATTGAGTGTTAACAGAAATGGAGGCCGCGAAATGAGCCTTTCTGCGCATCTCGATGAACTGTCGGAAAAACATCACGCCATACATCGCCAGATAGAACAAGAAATGGCCCGCCCCCTCGTCGATAGCCTGAAAGTCTCCGAACTCAAGAAACGAAAGCTCCGCCTCAAGGAAAAAATAGAAAAGCTGAAATCTGAGCGGCACGTAGCCTAACTATCTTCTACGTCTCTGTAACCAATGGGCGCTGCCTTCTGGGCGGCGACAGGTGAATGTTGCGCTTTCGCCCGCAAAGGCCCACCAAACAAACCTATTGCACTTGAGCGTGCGCCCCTTCATTTCTTGACGCATGAGCGACAAGAAAGCAGCCAATCAGGTAAAAGCACGTTTGCCGAAGGGATTGCGCGACGTCGAGGCGCAAGAACTTCGTGCTTTGAAACACATGCTCGGCACGATCAGCAGCGTGTACGAGCGATACGGTTTCGAGCCGTTCGACACGCCCGCCTTTGAATATACGGACGCGCTCGGGAAGTTCCTGCCTGATACGGACCGGCCGAATGAAGGCGTATTTTCATTTCAAGACGACGATGAGCAGTGGGTCTCCCTGCGCTACGATTTGACGGCGCCGCTCGCCCGCTATGTCGCGGCGAACTTCGATTCTCTGCCGAAGCCATTCCGCCGCTACCAGTCCGGGTATGTATACCGGAATGAGAAGCCCGGTCCCGGCCGCTACCGTCAGTTCATGCAGTTCGATGCGGATACCGTCGGCACCGCCAACCCAGCTGCCGATGCAGAAATGTGCATGCTGGCGGCCGACACGCTGGAAGCGCTCGGCATCCCTCGCGATAGCTATGTGATAAAAATTTCGAGCCGACGCACACTCGATGCTCTTCTCGATCGCGCGAAGATTGCAGACAGCGGTCAGCGGCTCACCGTTCTGAGAGCAATCGACAAATACGATCGAGTGGGATTAACGGGTATCGAACAGCTTCTTGGTGAGGGACGAGAAGATGAAAGCGGCGACTTCACCAAGGGAGCGAACCTGCCGCCTGATTGTATTGCCAGAATAATTGATTTTCTGACCTTCCCATCGGAAGACGAGGCGCCCTTGGATGTAATTGAGATTGTTAGGGCCGCCGGGTATAATGCTGATCAGATTTGGTTTCAGCCAACAGTGGTTCGCGGGCTGGAATATTATACAGGGCCGGTCTTCGAAGCAGAGCTGACCTTCCCGGCTACTAATCAAGACGGCCAACCGGTGCGTTTCGGCTCTGTGGGTGGCGGGGGGCGCTATGACGGCCTCGTCTCAAGATTCCGCTCGCAACCCGTCCCGGCAACGGGCTTCTCCATCGGCGTTTCAAGGCTTTATGCGGCTTTGTCCCACCTTGGCAAGCTGAAGGGGAACGATGCGAAGCTTTCCCCCGTTGTCGTGCTTGTCATGGATAAGGCTCGTACCGGCGACTATCAGAGAATGACGCGCGACCTGCGCAATGCAGATATCCGCGCCGAGATGTATGTTGGCGATTCGGGCATGAAAGCGCAGATGAAATACGCCGACAAGCGCGGCGCTCCTTGCGTCATCATCCAGGGCGAAGACGAACGGGCGCGCGGTGAAGTGACCATCAAGGATCTGTTTGAAGGGGCTCGCCTTTCCGGCGAGATTTCGGATAGGTCCGAGTGGCGGGAGGCGCGCCCCGCGCAGTTTTCCGTACCCGAATCGGAGATGGTTGCTGCCGTGCGGCAGCTCCTGGATGAGCGTTCCAAGAATGACGGCTGAAGGCGCGATCGAGTTCGAAGCGCTTGAGGCGCAGGCCGCAAGCCTGATGGGGCTGTTCACCAAGGCAGGCTATGAGCGCGTCGCCCCGGCCTTCATTCAGCCGGCAAGTCTCTTCCTCGACCGCATCGGCGAAACATTGCGCGCACGCACTTACGTCTTCACCGATCCCGATGGCGAAGAGCTCTGTCTGCGGCCTGAAATGACCATCCCGGTCTGCCGGGTATTCCTTGAACGCCCCGGTACAGAAGAAAAAGTGAAATTCTGCTATAACGGGCCCGCCTTCAGAATTCAGAAAGGAAAGCCGGACGCGCTCCGTCCCCGCGAGTTTCGTCAAGCCGGTATCGAGTATTTCGGCGCAGCGCGGCAAGAGGCGGACCTCGAAGTGCTGGCGCTGACCATCGAAGCTGTGCGAAGCAGCGGCTTCAAATCCTTCATCGTCAAGGCGGGGCACATCGGCATCTTCTCCGCGTTGCTAAACGCGCTCAGCATGCCGCAGAGGTGGCGTGAGCGCCTCGCGCGCGCTTTCTGGCGTCCTCAGGCGTTTGGGAATGAGCTTCATGCGTTGTCCCGGCCTCAGGAGGTGGACGCCTCCGCTTTCAGCAGTATCCCTTTGACCGCCGAAGGATTTTTGAACCATCTCGACGCTCGCGGCATCCCCTTCGTTGGGCTGCGCCGGCCCGAGGAAATCGTAAAGCGTCTGCAGGACAAGGCAGCCGATGCGGGCGAGACCCCGCTTCCGAAAAGCACTGTGCAGCTTCTGGAAAGCTATCTGAATATCAAGGGAGAGATGCCGGCCGCGCTTTCCACGGTTGAGAAGCTGTTCGCGGCGGCGAAACTTGAACCAGCCGAGCCGATCGGGCAGGTGGATGCCGTGTTTCGGCGCCTGAACTCCATTGCCGGGCCCGTGCCTGCGCAATTCGAGGCCGGTTTCGGCCGCCATTTCGAATATTACTCAGGATTGGTTTTCCAAATCGAAGTCGAAGGCGCGGGCCATGCAGGACAAATCGCAGGCGGCGGCCGCTACGATGGGCTGATTCGCGCTCTCTCTGAAAATCGCCGCGACGTTCCGGCCGTTGGCGCTGCCATTCATACCGAACGCCTTCTAGCTGCAATACGGCGATCATAATGACTGGCCAGCTCAAAATCGGGGTGCCGTCGAAGGGGCGTTTGATGGAGGACACGCTCGAACTCTTTCGAGCCGCTGGTCTTTCAATCGGCAAGTCAGGCGATGAGCGCGGCTACCGCGGTTTTATCGCAGCTATGCCTAGTGTGACAGTCGAGTTCCTCTCGGCAGGCGAAATCGCCCGCCACTTGCAATTATCCCGCATTCATTTGGGAGTGACCGGCGAAGACCTTATTCGCGAACTCATTCCCCAGGTGGAGGAAAAGGCCGATCTTCTTCTCAAGCTTGGTTTCGGTCATGCCACTGTCGCGGTCGCTGTGCCGGATTGCTGGCTGGATGTCGAGACCATGGCCGACCTTGAGGAGGCGGCCGCACTGTTTGCGATGGAGCATGGGCGCCGGCTTCGCGTGGCGACAAAATATCCAATGCTCGCCCGCCGGTTCTTCTCCCAGAAAGGGGTGGTAAGCTACCGGACAGTGGAAAGTCTTGGTGCCACAGAAGGTGCGCCTGCCGCGGGGAGTGCCGAAGCCATCGTCGATATTACGACGACCGGCTCGACGCTCCGGGCAAATGGCCTTCGCATTCTGAGCGATGGTCTGATCCTGAAGTCGGAGGCAAATCTGGTGGCGTCCAAGGCTGCGCTTGCGACGTGGGAAACCGGCGAAGTCGTGGACGAAATCGTTCAGAGGGTCGAAGGCGCAGTCTTGAGTTTGCGCGAGCGCGAGCAGCGGCCCTGACTCCGCCTACGCCTTGCGTAAACAATTGCAGCGCAAGCTTCCAAGTCAGTTCGATACACCAGCCAGACGCACCGGGGCCGAATTCTCGATCCTCGGATCGAATCCGGAAGGCCGGTACATCTGCAAGATTCCGGCTGCCGGCGTGTCCACATCGCTCTTTCCGGAGGCCACCTCGCGATCGAACGAGTCTGAAGGGAACGCCATCGGGTTCGCTTGCAGCTCGGAGAAGCCATGTGGGTTGCCCTGGATGATCGAGCTCTGCTCCCTGCCGGCTTGAAGCCTGGACGGCTCGCTCGCGGCAGAGCCTGCACGTACCGGACTGCCGGAATTTGAGCTGATCAGCGAATCATTGACCGGACCAAAATGAGAAACGCTCGCCTCCTGCACGATGAAGGCATTCGCCTCGAGAATCTCGATCGGTAAAGCCTCCGACCGCGCCGCCTCGAACATCTTCGTGACCCAACCTTTGTCGTCCGGGGACGCGTTGCGCCTCGCGATAGCCAACAAGCCAAGTCCGTCACCGGGCACGCGCTTGATCCCATCGCCACGCCAAAGAAGTTGGCCCAGCAAAGCTTGCGCCGGGATGTATCCCTTTCGCGACGAAGTAAGCAGCCACTGGGCGCCAGCCCGGCTATTTTTTGCCACGCCTTCCCCATTTATGAGAAGCTTGGCGAGCTCATACTGCGCCGCAGGATCCCCGAAATAGCTCGCCGCGTGGTGCAGCAGGCTGAACGCATAGGCGGGATTGGAAGGAAGGTTTGCTTCGGCAACGCCAGTCAAATGAAACCAAGCCATGTAACGAAGTGCTGTCGCGACGAGCGGTCCACGCTTGTCGCGAGCGTTAATTTCCCCGAATTGATTGATGACGCCCTGAAAGTAAAGGACAGCCTCCCCTTCATCCTTTTTCACGCCCTGCCCAAGGGCCAGGCGGCGTCCAATTTCGATGCGAGAGGGCAAATCACCCGCCGCAGCCGCTTGCGCAAGGTCCCCGAATTTCAGGCTTACCATCTTCTCCGCAAGCGCGCGCTGTTGCGCCGCCATGGCGACCACTGTTTGAGCTTTGGCCCGTTCGGCTTTGCGCTGAAGCGAAATCTGGGTGGCTACTAGACCGAGAGCCACCGCGGAAAACAGGACCGGTGCGGCTGAAATCCTGATCGTGTAAAAAAGCTTAGATATCTGCATAGCACACAACTTCAACACTAGCGCCGGCATGCGTGACGGCGCCATACCGCGCCGGGCCAACCTGCTGTCCATATTTCCACAATGCACCGGAGGTGTAGTTATTTTTGGGCGGACTCCAGGCATTCCGGCGGCGGTTCAATTCGGCTTCGGGAACCTCAAGATCGAGTGTGCCACGTTCAGCATGTATGGAGATGATGTCTCCGTCTTGAACCAAGGCGATCGGGCCGCCTTCCGTGGCTTCGGGTCCAACGTGACCGATGCAAAATCCTCTTGTCGCTCCGGAGAAGCGGCCGTCTGTGACGAGGGCAACCTTGTCGCCCATGCCCTGACCATAAAGTGCCGCGGTCGTTGACAGCATCTCGCGCATGCCTGGACCTCCTTTGGGGCCTTCATACCGGATGACGAGCACTTCACCTTCCTTGAAGGCGTGCTGCTCTACCGCTTTGAACGCGTCTTCCTCGCAATCGAAGCAGCGCGCAGGGCCTCGGAAGCTGAGAGTTTTCATGCCAGCAACCTTGACGATGGCTCCATCAGGAGCAAGGGAGCCGCGCAATCCGACGACGCCACCGGTTGGGGTTATCGGCTTCTTCGCGTCCCGAATGACGCGCTGGCTGGGATCGAAAACGAGGCCTTCGAGATTTTCGGCAAGGGTCTTTCCGGTGACGGTCAGGCAATCGCCGTGCAAACAGCCGGCATCCAGAAGCGTCCGCAGAAGCATCGGCACTCCGCCTGCCTCATACATATCCTTCGCCACATATTGGCCGCCTGGTTTCAGATCGGCGATATATGGCGTGCGCTTGAAGATCTCCGCGACATCGAACAGGTCGAACTTGATGCCGGTCTCATGTGCCATGGCTGGAAGGTGAAGAGCCGCATTCGTCGATCCACCCGAAGCGGCTACCACGGTGGCGGCATTCTCGAGAGCTTCCCGAGTCACGATATCCCTTGGCCGGAGCCCGCGTTCCAGGAGGTTCATGACTGCCCGGCCGCTCTTCCGCGCATATTCATCGCGAGATTCATACGGCGCCGGCGCCCCTGAGGAATAGGGCAGCGCAAGGCCAATCGCTTCCGAAACGCACGCCATGGTATTGGCGGTGAACTGGCCCCCGCATGATCCTGCGCTTGGGCATGCGGCGCATTCGAGTTCATGCAGGTCGGCGTCCGACATCTTGCCCGCGGAGTGCTGTCCCACTGCCTCGAAAACGTCGACGACTGTGACATCCTTGCCACGAAACCTGCCGGGCAAGATCGAGCCGCCATAGAGGAACACGCTCGGAACATTGAGGCGGAGCATAGCCATCATCATGCCAGGAAGCGACTTGTCGCATCCCGCAACTCCGATAAGAGCATCGTAGCAATGGCCGCGCATCGTGACTTCGACCGAGTCTGCTATGATCTCGCGTGAAACGAGCGATGATTTCATGCCCTGGTGACCCATGGCTATGCCATCGGTCACAGTAATCGTGCAAAATTCGCGGGGCGTGCCGCCTTCCTCGGCGACGCCCTTCTTTGCCGCCTGGGCCTGTCTCATCAAGGCGATGTTGCAAGGCGCGGCCTCATTCCAGCACGATACAACGCCAACAAATGGCTGATTAATCTCCTCCTCGCTCAGCCCCATCGCATAATAGTAGGAGCGGTGCGGTGCACGATCAGGCCCTACAGTCACATGCCTACTCGGCAACTTTGATTTATCGAACACCCGGACAACCAAGACAGCACCCTCCGCCGGGAAAAACCCGGTTTGAAGAACATGTGGTTTTTTTACGTGGAGAGAAGCGCCGGATACTCCGAACTTCGGCAGCTTCAATGGCTTGAACACCTTATTGTATCAGTACCGGAATCCTTGCGGGCTTCCGATGGGCGCCAATGTGTTCAGCCTTTATGGCCTAAACTGGGCAAACATGTCTCAGTCTGTGACCTTAGAGCAACAGCCGGGAGGGAAGTGTACTAACGTCAGGTTGCCGGTACACGTTAACTCAGACGTAGATAGTCAGTTTCGGTAAAGGTCGGAGAAAGCCCTGGGTAAGGATTGATTGCGCTGCAGGGATCTCATTTCGGCGCGCGCAACTTTGAACCACTCGCGAGTGCTGGGCCCGAAAGCATTCAATCCTTCTTCGAACATCGCGGTTGTCACCAAGGTCTCCGCGCTGCGCGATAGCGCTCTTGTCAAGGCTGCGTTGCAAACCCAGTCCGACAGCGCTCGAATGTCTGCGCCCGAAAAGCCATCAGCTTTACGGGCGATTCGGTCGAACGCGATCTTGCCGTGTCCCGGGACCCCGGTGATCGCGTTGGTCAAGATCTTCTTTCTGGCCTCAAAGACGGGAGGGGGAATGCAAAGCAAGCGATGGAAACGTCCGGCCCGGAACAGAGCCGGATCGAGCAGCCAGGGGGCGTTTGTTGCGGCCAGAACGAGAAGGCCCGCATTGTTTCGCTGCGTGCCGTCCAGCTCCGAAATTATTGCTGAAACAAGCGCACGGCCCGCCTCGCCCTGTGCCGCTTTTCGTGGGCCGCTCAGGACTTCGAAATCGTCGAAAAACAAAATGGCTGGGGGTTCGGACCTAGCCTCGTCGAAGAAAACGCGAAGCCTCTTTTCAGCCTCTCCCGCGTATTTGTCGAGAACCTCCTCCGGATTGACGGATAAGAAACGGGCATCACAGGTGCCGGCCGCCGCCCTCGCGATCATGGTCTTCCCACAGCCCGGCGGACCGTAGAGCAGGAGATTGCCCCCCGCCTTTTGGCGGTAGCTCTCATAAAGGCTTTTCTTCACATATGGCAGCACCATCCGGCGCTGGATCTCGGTCTTTACATGATCGAGTCCGGCCACCTCGTTGAAGGTTACAGTGCCTTCGTCGAAATCTTCTATGAAGGTTTCCGTTGCCGCTTCGCGTGATGGCTCTGCTCTATTTTCGCGGCGTGATGAATATGAGGTCAGCGGGATCACCTTGGCCGCCGGAAGCAAGACGTTCGCGGCCTGGCGGATGCCGAGAAAGCGTTCAAGCTCGCGATTGCGCATGGCGGGGTCTTGAGCAACGGCTTGGCGGTAAAGTGCAATGGCTTCCTGGTCGCGCCCGAGACCATGCAGTGCCCGCGCACGCAATGCCCGGTCCTCCGGAAGCTCCGAACCCCGAGCCAAGCGTTCTGCTAGCTCAAAATCCCCGGCACTGAGACTGAACTGGCACGCTTGCCGCCTCACCGGGGCGAACTTGTCGTTAGTAAGTACATCTGCGGAAAGTGAGCGCAGAAGCTCAAGCACAGACTCACGCCCGCGCTGCCCCTCAGCTTCGTCCATAATTATCAATAGGAGATCCGTATCCCCTCGCGTGCGATACACTTCGATGAGCGCGTTCAGCGTCTCTTGATCCATAGGCGCGGAGCCCATTACTGCCGGAAGCAGCCCGCGATGAGCCTCGCGATTAACGCCACCATGATAGAACCCCGTCTAGAGCAACCTTCGGCGATCTTCGTGTCGGCGAAATGCGCTCCAGTTTCTTGTTTTATAGCGCTTTCCGGGCGGAAAACGGCACACACCCCGTTTTCACGAGGGCAAGCTTTTCCTGAAAGCGCTCTAGTGCGAGCCGCAATACAGGGGCGCACGCCGGAAAAGGCAAGAGCGGCGCATCAAGCGGCTCCAGCAAACATGATATTTGCAACCGTTTGTGGCGGCTTCGCCACGGACTCGGGCATGCGGGTCCGCAAATACCTAAGTTTCGGGGCAACCCGATGCATCAGCTCTGGCCTGTGCCTCCAGGCGGATTGCTGGGCAGGTCCTCAGGCAGCGACCGCGGAAAGCCGCTGCAGCGCGGCTTTCAGCTTTTCTGCAGTTGCCTCCGCTTCGGCACGCCGCTCCCTGTTTTCTTCGACGACATCTTCCGGCGCCTTCGCCATGAACTGCTCATTCGCGAACCTGGCATCGATCTTCTGAATTTCCTGCTCCAATTTTCCGATTTCCTTGGAGAGCCGTTCCCGTTCCGCCGCGAGATCTATCACATTTGCAAGCGCGAGCGCCATCGTGGCCTCGCCAAGAACAAATTGGAGAGCACCGGCAGGAGGAGCGTCCGCGAAACGGATCTCGCTGAGCCTTGCCATGCGCTTCACGAAGCTTTCGTACAGTCTGAAGCGGGCTTTCGTTTCCCTACTCGCTCCCGTTACGGTCAGCGGAAGAGCGGACGCCGCCGGCACGTTCATGGAGGAACGCACCGATCTGATTTCGCTGATCAGATCGATAACCCAATTCAGTTCCGTAACAGCTCTGCCGGCGCTGCGCCTGGAAGCCTTGGGCCAATTGGCAAGGCACAGAAGAGTCTCGCGCTTCGGCCCACTTTCCCCCAGCACAGCCCAAAGCTCTTCTGTGATGAACGGCATGAACGGATGAAGCAGCTTCAGGATCGCATCGAGCGCCCACGCGGCCATCGCCTGTGTTTCGGTCTTCGCGGCTTGGTCCGAGCCCATGAAAACAGGCTTCGCGAATTCGACATACCAGTCGCAGAACCTATTCCAGACGAAGCGGTAGACCTCGCTCGCGGCGTCATTGAAGCGGTAACCTTCAATGGCATCTGTGACCGCGGCTGCCGTCGCGTTCGCTTCGGCGTAGATCCATTTGTTCAGTGCCGTTTTCGCCTTCGCAGGATCGAAATCTGGTCGCCGGACGCAACCATTCATCTCGCAAAAACGCGCTGCGTTCCAAAGCTTGGTGGCGAAGTTGCGATAGCCTTCGATCCGCTGCAGTGAAAGCTTCACGTCACGCCCTTGCGCGGCCATGGCCGCCATCGTGAAGCGGAGCGCGTCGGCGCCGTATTCCTCCATCACCGAGAGGGGATCGACGACATTGCCTTTCGACTTCGACATCTTCGCGCCCTTCTCGTCACGGACGAGCGCGTGGATATAGACGTCGCGGAACGGCACCTCATGCATGAAGTGCAGCCCCATCATCATCATCCGGGCAACCCAGAAGAAGATGATGTCGAAGCCGGTCACGAGGACCGAAGTCGGGTAATAGCGCTTTAGCTCCGGCGTCTTTTCCGGCCAGCCCATGGTCGAGAAAGGCCAAAGCGCGGACGAGAACCAAGTGTCGAGCACATCTTCGTCGCGGATAAGCTCGACAGCCTTGCCATAATGCTTCTTCGCTGCGGCCGCCGCTTCCTTTTCGTTGTACGCGACAAAGATCTGCCGGTCCGGTCCGTACCAAGCGGGAATCTGATGTCCCCACCAGAGCTGGCGCGAGATACACCAGGGCTGGATGTTCTCAAGCCACTGAAAATAGACATTGCGCCAATTCTCAGGGATGAAGGTGGTCCTGCCCTCCCGGACAACCTCAAGCGCCGGCTGCGCCAACGTCTTCGCATCGACATACCATTGATCGGTCAGATAAGGCTCGATCACCTCACTCGAACGCTCGCCGAAGGGCACCTTAAGGACGTGCGGCTCGATTTTCTCGAGAAGGCCGAGGGCTTCCAGATCGGCGACGACCTTCTTGCGCGCTTCAAACCGATCCATGCCGCGATAGCGTTCGGGCACCTCGTCATTCAGCCTGGCCGTTTCCGTGAAGATATTGACAATCGGCAGATCATGGCGGCGGCCTACCTCGAAATCGTTGAAGTCGTGAGCAGGCGTAATCTTAACGGCACCCGAACCCTGCTCCGGGTCTGCGTAATCATCGGCGATTATCGGGATCTCGCGCCCGACGAGCGGCAAGATCACCGTCTTGCCCACATAAGGCTTCCAGCCCTTATCGGCAGGGTTTACGGCGACCGCCGTATCGCCGAGCATCGTTTCGGGCCGCGTGGTCGCAACCACAATATACCTTTGTTTCAGCTTCCCGGGGTTCTTGATCGGATATTTGAAGTACCAGAGATGTCCCTTGGTCTCGACCGGGATCACTTCCAGATCCGAAATGGCGGTTTGCAGCTTCGGGTCCCAGTTGACGAGGCGTTTGTCCTTGTAAATGAGTCCGGCGCGGTAGAGCTCGACGAAAACCTTGATGACGGCTCGAGACAGCCCCTCGTCCATGGTGAACCGTTCCCGGCTCCAATCGGAGGAGGCTCCGAGGCGCTTCAACTGGTTGATGATCGTTCCGCCGGATTCCTCTTTCCAAGCCCAGACGCGCTTCAAGAATTCTTCGCGTCCAAGCTCGCGCCGGGCCGGCTCCTGCCGTTCCATGAGCTGGCGTTCCACGAGGCTCTGCGTTGCGATGCCGGCATGGTCAGTACCCGGTTGCCAAAGTACATCGCGGCCGCGCATACGCTCGAAACGGGCAAGGATATCCTGCAACGTGTTATTAAGCGCGTGCCCCATATGCAGCGAGCCGGTGACGTTCGGCGGCGGGATCACGATGGAGTACGGCTTTGCTTTGGGGTTTTGCTTGAGAATGCGCCCAGCCCGGAAGGCTTGCGCTTTCTCCCATTCCTGGGAAATCCGCGGCTCTATCTCCGAATAATTATAAGTCTTTTCCAGCATTGGCGGTAACGCAATTGGCGGGGATTGTGATGGTGTAGCATGTAAAGAAATGCACCCGCCCCGGCAACCGCAAGGACGCGTGCTCAAGAGATAATGGCGCTAGTTCCTATCCGTCAGATTTAAGGTCGAGGCCGCGCGTGGCTATTTCCTCCCGGATTGCGTTCTCGAGAATGCGCGGCATGTGCTCATTCAGCCATTGTACGAGCAACGGTCTAAGCATCTCGCGGACAGCATCTTCAAGGGTCCGGTGCGCGGACGAAGGAAGAGCAGCCGGCGCCGTCCCAACATAATGCGCCTGGGAGGGAGGTTGTATCGGCGGACTGGGCTGCTGAGGCGAAATCTCATTTTGTGCGATGGGCCTTGGCCGAGGACCGGTATCGGCGCGCGTTGCAGGCTTGGTCACACTCGGCGGTGAAAAGGTCTGTGGCTGTGGCGGGTTATTGGCTGCTCGCTGACGCCAGTGTGTCCCCGCGTCCTCATCCTCGGCCGGGACCTCGTCTGGCGGTTCGGACGGGCGGATCGTTTCCTTCCTAAAGACCTCGTCCAAAAGAGTAGGCAATGTGCCTGCGCTGTGTGCGCTCTCCCTTTCAATAACTTCCACGAACTTGTCTGTCACATCGGCCTTACGGCTCTCGTCCAGGTTTTCGAAGTCAACCCTTTGGGCATCCTCAAGCTCACTTGCTTCCATCGCTTGGGCAGCTGACCTGGCGAGCTTTTCAGCCAGAGCTGCGACGGCAGCTTCCTCCTCGCCGTCTAAACCCATGGCTGATACCCCCGATTCGATAGCTCTTGCTCCATCTTCATCGGGAGGTGCGGCTTGCTTCTCATGCGCGCCGCGAACAAGGGTGCTCTCCCTACCGGAAAACAAAGATACTGGTCCGCCATCGGGAATGGGCATGTGGATGTCCCGATCCCAAGGGGCCGAAGACGATGTCCGCGATGCGCCCAAATCTCTATTCGGTTTTGCGCCGGCTTGGCTCGGAACCTGCGATTTCGGAAGCTCGCGCCCGGACCATATCGGGCGGCTTGCCGGCCCCTGAGCTTGCTGAGGGGGCGGTTGCCGCGTTTGAGCAGCGGGCCGGACCTCGCGGAAAGCTTCTCGCTCCATCGCTCCTGAGAAAGCAGGAGGGACCGGAATTGCAGCCGCCTCACCCCTAGCTTGCGTTTTGGCGGGCTGACCGTCCAGCGGCTCCGGCGCTCCCGGCTCGGCTGCGGGCGTCATCGGGGGAGCCAGTTCCTCAGGAAAAACAAACTCGTCAGTAAGATCCAACACTTCATCGCTTGCAGAGATAGGCGCTCCGGGCCCGCTCGCGGGGGCTACCACATCGCTTCTACGACTGAGATCCCTTTCGCCAGTTCCCCTCTTATCCCCGTCGGAGATAATCATCCTGATGGACGCTAGCAGCTCCTCCATGGATGGCTCGGGAGCTTGATCGGTGCGGTTCATCCTAATTCATCCCGGGGTTTGCAGAGCCGGAAACCAGGAGCTCCAAACCCAGACCTTACGACCCTTGAAAGAAGCGGCGACTCAGAAGAGGCACCACAATGCGTGCTCAGGTTAGTGTCATCAGCGGGGAAGCGCTACCGCTTTATGGTATCTGAGGCAGTTTTTGGGTATAAGCCGGCCCATCGGTTGATGTCTGCCACGGAGTACGGCCAGACTGATCCACCGGAGCGACGCGCGGATCTTCCAGGCTTTCCAAGGAGGTTCCCCAACCCCACCAA
>JBAUNL010000752.1:0-6974 GCA_049579205.1 Rhodomicrobium sp. | reverse complement strand
ACCCATCAGGGGCACCCTCAACTTGGCAGTCAACGTGAGAAACCAAGATTTATACCTGTCTATCACATGACTCGTGTAGAATGAGTATAATCTACAAGTGAACAAGCAACATACTTAATGTGAAGTTAATAGTGTTAATACAACAATATGTGGGTTACTATTCAAACATTTTGTTGATTAGTACTGTGCTTGACTTTGATAAAGATCAATGAAAGCGTTGCGATCCTGCGCAACGTGAATACACGACAGTCAGGATTACACGATGCATTCAGTCAGACCTGATAGCGGCTCTCCCCTTCCCGATCTTATGAACGCGGCCTTCGCTTACTGCGTGGACGCGGCCCAGCGCCAGGTTCTGTTCTGGGACACGATGCGCCAGCGCGGAAACATCTATCGCGAGCACATCGCCAAAGCCGCGCCCCATGTCCTGGACTATAAAGTTGAGCTGGTGCTTGATGGCAGGACGCTTCAGCGGCCTGTCAATTACGCCCTGGCGCGTGTCATCCCCCCGTCAGGCGTCAAGATCGGTCCCGGCCGCCGCCCCTTCGTTGTTGTCGACCCGCGGGCCGGGCATGGGCCCGGCATTGGCGGCTTCAAAGCGGACAGCGAAATCGGCGTTGCCCTCAAGGCGGGCCACCCTTGCTACTTCATTGGCTTTCTTCCTGAACCCATGCCGGGCCAAACCATCGAAGACATCGCGCGCGCCGAAGCGATCTTCCTGGAGAAGGTGATTGCCCTTCACTCAGGAGCAGAAGGCAAGCCCTGCGTCATCGGCAATTGCCAGGCAGGTTGGGCCATTATGATGCTCGCAGCAATGCGGCCAGAATTGTTTGGCCCTATCATTGTCGCAGGCTCACCCTTGTCCTACTGGGCCGGCGTCCGCGGCGTGAACCCGATGCGGTACACTGGGGGATTATTGGGGGGAAGTTGGCTTACCGCGCTTATAGGCGATCTGGGCGACGGAAAATTTGACGGTGCCTGGCTTGTCGAGAACTTCGAGAATCTAAATCCAGCCAATACCTTGTGGAGCAAGCCCTATAACCTTTACGCAAAGATCGACACAGAGGTGCCGCGTTATCTCGAATTCGAGCGTTGGTGGGGCGGGCATATCACACTGAACGCCGAGGAAATCCAGTTCATCACCGATGAGCTTTTCATTGGCAACAATTTGGCGGCGGGCCGCGTCCAGGCATCCGATGGGACGGCGGTCGACCTTCGCAATATCCGTTCCCCGATCGTTGTCTTTTGCTCAAAGGGTGACAACATTACACCGCCCCAGCAGGCGCTCGGATGGGTCCTCGATCTCTACGAAGACGTCGACGAGATCCGCGCCTACGGACAGACGATTGTTTACACCATCCATGAAACAGCAGGCCATCTCGGCATCTTCGTGTCGGGCGGAGTGGCAAGGAAAGAGCACGCTGAGTTCTCCAGCAACATCGATCTGATCGACGTTCTGCCTCCTGGGCTTTACGAGGCGCGCTTCGAACGCAAATCCAAAGACACGGCCAATGCCGGCCTTGTCAGCGGCGACTGGGTGATGCGGTGCGAGGAGCGAACGCTGGACGATATTCGAGCCTTAGGCGGTCATGAACCTCAGGATGAGCGCCTCTTTGCGGCTGTCGCCCAGATCTCCGCCGCTAATCTCGCGCTCTACCGGACCTTCGCTCAACCCTGGGTCCGCGCCTGGGCATCCCCCGCGGTCGCAGAATGGATGCGCAAGCTCCATCCCTTGCGCCTCCAGTATGAGCTGCTTAGTGATGAAAATCCCGTCGCACCGGCAATAACGGCTATGGCCGCGGAAGCCCGCCAGAACCGAAAGCCCGTTACCCCAGATAATCTCTTCCTCGCGGCTCAGGAGACCGCGTCAAAGCAAATCACCACCGCCCTCGAAATGTGGGGCGATATGCGCGATCATCTTCTGGAATCCATCTTTCTCACCCTTTACGGCTCGCCGGCCCTTCAGGCGGCGGCAGCGATCAATCCCGCGTCAAACCGGCCGCTGCGAAAAGCACCCAAATCCACGGTGCATCGCACGCTTATACAGCACCGCGTCGAAGAACTGCAATCGCGGATCGGTCAGGGCGGGCTTCAGGAAGCCACCATCCGCGGGCTTCTCTATGCAGGCACTTCCAGGGGACGGGTTGACGAACGCGGCGTGAACGCGCTTCGGAAAATCCGACTTGCCGACAGGAAATCAAGACTGACGCTTGCTCAATTCAAGGCCATGGCGCGTGAGCAGTTCTACATATTGATGCTTGACCCGGAGGCCACGATCCAAGCCATCCCAGCCCTCCTGCCGCAAGACATAAGGCAGCGTGAGAAAGCCTTCTCAGCAATCAGGGATGTTCTTGAGGCAAGCGAACCCATAACTGGAGATGCAGCGAAGCGGCTGGGCAGAATTCAGCAACTGTTCGGACTCTCTGGTCCGCTGGCTGTGATGGAAGTCAGGGCGGAACCCAGCGAAGACCCGCGCAGCCTCGCAAGATCGAAAGAAGGACGCATCTCGGCATGAGTGATCGCGTTCGCGGTGGAGGAAGTTGATCTGATGGACACAGCCGAATTAAAGAGTTGTGAGAGGCCCCCTCACGCAAAGTATGAAAAGCTGATCGCACGAGCGAAGGAGGTACCATCGCCGAAAACGATCGTCGTGTACCCCTGCGATGAATCGTCCTTACGTGGCGCGATTGACGCCGCCGCTCTCTGCAAAATGGCTGATCGCGGTCAGATCACCGGAGGGATCGTGGACGGGCCGCTTGCCTTTGATAATGCAATTGATCCGGAAGCAGCAGAAATCAAAGGCATCAAGTCCCCCGTCGCCGGCCGCGCCCAAATCCTTGTCGTTCCCGATCTCGAAGCGGGCAACATGCTGGCAAAGAATTTGACCTTCCTGCTTAAGGCAGACGCTGCCGGCGTCGTTCTTGGCGCAAGAGTTCCCATAATCCTGACGTCGCGAGCTGACTCGGTCAGGGCCCGCATGGCGTCATGCGCGGTCGCCGCTCTTTACGCGCATGACAGACGGCAGCAAGTGGCTTTGCCAGCGGCGTGATGGCATGGACACCATTCTGGTCGCAAACGCGGGATCGTCGAGTGTCAAGTTTCAGGTCTTCGATATTGCGAAGGCTGGAGGGCTTGAGCCGAAGGTTAAAGGAAAAGTCGACGGCATAGGTACGAAACCTGTGCTATCGGCTAAGGATGCGAATGGCGAAACTCTTATCGACCGCAAATACTCCACCCAGGCAATGCCGGACGTTGCTTCCGCCCTTCATATCCTGGGGGCTTGGATGGCCGAGGACCTTCGAATTGACCCGATCGCGGTCGGGCACCGTGTCGTGCATGGTGGACCAGAATTCGACAGGCCTGTTCTGATCGACCAAAGCGTTCTAGGCCGCCTTGAAAAATATATCCCGTTAGCGCCCCTGCACCAGCCGCACAACCTCGCACCCATCCGCTCGCTTCTAAAGAAACGGCCTGACCTTCCTCAAATTGCCTGCTTCGACACCGCCTTCCATCGCACTCACAGCCCGCTTGCTGATCATTACGCGCTTCCGGCTCAGCTTTATGCGGAGGGTGTCCGCCGCTATGGATTCCACGGTTTGTCCTACGAATACATTGCGGGACGCCTGGCGGAAGTGGCCCCAGACATCGCAAAGGGCCGGGTTATCGTCGCTCATCTCGGGAACGGTGCTTCCATGTGTGCGCTCAAAGATGGGAGAAGTGTCGAGAGCACGATGGGATTCACTGCGCTCGACGGACTTCCCATGGGAACGCGCTGCGGACAGATCGATCCGGGAGTGCTGCTCTACCTGCTCGAAAAGAAAAGCATGAGCGCAAGCAGCCTTCAGAATTATCTTTATAACGAATGCGGGCTCAAGGGACTTTCCGGCCTCAGCAACGATATGCGCGAATTGGAAAGTAGCCGTGAACCGCGAGCTGCCTTTGCTATCGATTACTTCGTGTACCGGATTTTACTCTCCACTGGAATGCTGGCTTCGGCACTGGGTGGTCTCGACGCTTTTGTTTTTACGGCGGGCATTGGCGAGAATTCGGCGCTTGTCCGTTCCAAAGTTTCCATTGGACTCAAGTGGCTCGGCTCCATGCTTGACCCGGCACGCAATGAGGTAGCGGATCAGGTGATTTCAACAACTGACAGCAACATCATGCTCTTCGCCATCCCCACCAATGAAGAACTAATGATCGCGCGGCATACGCTCGCGTTGATATCTTCACCTGCTGCCAAGCAGGCCACTCAGATGAATGCGATCCTTGAGTAACAATTTGGCGCCATTTCAGACCAAGAAAAGACAGACCATGATCCCAACATTCAAAGCGAAGCTCCTCGAAGGCAAGCGAGGGCTGATCGCGGGCATCGCTAATGAGAACTCCATCGCCTGGGGCTGCGCGGCCGCGTTTCGCGCCTTGGGGGCGGAGCTTGCCATAACCTATCTGAACGAGAAGGCTCGCAAATATGTCGAGCCGCTGGCACAGGAGGTCGAGGCGCCGATCGTGATGCCGCTCGATGTGAGTAAGCGTGGCGAGATGGAGGCGGTTTTCCATCGCATCGGTGAGGAGTGGGGCGAACTCGATTTTGTGATCCATTCGCTCGCCTTCTCGCCGAAGGATACTTTATGCGGCCGGGTGATCGATGCGCCCGAGGATGGATTCCTGACGACGATGGAGGTGTCCGTTTGGTCCTTCATTCGCATGGCGCATCTCGCGGAACCGCTCATGAAGAAGGGCGGCACGCTCTTCACCATGACGTATTACGGCAGCCAAATGGTGGTCGAAAACTACAACATCATGGGCGTTGCCAAGGCTGCTCTCGAAAGCGCCGTTCGCTACATCGCAGCGGAGGTTGGGCCGAAGGGGATCCGAGTTCACGCCATTTCCCCGGGTCCGCTTGCCACGCGGGCCGCGTCCGGAATCCCGGAATTTGATGAGCTGTTGCATAAAGCGCAAGAAAAGGCGCCTACACGAAGCCTAGTCAGTGTTATGGATGTTGGTCTTGCCACCGCTTTCCTGGCCCATGACGCGGCGCGGCTTATCACAGGGGACATCCTCTACATCGACGGCGGTTACCACATCATCGATTAACCGAAGCAGCCGTAACGAAGGATGGGAGAGATTCGAGACGGTCAACAACTCAGTGATGACAATCAGCCCACGGCGCCCAACCCGCCCGATTTCTTCTTTGAGCGGATCGTCAAACTTTCACTGCTGGGGTTGCTCGCGTACTGGTCGTTCGTTCTCGTTCGACCTTTTCTAACTATCTTATTGTGGGCACTGATCCTTACAGTCACTTTATATCCAGCCTTCAACTGGATGTCTCGCCGGCTTGGTGGCCGGCCGAGAATCGCAGCGGCCACCCTCACCTTGTTTAGCCTTATTGTCTTTACCGGCCCCGTTGTATGGCTGGGTATCAATATGACGGAGAGCCTTGCTTCCTTCTCCGAGCGGATGAATTCGGGCGCCATAACAATCCCTCCTCCCCCTGATGCTGTCCGAACCTGGCCTCTTATCGGTGAGCCTCTTCATCGCATTTGGGTTCTTGGCTCCACAAATTTAAAAAGCGCGATGATGGAGGCACTTCCCTATCTGGCGCCGCTCAGAACGCTGGCGCGAAATATGGCACAGAGTGCTGCCACGGGCATTCCTTCATTTTTGCTATCTTTGATCGCGGCAGGTTTCCTGTTCTGCCCCGCGCCTCAATTGCTGAGTGGGGCGCGCAAGCTGAGCCGCCGTCTTCTGCCCGAACATGGCCAGGAATATATTCGGTTGGCAGGCACCACCGTCCGAAACGTCTCGCAAGGCGTGGTGGGGATATCCCTGCTCCAGGCCATTCTCTCGGGCGCCGGCTTTGTGGCATCCGGCGTTCCAGCGGCCGGACTGCTTGCGCTCGCGGTCCTTGTGTTTGGGATCTTGCAATTTCCAGGCCTTGTGCTTGTGCCCGTTATAATTTGGGGATGGTTTGCCCTGGAGCCTCAGATAGCCCTGGCACTCACAGCCTATCTGATCCCTGTCGCGCTTATGAACAATGTTTTGAGCCCGATTGTGATGGCACATGGTTTGCGGACCCCTATGATCGTCATCTTCATCGGTGTGCTGGGCGGTGCCATCGCATATGGCATTATCGGACTGTTTATTGGCCCCATCATCTTGGCGGTTGGCTGGGAATTAACTGTGGCCTGGGTTAAGCAGGAAGAGGTTCTGCCGCCGCCGGGGCACGGCAATGAGTAAGGACTGCATTAGCTCATTCTGTTCTTGGCCCACCCCCGCCGTCCACAGTCCATCCTGAGTTGGTCCGCAATTGGTGTGCGAAAGCGGCCATTTGGATTTAGCCCTGTTTCAATGCCCTCTTCGTCCACTCTGGGTCCGATATCAGTACAATGAAGCGGCAGTCTTGAAGCTCGAGGAATTCCCGGTTCTGAGTAGGTTTCGCGGACGACTGCATGAAGGCGCCATCCAAACGTGCTGACGTGCCGGCCCAAGCCGGATGGCGTTCGCCGCCAAGAGATAGGCCTAAACGGGAAACGCGATCCGGACATATGATCGGCGGGCAGCTGATCGGTGTTTTTAGGGCAGTCAGCCTTTAACGATCCGAATCCCCTTCGATTGAAGAGTGAGCCACCATGCATCTCGGCGAGGCCAGCATGCATAACGCAAGGTTTATTCGATAGATTTGCGGCGGCGTGCGGGCGCGGCAGTTTTCGACAACGGTAAAGGAAAAAGTCTGTCTGGCCACGGCTGAAGTGACGCCCCCCTCTCCCTGAGGAAGAGCGCGTAGGAGGCGCGCATAACCCATCGTCCTCCCATGGGAAGGAGGAAACCCCAACAGACTTTACGGGACCTGAGGCAGTTTTTGGGTATAAGCCGGCCCATCGGTTGATGTCTGCCACGGAGTACGGCCAGACTGATCCACCGGAGCGACGCGCGGATCTTCCAGGCTTTCCAAGGAGGTTCCCCAACCCCACCAA
>JBAUNL010000751.1:0-7891 GCA_049579205.1 Rhodomicrobium sp. | reverse complement strand
ACGGGGCATTCCAGCCACATCTTGATGAGATGCAGCACGCGCCGGTCAACGATCCGGCGCGCCACCGATTTTAGTAGATCGGCATGCGGAATACTTCCGAAGTAGTCGGCAAGGTCGGCGTCTACGATATCCGGATGCCCCCGGAACATCAGCTCTTCCACCTCGACCACCGCCTGTTGGGCGTTTTTGCGGAGAAGCGGGAGTCTGGATCTCCCATAATTTCAGCTTGCAACCGTAGCCGAACACTCAAAGGGTGTGCGAAGCTAACCAATTCAGCTTTGATACCGCAATGGAAACGAGCCTCTATGCGCCGGTCAAACAGTTCCTGGAAAGTCTCGGCTTCCATGTCAAAGGGGAGATTGGCGGGTGCGACCTTGTCGGCCTTGCCGAGGGCAGCCCGCCCGTTGTCGTGATTGGCGAACTGAAACTTACCTTTAATCTCGATCTCGTCCTTCAAGGCATCGACCGGGCGGATGTTTGCGATGAAGTCTGGCTGGCTGTGAGAACATCGCGTCGAAGCGGACGCGAACGTGATGCGCGTGTTCGCAAGCTTTGCCGACGGCTGGGGTTTGGCTTGCTGGTGGTATCCGAGGCTGGCACCGTAAACATTATCGCCAGTCCCGAAGGAGCGATGCCGCGTCGCAATCATCGGCGCCGCTCGCGCATCGTCGAGGAGCACCGCAAAAGGCGCGGCGATCCCATGCCCGGTGGCGGCGCTCGCGCTCCCATCATGACGGCCTACCGCCAGGAGGCCTTGGCCTGCGCGGCCAAGGTCCGAGGTGGTCTTCAGCGCCCGCGGGATTTGAAGCCCTCGATTCCGGACGCGCCAAAAATTCTGCATCGTAACGTCTATGGCTGGTTTAAGCGCACCGGCCGCGGCGTCTATACTCTCTCAGAGCTAGGCGAGGCCGCTCTACAGAAATGGCCTCAACCCGACGAGCAAAATGCTCATAGTATTCCGCGCTCCGCCTAGGCCGCTGAGACGAAGATTGTATCCCGACTGGCGTTTTAGGCCGAGAAACGAAACCGCTCTCGCGGTAGCCGCTGCCTCATCCGCGGCACTCCATTCTGAACCGTGATCGCAAGCTTGAAGCTCCGATTGAGAATGAGGCGTCAGTCTCATTCTTAAGAGGAGTTGCGTATGCGTATCAGCCCGCTTCGTCAGCGCATGATCGAGGACATGACCGCCCGGCACATCGGAGAGGGTACCCAGAAGAACTATATCCGCGGCGTCAAGAGCCTCGCCGTCTTTATCGGCCGGCCTCCGGAGACAGCAACGCCGGAAGACCTTCGGCTGTATCGCCTTCATTTGGTGGAGAGCCCGCTTGGCGCCTCCAGCGTGAACGCGTACATGACGGCGTTGCGGTTCTTCTTTGGAACCACGCTCGACAGGGTAGACCTGCTGAAGTGCTTGTTCCACGTCTACGAATCCCCAAGGCTACCTACCGTCCTTACCCAAGAAGAAGTTGCGCGCCTGCTCGATGCCGCTCCTGGCGCCAAGTATAAAGCGGCGCTGAGCGTCGCCTATGGCGCCGGACTCAGGGCCTCCGAGGTGCTGTCGCTCAAGGTGTCCGATATAGCGGCCGCATGGTGCTGAGGGTCGAACAGGGCAAGGGACGCAAGGACCGCTTTGCCATGCTCTCCCCGATGCTGCTCGATATTTTGCGCGAGTGGTACCGCATCGGCAAGCCGAAAGCATGGCTGTTTCCCGGGCAGAACCCGGTCAATCCGCTGACTACGCGCCAGCTCAATCGCGCCTGCCATGCGGCGGCTCAGCTGGCTGAGATCGATAAGCGCGTCTCCATGCACACGCTGCGCCACAGCTTTGCCACCCATCTTCTGGAGCAGGACATCGATATCCGGGTCATCCAGGTGTTGCTCGGACACGCCAAGCTCAACACGACTGCGCTCTACACACGCGTGGCCACGACCACGATCCGCAAGGTGATGAGTCCCTTAGACCAGCTTTCCCTGATCGAAAAGAGGAAGCCGGAAGCCTAATCGCTTCTGGCCATGGCGCGTCCCGCGCTTGAGGTTGCGGACATTTT
This sequence comes from Rhodomicrobium sp., assembly GCA_049579205.1. Lineage (GTDB taxonomy): Bacteria > Pseudomonadota > Alphaproteobacteria > Rhizobiales > Rhodomicrobiaceae > Rhodomicrobium. Next base: position 5,843 of record JBAUNL010000751.1, on the reverse strand, counting down.
CCGCGGCCACGGGGCTGCCTGGCGCAAGGCCAACGCTGGGCATCTGAGCCTCGGGCAGTTGAAGGCGATGGCTGCCATCGAAGCCTGCCGCACCGCAGCGCTTGGCGGCCATGTTGCGGCTTGCGAGGACTGCGCCCATACCGTCATCGCCTACAACTCCTGCGGCAACCGGCATTGCCCGAAGTGCCAAGGAGCGGCAGCGCGCCAATGGCTTGCCGAGCGCGAGGCCGAGCTTCTTCCTCTGCCCTATTATCATGTGGTGTTCACACTGCCGTCTGCGATCGGCGCCATCGCCTGGCAGAACAAGGCCACCGTCTACGGTCTCCTGTTCAAAGCCGCATCCGAGGCCATGCTCACCATCGCGGCCGATCCCAAGCATCTCGGCGCAAGGATGGGCATGACGGCGGTGCTGCACAGCTGGGGCTCGGCGCTCACCCACCATCCGCATGTGCACATGATCGTGCCGGGCGGCGGACTGTCGCTTGACGGCGAACGCTTCGTCACCTGCCGCCGCCGCTTCTTCCTGCCGGTCCGCGTGCTGTCGCGGCTGTTCCGGCGCTTGATGCTTGAGAAGCTTGCGGCGGCCTATGATCAAGGGCGCCTCACCTTGCAGGGAAGCCTTGCCAAACTCGCAATTGGGAATGCGTTTGCCGCGCTGCTCAAACCGCTGCGCTGGAAGAACTGGTTCGTCTATGCCAAGCGGCCCTTCGCGGGGCCGAAGGCCGTGCTTGCTTATCTGTCGCGCTATACCCACCGAGTCGCTATCTCGAATACGAGGCTCATCGCCCATGACGGGCGTGGCGTCACCTTCCATTATAAGGACTATCGCGCGGACGGCCTTGCTCAGCGCAAGATCATGACGCTTTCAACGGACGAGTTCATCCGCCGCTTCCTGCTTCATATCCTGCCGAAGGGCTTTCACCGCATCCGCCATTACGGGCTCTTCGCCAATACCGGCCGCGCCGCCAACATCGCGCGCTTGCGCGAGCTGCTGGGACAGCTTCCGCCGCCGGAGGAGAAGAGCACAGCGCCCGAGCCGGTAGCCCCGGTGGAGGATACGCCGGTCTTGCCTCCGTGCCCATGCTGTGGCGGACGCATGATTGTCATCGAGATCATCGAGCCGGGGATGTGGCCCGGCTATCGGGCTCCGCCTTTCAACATAAACCGGATTGACACGTCATGAGCTGCGGCCTGCCTCCGGACCGGACAATGCCGCCCCGTCTTATCACCGGACCCAGCGCTGATGCCCAGACTTTACTTTCGAAGACAACCAACCGCCGGCGTGAGTGTGAAACTGGCCTTTCCGGTCTATTCTTCTTCACCAAACGTCCCGGCAATGCTTTGAAGTGGGTCCACCTCTATCAAAAAGCGCCTGCGCCAGTGACAGCTGTGGCTGCCCTCCAAGTCCAATCTCCATAGTGACAGACGCTGCCCGCGGTTTCGTTCTTCGGGGGCTTTCAGACGCCGGCCGGGAGGGGGAAAACTGCGCGCCTGCATGCGGCCGCCATCTGAAACCCATCACGATAGCGGACTGTGACGAAAACGATGATCCTGTCCGCTCGCGATGGGGAAGCGGACGCGGTTTCAGGGCCGCAAACTTGGTCTACTCGACGAGTGGGCGGTGGAAGAATCGCTTAGGTCAGTCCCGGCCTCCATAAGCGGACCTTTTGGCACTGAAAACTTGAGAATGCCGCAGCTGTAGCAATTATCTCAATCCGCGCTCACCTTTGCGCCTCTACGGTCAGCCAGGGCGGCTGGGCATCTATGGCTTTTTTCGTCCATCGTCCTATCTCGTCATTTGCCGCTACCACTTGAAAAGCTGGCATTTTTGCAGCCAAGCTGTTCGCTTCGTTTCGCGCGGCGTTGGTGGTGTCGGTGTTCTTTTCTTCCACGAAAAGTCTTTCCGCGATTTTGAGATGGTAGTAAGCGCCCTGCTCGGGTGCCTTGCCAGAAGGCGGGGCAATGGTTCTCTTTAGGTAGAGCCTGGCAAGATCGCGATTCGCGTTTGGATCGCCGAGAGCTGCAGCCCAGCCAAGAAGCGCGCTCGCGACGCGGTTTACCTGCTGCTGATCCAAGCCAGGGTTAGTGAAAAGACCGGCAATCGCGCGCGCGGCACAGCAGGCTACAACGCGATTGAAGCTTTCAAAATAGAACACGGCCGTCTTTGCTCGGTCTTCTTCTTCCGGAGCAAGGTCGTGGAGAGCGAATACATAACCTCTTTCGGCCGCGGTTTTCAGATCTGAAAGCTTCGCATCGCGCAGGCTTTTAACCAACTCCTCATTATTCGCTTGTGATGCCGCCTCTTCCGCTTTTCCTTCCGCACGCCCCCTCAAATAGTAGAACCGGGCTTCCCCGCTAGTCTTACCAATCTCCTGCGTGCAGGCTGCAATTGCAGCTTCGGCGTCAAGTTTTTCGCTAGGGACGCCGGCTGCCGCCCGCCAAGGATCGAAAGGATTACTCGCCTTCCGATCGCACTCAGAGGCAAGCATGCTCAAAAATGGCCTGCTTTCCCCGTCGTTCTCGGCTGCGAACATTTCTTCGGCTTGGGCACCATTACGCGCGCACGTGAATTGGGTTCAGGCAGATGAGGCGGAAAGTTCGCGAAATGATCGAAGGAAGGGCGAAGGCGCTTGTTCGCTTGGGCATTTGCAAGACTTGGCGGGAAGCGGCGTTGCGAGCCGATGCCGAAACGCGCTGCAATGCGCAAACTAGAAAAGGAGCTCCATGCCGAGCCCGCGGACTTGGAAAAGGCGGGCGATGTAGGTTTCATGGCGGCATGAGCACTGGACCGAAGACACCGGAAAGAAAGGCCCGCTCAATTGCTGCCGCTCGCGAAGGATACCGGCGCTGGCGAGCTGTGCAAAAGGCGGTCGACGCCACGCTGTAAGAACAGGTCAAAAACAGAGGGTTCTCGCCCCTGAGAACAGGCAAGCTGAGGCCCTTCCGAATAGAGCGCATGTCACGCTATGGCGTAATTTCTTTGCGCCATAAAAAAGGGCACCATCGCGATGCTAAATCTCAAGCCGCGCTTCGATCTCCATGACCACCCGGCGTTCATCGTCATTTCGCCTCGCGCCAGTGTTCGGACCCTTGCCGGGCTGAAGCTGTTCGATCTCGGGGCCGCGTTTCTTCGCTGAAGATCAGGATTGCCCGCTGGGAGCCTTTGCCGGATGAGGTGCCGCAAGCTGATGGAGCGGAAACGCTCGGCGCGCAAGACGTGCTCGGATTAATGCCGCAAGGCGCTCTCGCGGTTCGATCGCGGCCGGAGGCGGCAAAGGCGCAAGCGGTCCTGAATTTTCATCAGCGTTAACGCGCACGTTCTGGGTTGGCATGCCATCCTTTTTCTGAATACCTTTTAATCTCTACCGCGCAGCTTGGGCTCAAGTTGGGGAAGGCCATCAACAACTAGCCTAAGCGGCACTGCTCTTGCAAAGGCGGAGAGAAACGATGCCCGCAGATAAAGGACAGGTAAAAGCGATACTCGCGAATTTGTTTCGTTCTGATTTGGGCTTTGTGAAAGCGGCGAATTTAGCAGGGCTGATGACATCCAAACTTTGGGCAGAGGCAAAGGGCGAAAATAACGCCCAGAGGGCCATTTCTATCCTAACGACTGTATCATCGTATTTCTACCGCCTTTACGGCAGCAAGGATGACGTCGCCGCTTATCTTTGGAGCCACCAAAAAGCGATGGGAAGGAGGGGATGGTTTTTCTCCATATCTTACAGCGAGAGGGCGGTCCTGGACGCGTCAAAATGGTACAAAGAAAAGGCAAAGCAGCTATCGCAACTGCAAAGCGAAGAGAGATTTTATCGAAGTCTAATCGGAATGCCTGGCCTGATTTTCGAAGACGGTATTGCCAAGGGTGAGGACCTAACAGCGACGGCCACGCGGGAAATGCCACGGGACCGGCACGAGCCGGAGAAGGCCGGAATGTCCACCCAGCTTGAAGCGCCCCGCTCCACGGGGCTGCAGCGGCGGAGCGCAGCCGCAGCGCTCCGGTCGATGGCGGCGGACGCGAAGGACCCGCAACAGCAGGCGCAAATACTCAGGGGGGCCAGCCAGCTGGAGCAGAGCCTAGCAGAAGACGTTCTCGGCTCCGATCTCGAAAGCCTAAAAGTCGAACATGCTAAGGAACTTGAACCCCTAGCTGATCTGGCTGCCGAAGACAAGCTTGCCTCGGGTTTCAAAACTTGGTTCGACCTATATCTCCGAAAGCCGCAGACCGCCAAACAGCAAGCAATTCGCTTTTACGACGCCTTCGAGAACCGGCTCGACGCGCACGATCCCGAACTCCTCGAGCGCTTCATGAAGCTACAGGACGAACTCGAAAGTCCATAAGCGCAGGCACGCCTTTTTCGCGCGCACCAGTTTCCGGGCAGCTTCAACGCGCGCGCGTTATGAGCTTCAGGGCGGCTGTTTTCGACCTTACCGTAGCTCACGTAAATCCGCATTATCGTGAGTTTGAATTGCCACGTGATAGCGGCGTGGAGTCCCTACGTTTTTGGTGGCTGTCCCCTCAATAATGCACCTTCAGGGCCGGCCAAATATTCTCTGGCCGCCGCAAGGAACACGTCTTCCTGCCCCTTCGGCAATGTAGGGTGCGCTATTCCACCCTTCATATCCTCTGAAATCTGCTTCAGCACTTCATGAACAAAATAATGATCTGAAAGAACCAACGACTAGGCTATCTGCCTTTCAGAAGAGGGTGTGACTCCGCAGGAACTACAGCAAACGAAGGAACCGATCTTCATGCTGACGCAAACCGCACATATTGCTATTATCATTGCACTATCTCCACCCTCTGCACAAAAGCAGGCTTGCGGGCCGTCTTACACCTCGACATCCGCTTGACCTAGACCGGCTGATTGTTTCAACGGGTTTTTTATATTTCGCCCGCAGCTCCTTCAGGACTTCAGCTCGCCCCGCCACGACTTCTCTTTCAAGCGCCTCGATCTCAATTCCGGCTGCTGCCTCGTTCGCCATCCCTCACAACACTCAAGGCTAATGGAAATCCTCAGGGCAGATCGTCAGTCTCCCGATTTCACGTGTTATGCCACCCGCCCTATAATCAACACAATCTTCGAAGTCTTCCGGTCTCATGACCTTATCTGGCGTAAAACTCCAAGTCTTAACGAGGTCCGTCTGTAGCACCCATAGCGGAAGATGAGCGACGCGCCCAGTGACAATGGCATGGATCCCAAAGTAGGCACCGATGCCGGCGCCGAACAATGCCGCTGCGAGGCAATAGGGCCAACGCGCCTTCGTTTCGAGTATGAGCATGACACCGGCTGCGAGCGCGGCAACGAACGCGAAAACTGTCGCGTAGTCTTCAGCAGTGATGAAATCCATGCGACAGAGCCCTTCTGTTTCAAAGCCAAACTCACGCCCCGGCAACAAGTCCGCACACTAGTACGCACCTCTAGCGCGCGCACGTGCGGCATGGGCTACAGAACCGGCCGGAGCGCAACAAGGCTAAGGATATCCGTCAGCCAAAAAATCGAGGGTGCTGCAATAAAGCCGCACTGCTGCACTTAGGCCTCATCGGGAATTTTGACTTTGTGCTTGCGCCGTGCATTGCCGGACGGTAGCAAATTTGCTACATATGGCTTGGACCGTCGAAACCCTAAACGCCGCCGTCGATGCGGAGCTTGAGGCGCTGCCCGCTGACATGAGGGCGCGTTTCACCCGTATCGCGGGTCTAATCGAGACGCTTGGCTTGGAGAAGGTAGGCAAGCCGCATGTCGAACACCTTCAGGGGCCGCTTTGGGAAATCCGCATGAAGGGTACCGATGGCATCGCCCGAGCGCTTTACGTGACGGCGCGGGGCCAGAGAGTGGTTGTGG
>JBAUNL010000750.1:0-12751 GCA_049579205.1 Rhodomicrobium sp. | reverse complement strand
AAGCTGGGTATGAGCTCAAAGACGGGGTTATGACCAGCAAGGCGGATGGCCGCCCGTTCACGTTCGAGATAATCTGCAACACGCTCGAACAGGAGCGGCTGATGCTGACATTCGCCGCAGAGCTTCGCCGGATTGGGATCCAAGCTCAGGTTCGTCTCATTGATTCCGCACAGTTTCAGCGCCGCAGCACATCTTTCGACTTCGACATGATGGAGGTGACCTGGGCTTCATCGCTTTCCCCGGGTAATGAGCAGAGCTTCCGCTGGTCAGGGGACGCGGCGGCGGAGGAAGGAAGTTTCAATTACGCTGGTGTCAAAATCGAGGGCGCGGACGCGATGATCGCAGCAATGCTGTCCGCGAACACGAGGGCGGACTTCGTCTCAGCCGTTCGTGCGCTCGACCGCATCCTCCTTTCGGGCCGCTATGTCATTCCGCTCTACCATGCGCCGAAACAATGGATTGCCGCATGGTCGCATCTGCGCCAGCCACCAGGTTCGACGCTTTACGGCGCAAGGCTTGAGACCTGGTGGGCAGGCGATTCCCGCAGTGCCTCGTTCCGGCGCTCGGGAGGATAGCGGTGGGAATCAGCAGAGCCGGGTATAGCGGCGATTTGCCTCCGGCGGCCTTCAATATGGCTCGATATTGCCTTCGAGCAGGGAACGCGGCCGCATCGAAACCGGCATTGATCGTCGTTCACGATGCCGTAGGAGGAGCCACCGAAACGTTGACTTACCGAGGATTGGAGCAAGCAGTCCGGCGCGCAGCCTACGCCTTTCGCTCGACCTACAAACTAGAAAGAGGCAGCCGCCTCGCCATCCGGCTAAAGAACTGCACTTCTTATGCTATCGCCTTTTTCGGCGCCGCCGGCGCCGGGCTCGTTCCTATTCCAATATCCCCGGAATTAACTGCGCGCGAACTCGATTTCCTGCTCAGCGATAGCGAAGCGGCGGCTATCCTGTTGGACGATGGACTGCCGCATGGCTCTCTCGAAGGCCTTACCATCATTCCCCAGGGTGCCTTTGATCGCGCAATCGGGGATGGGCCTGCCGCAGATTTTGAAGAAACCGCCGCGTGTGACCCCGCTTTCTTGATCTATACCTCTGGTACGACTGCCGCCCCCAAAGGCGTTCTGCATGCGCATCGGAGTGCCTGGGGCCGGCGGCCAATGTATCAAGGCTGGTACGGGATCACGCCTGCCGATCGTCTCTTGCATGCCGGTAGTTTCAATTGGACCTATACGCTCGGTACCGGCCTCTGCGATCCTTGGGCCAATGGCGCAACCGCCATCGTATACACCGGAGAAAAAAACCCAGCAATTTGGCCGCGGCTTATGAAAGAGCATGAGGTCTCGATTTTCGCCGCGGTGCCCGGGGTCTATCGTCAAATGATGAAGTATGGCGATTTGCGGCAGCCCGGAGACTTCCCCCGGCTTCGCCATGGGCTCATAGCGGGGGAAATGCTGCCTGCGGCTGTCCTTGCAGAATGGCAGGCGAGATCGGGAACACCTCTCTATGAAGCACTAGGTCAGAGCGAGCTATCGACGTATGTCTCAAGCTCTCCGTCAACCCCGCCGAAGCCTGAGAAAATCGGCCGTCCGCAGCCAGGCCGCTGTGTCGCCATTATGCCAGAAGAGGGCTTGGCCCAGCCCCTGGAAGCAGGCACAGAAGGCCTCATCGCCGTCCATCGGAGCGATCCGGGCCTGATGATCGGATACTGGCGAAGGCCCGCGGAAGAAGCGGAAATGTTCCGTGGCGACTGGTTCTTCGGAGGCGATGCAGGTGTGATGGACGAGGATGGATACATCGCCCATCTCGGCCGCCACAACGAGCTCATAAATGCGGGCGGCTTCCGGGTCTCGCCGGCCGAAGTCGAACAAGAGTTGGCGAAACATCCGTCGGTGTCAGAGGCCGCGGTCGCCGAGGTCCCAATCCGCGATGGCGTTTCCATTATCGCCGCATTCGTCGTGGCTCGCGAAGGTGCCAATACTGAACTTGCGGCGGATCTTGCTTCCCTCGCCAGCCGCACACTCGCATCCTACAAGCGGCCGAAAAAGTATGTCTTCGTGCCTGCGCTTCCACGAACGCCGAACGGCAAGCTCAGACGGGGACAGCTCAAAGGCCTAATGATGGCAAGCTCGTGATATACCGTCCTGCGCAAAACGAGCTAGGCATGCGAGCATTAAACCTCTAGGACGGACTTAACTTTAGGCGCTAACTGCGCCACAGTTAAAGGTGATGAGGGCAAGGCGCGGATCGAGAGTTCCGTTATGGATGATCGCGTTCTTGCTGTAGCCCAGTGGAGCCGCGGAGAGCTGGTGAGCTACCTTGAGATGACTGCGGGCATCCCAGTCTAACAAGTTCCGGAGGAACTGCGGGCATCCGGCGAGACTTATTGATGCCTCGAGCCGCTGGCCCTTCGGCCTCACGAGCGTGGTTTTCGCGATTACGTCTGGCGCAGTGCGTGCGCACAAAATCTTCAACCACCGTTTGGAAGTTGTATAACTCTGCGCTACGCGTTCCGGCAACTAGGCTGACTGTACATTGAACTTCCCGGAAACGCGAGGCTTGGCTGCCACGCATTCACCGCAATGCGGACGCGTGATGATCTGCGGCGTGGACGGGAATAAGGGCCATGCTGCGAGGGTGTCCAAAGGGCAACCCCGCGCCTTTTGGCACCTTCCAATTCCTGGTTTGTGTAGTGGCGATCGCAGTCAGTTTGGCTCTTTGGCTGAGCAGAGTGCCCGATGAGCCGGAACCGCAGAAGACCCTTAGCATCGAAAAAACGCCTAAAATCTTATGGAGCAGCGCGATGTCGCCACACAGTGCGCAGCTCGTTTGCCAGAAAAAAGAGGCGAATCAACCTGCACTCAAGCGACTGGCGGGGACGCATCTCAAGAAACCGGCCCACATTTTTAGATAAAGCAACGCAAGGGCCCGTCTGCAGGGGCACTTTAGGTGCGAAAGGACGCCGAACACTCGCACCATTTTAGCTTGACCCTGCCTATTAAGGTTCGTAGCCTGCTGTGAAAGATAAGTGGCGATGCCTAAAGATCGCCCCAGGGAACGCCAGCGATTGTGCCGAGTTCGACGGGCATTATTAGCCTCGCACTTAGCTTGGGCCCTGCCACAAAAAATGCCAACGCTATTTAGGGTGTGCAAGTGAGGCATCGAATGCTCGTTAGGATTCGCTCGGGAGGCGCTGCGGATTTTGACCGCATAAAGCGTGTACACTGGAGCCGCGCTGGCTTCACTCTTATCGAAATGCTTGTTGTCCTTGTGATCATAGGATTGATCATGGGCATTGTCGGGCCTCGTGTACTTAACTATCTAACTGACGCGCGAATAAAGGCCGCTCGCTTGCAAATTGAAAGTTTTAATAACTCTCTCGACCTTTTTTTCATGGAGACCGGCCGTTATCCGAATTCCAAAGAGGGTCTAACTGCCCTTGTGCGCCGTCCTCAAGGTGTGGAGCTTTGGAATGGGCCTTACCTGAAGGGTGGTTCCGTTCCAAAGGATCCTTGGGGTAATCCTTATGTCTATCGGGCACCAGGAACGCACGGACCCTTTGATATCCTGTCATATGGTTCCGACGGCCACGAGGGAGGCGAGGGTTCGGGAGCCGATATTACGAGCTGGCACAAATAATGGCGGGCGCGAGGGCGCGCGGTGGCTTCATGCTACTGGACATGACCTTGGCGCTCACGCTGCTGCTGATCATTGTTGCCGTGGTCTGGCCGGCCGCCGGAAGCGGGACTTCGAAAACCAAACAGGCTGCGACTGCTCTGAGCATCGTAAACTTGCTCCGCGCCGACCGAAGCGCGGCCACTCTCGAAGGCACGGCTAAAGGTACTCAAATTGATCTTGGGCAGCGCACCGTTACCGGATCCACAGGCAGCTGGGTCGCTGTGCCGGAAGACCTGTCCATGGAGCTTCTAACCGGATCATCATGTGCAAAAGGCAATCGTCACTTTGTGATCGTCTTCGCTCCGGATGGCAGTTCTTGCGGAGCGAGTCTTTTTCTGGGAAGAGGTGGCTCAAATTTTGTCATTCGAGTCAACTGGCTCTCCGGTATGATCGATGTCGTTGACAATGCCAAGAAGTGAGAAAAACTCCGGATTTTCTCTCATTGAGGTGCTTGCGGCCTTAGTTGTCGCGACGTTAGTTTCCATAGCTCTGACGCACACAGTTGGCAACACTCGCACCAATGCGAATAGGATCCGCGAACTCATCGATATGATGGTGTTGAGCGACAATCTGCTGGAGAACTTACAGCCTGAGAAGATGCACCCTGGGCGAATTGACGGACGCAGCAAAGGCTTTAATTGGCGTCTCGATATTGCCCCCGCCCTCTACGCCACCACCACCCTACAATCCAGTGCGAGTGTCCAGAACGAGAAGGCGAATTCTGGTGCCGCTAAAGGAATCGAACCTGCGAGCCATGCTCAAAGCCAGCAGACGTTGACGAATAATGAAGCAGTGGAGAAATGGACTGCCTATCGCATTGCCGTAGAGATCAAAACATCTTCAGGACGCAAATACGTTGTGAATACAAACAGGATAGGGCGGCGGGCCGCAGATGAGAAGCAAGAGTAGCGCAGGGTTCTCGTTGCTCGAGGTGATGGCGGCACTCGTCATCACCATGCTTCTAATGGTGTCTTTTACACCACTGGTAACCCAGATGTTGGCAACTTGGGCTCGAGGTACGGAAATTGCTGGTACCGTTGAGCTGTGGTCGAGAGGACTCCGGCAGCTTCGAAGCGATTTGCGGCACGCCATTGTTTGGACCGGATACGGTAGAGTGGACGATTTACTGACCTTTCGTGGCACCGAGACTTCGATGTCCTTTCCCGTGGCCGCGGAAGTGTATGGCAAGACGTATGGTCTTGAGATGCTATCGATCACAGTTGCTAGCAACAAAAATAGGTGGTCTCTTATCCGGAGGCGAGCCCCGATCGTGGGTTCAACCTATACGGCCTTTGGGGATCCTATCGTTTTGCTGTCCGGTCCATATAAGTATTTCCTCCGTTACTATGATCGCGATGGCAAGGAGGCACTGACATGGGGCAATCGGGCGGATTTCCCAACCCGCATCGCGGTTAATATCGACGATGGGAAGGGTAGCATTGGAAAACTCTCGGTCGAGATCCCGGTATTTGCATCGATGTCGGCGGCATGTTTTGCGGCAGGCAATCTGCAAGGCTGTCCGGCGATGCCACCTTCCACTCAGGACAACGATATACTAAAGCAATTAGGCGTTCTTAACCCTGGAGGTCCATGACGGGGCGGCATAGAGGCAGCGTCCACTGCAGCAACAATAGTGGGTCGGCACTGCTTTTGGTGCTGACGTTGCTTGCATTGGCAGCTTTCCTAGCACTGGTTGCGGCGCGAACAGTCTCCACAGCTGCGGTGGAGATGAGTGCCGCGAAAATGGCAGCCCAGTCTGAGGAAGATTTGCGCTCGGGCATCGAGCTTGGGGCAGCTGCAATAATCAAATTGGGAGAGTCGATGCGAAGCGCCAGCGTGACCACGAGGCTTCTTGACAGAGACATTAGCATCCATATCACCAATGAGCGCGCATTCATCGACCTTAACAAAGCCTCCGTTGCAACGCTCAGCAGTCTATTTGTGTCAGTAGGCGTCGATAAAGCGGAGGCAGCCGCACTTGCCGGGGCCGTCGAAGATTGGCGTGGAGGCTCCGCATCGCAGAATCTGTCCGCCGCTGCCTCGCCAAACACCTTCGCAAAGGATCCCCTCACCCGCGTAAACGGGTTAGCAAGTGACGACGGCCGCGAAATTCCACAAAAAAAGGTCGGGACGCGCTACTTCTTACATCCGGCGCAGCTCGCGTCCATTCCCGGATTTACGCATGACGTTACTTCGGCGATTCTGCCGCTCGTGACCGTTGCGAGCGGCTCAAACGAGATAAACCCTTTCATCGCACCCATCGGCGTTCTGAAGGCGTTGCCCGGCGTCACCGCCAGCGCCGCCGAAGCCTTTGTTGCAGCGCGTGACGCCGGCACCAGTCACGAGCTTGCCTTGACAATCCTCGGTGCTGACAAAAAAAGCGTGACGGAAGCGGCTGCCCTGGGCTGGAGGCTGGAGATCGTCAGCCGCACGCGGCCGGACCGTACTTACCGTGGTGGAGCGGTCATAGCGATTGTAAAGGAAGACAGCGAGCCCTTCCGTATCTTGTATGTGAATGATCACTGAGATAGAACCTTGGGAGCAGATCAGTAACGGCGCCATGCAAACATATGATACCGAAAGCATTTTCTTGGTGGATTGACGGCCTGGCGACCATATTTCTAAGCTTTCAGCGGTGGTTGAGGGCCCCGCGGCGATTTCAGCTTCTCGCAAGTGATGGCCAACTTTTGTTACGCAGTCTGAATCACGGGAAGGTGGTCTCGACTGCATCCATAGATGTGCATGATGGCAAAGTCGGCCCGCTGGAAGCTGAGCTTCTGGAACAGACCAAGGGAAGCCAGATAGAGATCGTTGTCCCGGACACCGCGATTCTTGAAAATCAGCTAGATCCACTTCCGGCCGAAAGCCGGCCATATGTCGACAGTGTTGTACGGCATCGCATCGAAACACTATTTCCATGGCGCGCCGCGGACACTCTCTTTGCAGCAGACATTGCCGTGGGTCCGGATGGGCGCCTGATGGTGAATGTGCTAGCGACGCCACGAGGTGCGGTGGCCGCAACGCTGGACGTGGCAATGGCCTGCGGTGCAAATGAGGTTGTCATTGTTAGCGAAAGCGAACAAAATGCGAAGCTTCCGAAGGTCATTCCGGCTTTCTCGGGCCGGGACAGCCAACTCCGGTTCGAACGGGCCAGATCCAACGCGCGCTATGCAGTCCTTGGCCTTATTTTGCTTGCCTTCGCCGTCGCCGGAAACGGGTTGTTGACGCAAGCTGGCTTGAGGAGCGATATCGACGGCTTAGACCAAACCATCGCTGAAAGACGAGCAGTTTTGCAACTGCGATCGGATCGGCAGACGACTCTTAGCGTTCTTGAACTGAAAAAAAGGGAAACGGCGATTGCTGTTCTCGTTTTGGAAGAACTTTCGAAGATTTTACCTGCCCGAACTTATCTTACCGACTTCACCCTCGACGCGGGACAACTGCGTATAGCCGGGTTGTCTGCCCATGCGGCCGATCTCATCCCGCTATTGGAGGGCACAGGCCATTTCAAAAATGCAACTTTTTATGCACCCACCACACGGCAAGGGGAAGGAATGGATCATTTCAGCATCGACACGAGCGTGATTCCCAATACTACCAAGGACCAATAAATTGGCCCCTGAAAGGCAACCTCAGCTAGCCCTGGGCCTCTACGTTGCCATTCTTTTTTTCGCGATCCTGTCGCGGTTGTTTTTCTCAACGGAAAACGGAAAGCTGCAAGCGGAATTCGATACGAAGTTTCAAAAACTCCAACAGTTGCGGGAGCACACGGTTGGTGCGATCAATGGGGCCTCAAAAACTGCCGCGAACGAAATAGTCGCCGAAATCTCCGCACCAACGGAAACGATTGCCGCAAGCGACCTGCAAAAACGGCTCTTGGAAGTGGCGGCGGGCAGCACAGTCACCGTGCATTCCATACAAGCTCAAGTAAGTGCCGAGTCGAGTCCTCAACAGCTTCGGCGAATCACTGCGGAGCTGACCTTCGATGGGAGGATCGAGTCATTGCAGCAATTCTTGTTCGAAGTGGAAACCAATGTTCCTTTTATCTTTGTCGACACGGTCTCTGTCCAGCCTTTGCCTACATATGCGAGGAAGGAGTCTGAGGACATAATGCTGCGCGTAACCCTTACGGCATCCTCCTATTGGAAAAGCCACCAATTGAACGATAAGGGATAGCAAACGCGGAAGTACGGCAAGCTTACCGATCCATCCGCCCTAGAAGAGGGCTGGCTTTGCCAGGGAAGGACGGTTAGACAGCTTATGCTGTAGATCCCCCAACAGAACTTTTTCAACGGAAAGGGGGTTCGTCAAAGGACCGCAACTTTCTCGAGTGTAGACTATCACGGCTCTCCTTAAGCAAGTCGAGAGCGGCAAGCCCGATCTTCAAATGCTGGGCGATCGCCGTCTCGTAGAAGCTGCTAGCGGCCCCAGGGAGCTTGATCTCGCCGTGCAGAGGCTTGTCGGAAACACAGAGAAGAGTTCCATAAGGGACCCGCAGCCGAAATCCCTGTGCTGCGATCGTGCCGCTCTCCATGTCAACGGCAACGGCCCTTGAAAGGTTGATGCGCTTTCTTTCCTGCTTGAAGCGCAATTCCCAATTACGGTCCTCATTGGTGACAACGGTTCCCGTGCGCAGCCGTTGTTTGAGCGCATCGCCGTCGTGGCCGGTCACTGCCGCGGCCGCTTTCTGGAGCGCTACTTGCACCTCCGCGAGGGCTGGAATTGGTACGCTGAGCGGTATAAGATCATCGAGAATGCGATCTTGACGGAGATAGGCGTGGGCGAGCACGTAGTCTCCAATTGCCTGGCTGTCGCGAAGCCCCGCGCAATGGCCAACCATGAGCCAGCAATTGGGGCGAAGGACCGCCAGATGGTCCGTGATATTTTTTGCGTTGGATGGGCCGACCCCAATATTGATCAGCGTTACACCGGCATCTCCACCTCCCGTTAAATGGTAGGCGGGCATCTGGTAGCGATGCCACTGCGAGCTCGCTACAAGCGCCTCTGCCTCGCCAGGCGAGTGCTCGCGGCCAATGACAACATCGCCGGGCAACACGAGGCGATCGAAAGCGCCTTCGCAATTGAGCTGTTCGGATCCCCAGCGCAAGAATTGATCCACGTAGCGGTGATAGTTGGTAAGCAGGATCCATCGCTGAATATGACGCCAGTCGCTTCCGGTGTAGTGGACAAGCCTGCGCAAGGAGAAGTCTGTGCGGACCGCATCAAAAAGCGCAAGCGGATATGGTTCGCCCTCTTTGCGCTCCCACAAGCCGTCCACGACCTCGTCACCGACAGCGGAAAGCCTGGGCGTTGGGAAATGGCTGGCAAGCTCGCCTGCGGAGACGTTCGCACCCGTGATCTCTTCGGTACGCTCGATCACATAGGGATAGGGAATTTCTTGAGCGCTTACGCCGGTCTCTAAATCCGCACCATACTCCGATACAAGGGGACCGAGCTGTTCCAACAAATAGCCGCGGAAAGCACGAGGATGTGTAACTGTCGTCTCATACACCCCCCGGCGCTGCAGCTTGGCGAAGGCGCGAAGCGTTGGGGGCCGTAAACGCTTCTCGTTGCGGTAGATCGCCCGCAGGAGCGGATAACGGAACTTGGAGCGTACATCAGGAGACGGCGGAACGCGAGTGTCGAGATAACGGTCGAGGGCAGCCGCCAGCTCTGAGGCGGCTTTGGCGTACAACTCTTCGAGCCTATCAACAGCGCTGTCAGGTGTGGAATGCTTTGAGGTGTGCAGCTTCGCCATGAATCCGGATCGTGATTGGTTGGAGCAACATAGTAGCGCGCGAGGCCGAGCGAAAGGCTTTGCCGTTCCCGATAGGAAGACCTAAACGTATGATATAGCTGTTCAAATATTTATTCGGGGTATTGCATAGAGTGCCGCCAGATGTCACCATGCGCCACATTTTTGGGCCAGCAATGGGACACAGGAATGAGACACAGCGACCAGGTCGTGACCTTTATCGAGACATCTATCAAAACCGCGTAAGCGAAAGACGGCAAACGCACGGAATACCGCTTGAGGTCCACACGGGAATGTCATGCAGCATCTTGTGCTTGAGGTGTCCCCGGCCGCCGGGCGCTCGACCAAGCCCCGGCGTGTGTGGCGCGTCCATTACGATTATCGCGATAATGGCCACCGGCTTCGGCGAAAGATCAAGATCGGAGATACGAACTCCCGTCTTTCGGATGTCGATGCGCGCTGGCGGGAAATCAAAGCCGCCGTTGATAACGGGCGCGAAGCTCCGGTTCAAGCGACCGGACCACAGCTCTGATCTCATCAATCTACAACTGGGGCCGCGATGAGGATCGCGTGCATCACAATCCTGCGGACCGCATTAGAAAACGATCGAGCCGGAAGCGAAGAACGAGACTGTTAACACGGGAGGAGCTTAGGGCGCTTTGGCAATGGTGCGAGCAGCCGGGATCGATGACCCAGCCGCGCTGCAGGATTGTTATCCGCCTGGCAATCCTGTTAGGACAGCGCCGCAACCAGATCGCCGCAGCGAAGAAGTCCGAGCTTATTGCACTCGGGGCAGCAAGCCCGCATTCCATATCCCGCATGCAAGAAACAAGAATAAGGATGATCTCCACGTTGTACCCTTACCGAATATAGCGAAAACGCTGTTTATCGAGGCGCTTAAGATCTCCAACAAGACAGATTTTATCTTTCCGTCAGAGGTAAACCCCGATGCTCCTTTGCACGCCGACACTCTAACCGCAGAGATCGCTTTTGCCCGCAAGGAGCTCAAAATCGCTCCTGCCGAAGATGGCGAAGAGGCTGCACTCCACGGTCAGGTCTACTTTGTGTCTTTTGCGTCCGAACGCCCTGCGGCCGGGACTGAGTCGGAACGGCGGTTTTCGCGGTTGCATCAAAATCCTTCCGCCGGGTATGTGGAGCTGTGCCGCAAGCTGGGGCTTCTAACCAAAGCCAGCGTTGCAATCGATGGCAACAAGTGCAAGGCGGTGAACAACCGCGACAAGAACTTCACGCGCAAGGTGGAACGGCGCCGGAAGCAGCTTGAGGAGAGCGTGGCCTGCAATCTGACTCAGCTCGACAGCGCTGACCGCAAGGAGCCGTCGAGGCGCTGGCGTTTAAGACCCTGCACCTCAAAGAGAAGATCGCGAAAATCGAGGAGGAAATGGCAAAGCTGGCGGCCTTAGAAAAGCGGATGCTTGCCTCTCGGATGAGCAGATCTCACTCACCGATCCCGACCGCCGCTCGCTGGCGACGAGCGGACGGGCCTCCGGCGTGGTTGGCTACAACGTCCAGGTCGCCGTTGACACGGAGCATCATTTGATCGTGGCCCACGAAGTGACGAACGTTGGCAAGACCTCGAAGCGGTTGCCGATCGCGGCGGGGAAGTGTTGGGATTGACTTCCGCCATTAGGCCCGCGGGCGTGCTGTGAAGAACGAGGCGATCGCACAGATGGCTGCGAAAAGCCCTGCCGGGCCGAAAAGCGCGACTTGTGCGTGCTGCATCGGCAAATGAAAGTAATTCATCGCTGCAATTCCCAGTCCGCCGCCAAGCATGGCGCCCGCGACGCCGTAGGACATGAACCGGCCGAAAGTCACAAAATGGGGCTCATCGCTGACGGCAACGCGCGGCTTTCCGTGAACTGCTTTCACGCTGTCAAACGCGGCTGAGGCGTGGGCTTTGGGGCTAACAGCTGCCCCTCGGCTTGGGAATCCCGGCTGCCTTATTGGCATCGGCGCCGGCGGCCTTTGTCCAGCTTTCGCCAACGCCTCCCTTTCGGCTTCTTCCTGCTGACGCACCAAATCTGGGTCCATGAATCCCCTCGCTTCTGCTATGCGTTAGTGTCCTACCGTCCGTAATGCGCGCACCACCAGCGGAGGCATCAGCACAAGAGCGGAAACAGAGGACACAGTGCAATTTAAGACTTTGGTAACAGATTCAGGTAGCGGGGACCATGCAGCTTGCCAAGACACATGATCCCCTGTGGGAACATTGACCGGAATGCCATTCGTAGGAAAAATTGTTAGAGTTTCTGGCGGCACGCGTGGACCAGCACTTCTACGTAAATCCGTAGGCTAATTTGCAAAGCGGTCCCAGGGGCGACCGGAAAAGGAACGGCATGACAAAAGGCAGCAAGGGCGGAAACGGCGGAACCCATAGCGACACCTTGCTCGCGCGGCTGGGCCGAAATCCGAGCGCCTATTCAGGCTTTGTCAATACGCCGATTTTCAAGGGCTCTACGGTGCTGTTCCCCGACGCAGAACGTCTTGAGTCGCGGAATGTGGAATATACTTACGGCCGCCCGTCCAACCCGACGACGCGCGCCTTGGAAAACGCCTTGGCGGAACTGGAGGGTGGTGACAGAACTTTCCTCACGTCATCGGGGCTCAGCGCTATCAGCACCACCCTTCTCACCTTCGCGGAGAGCGGCGGTCATATCCTCATTACGGACAGCGCCTATTTCCCGACGCGCCGCTTCGCCAATCGCGTCCTAAAGAGGATGGGTGTTGACGTGGAATATTATGACCCGCTCATGGGCGGCGGAATTGCCTCGCGGATCCGGCAGAATACGAAGCTTATCCTCACCGAGTCGCCGGGCTCACAGACCTTCGAGGTGCAAGACATTCCCGCCATTTGCGGGGCCGCGCGTGCGCAGGGAGTCCCGGTCGCGATCGACAATACCTGGGGCACCCCCCTCTATTTCCGCGGCTTCGAGCACGGAGTGAATATCTCGATTATGTCGGCAACCAAGTACATTGTCGGCCATGCGGATGCTTTGCTGGGGGTGATCACCTGCGACGCTTCGACGGCGCAGCCGGTGGCCTTAACTCACGAGGCGCTGGGTCAATGCCCTGGCAGCGAGGACTGCTTTCTGGCACTTCGCGGTCTACGGACCCTGTCTGTCCGATTGGAGAGGCACTGGCGCTCCGGACTACTTATTGCGGAGTGGCTGAGAAGCTGCCCGGAGGTAGCTCAGGTGCTGCATCCGGCGTTGCCGGGCGCGCCTGGCTACGAGCTTTGGAAACGGGACTTCAAAGGCTCCGCCGGGCTGTTTTCGATCATCCTCAAGCCTTATCC
>JBAUNL010000749.1:0-4041 GCA_049579205.1 Rhodomicrobium sp. | reverse complement strand
AGTCAGTGTGAGGCTATAAGGTTTACTGCTTGAACACGGCCTTGTCATCTCGTGTCGTTTGGCGAAGTTACGTGACGCAAATGAGGTGGCGGCCGAGGGCACCTCTTGCACGCCTTCGCAATCTCATATTGCAGGCGAGTTCTGCTCTAAAAGTCCTTCCGGGATCATTTTACTGCTTGTAGCTGATCCCCAAAAGCTGCGGCCCGCGCTCGCGGCCGCAAGTATTGTCGAAAGTTTCATTCAGCGCGTGGCCGGGTCAAAAGCCGGTACCACTATTGGCCGAATTGCTGCGATCAGCGAACTGCCTCAAGCGGCCGCACGGCCAAGTGTACGCTGCTTCGGGGTGGAGAGTCGCCTGAAGCTTTTCGCGCTTCACACAGGCAAGCCGCCAGAAAACTTCGCGCATGACGCGAGCACTCTACCATCGCGCCTCTATGTCCTCAAGCTTGGCTTGCAGCGGCCCATGGAGCGAAAACCTAGTTCTCGCCATACGATTGATCGGATAGACAATGACGGCGATTACACCAAGGACAATTGACTGTGATAGGACCTGCTTTTTCACATCCAGCCAAAGTTCTTTAACCTTTGTCCTCGGCAGTTCCGCGTTAGCGCCTTTTGCCCCTTCCTGCAGGGGCGTTGGCATGCACGGAAAGAAACTAAACATCTCGTCCTGCGTAGGAAAAGCGGGCGAGGTCCGGCCAGCCACGCGCGAACAGCGCTGTTGGGTTCAAAAGACCGCCAATGTGCTGAACAAGCTCAAGATAGACCGCGATGAACGGGCCGAAACCCGCGTTTGAATATCGCCGAGAAAGAAATTGAACCAGTCCAGCCCTTTTAGGCTGCGAGCAGAGGGACCCGAACCCCGTTCATCTGCGCGCCTTGAACCCGGGAAAGTCTCTGTCATTTGGACGCGGCGAGCGCACCCGCGCTACCTGAAGGCGTCAGCCCGGCGGTACGGCCTCGGGTCTGTCCCAACTGCAATCACTGGCTCGCCCTCTTTTATTCCGGGCGCCTGGGCAAGCCGGTCCCGCGAAACGTCGGTGATGACAACCCGGCCATCAGGGTCAAAACGCAAACAGGACCACTTCACGGCGATCTTTTTGCTTCCAATCCCGAGAAACCCGCCGAAATCGATGATTGCGGCACGAACCCGCCCCGCCGGCCCCGCAAGGACATCCACGATCTGCCCCATTCGTTCCCCGGAATCGCTGAAGACACTCTTGCCGAGGACACTTTCGGTATTATAGAGAACAGTCATAGTCGCAGACGGTTTCTCGAACGGTTGACTCTGCGTTTCCTCCGCCGCGGCCGCTATTTGAGTATTGCCGGCGCACAAAGCCCCCAGCAGAACGAGACTGCAGCTTCTCGTAAGGGCCATAATGAAAATTCCTCGCATCGATTTTCAGACTGAACAGCCCAGATGCGATGACGTTCCAGCTGAGTCACTATAGCTCTCTGACGATTTCCGCATCGTCCTTGAGGGACTCGGACCACTGGATGTGTTGTTCATAATCGTTGCACACGCTCCGCACTCCGTCGCGGCGCTATTGACGCTTGGCGGAAATCAACTCGCCTTGTGAACTGGCGCATTGGGGCGCCGTGTCCTTGGTATCAGCGGCAGTGCGTACATGCGCGCTGTGAGCTTGTTGCAGCGCAATTCGACTTGCTGCCCGCCACAAACTTCGCGGCGCAAATAGTCTTCCTCGCCGGGCAGGGCGGCTTCTTCCAGGATAACGGACCAGCAGCGAACTTCTCCGTTCCAGCGGCAGCCATGGCTTTTCAAAAGCTTCGCTCCGGTCAGTTGATTTCTATCGCTTGCACCTAGGCGTGCGGGCGGGGTCGAGGATCCTGCTCATTTCGCAGTCCCGGCAAATGGGCGGCGTGTGGGCAACGGGATGTTAGCGGGAAGGCCCTTGAGGCTAACTGCAGGCGTGGCTTTTCCGGCTGGGCTTGTAATAGCGCCGGCCCAGCGCCGGTTCAGAAGTTCATACCCCGCTAAGCTGGCGATGGTCGCCGCGATAGAAATTGCGATGAGACGGCGTGATAGTCGCTTTCTCGGCAATATAGGTGGCTGCGCTTGCTGCTCTACGGGTTGAAGCGCTGGCCTCTCTTCTAGCGCTGATGCTACTGGCATGGCCGCACCCAGCGCCGCCATCAAAGAACCCGGCCGGACTGGCTTCTGTTTGAAGGGCTGCCTTGGATCCACCTGGGGTCGCGGAGGGGGTAAGGCTCCGTGGCCGGGATTTCGCAGCCATTGAGCTCGGGGCTCGTGCTGCCCTTGCATCACAGGCCTGCCTCCTTCTGGTTGACCTGAAATGGCGGCAAGCTCGCGCTCGATCAGATGACGGGCCTCGCCGGCAGAGTAGCGCCGCGCTGGCGCGTGCGCTGGCATTCTGAAGGCCTTAGCAGAGTGTGCGATGCGCTTTAGCTGTTTCCGATTTAGATCGTTTGAGACATCAGCAGCAGCGTTCTCCAGAATGTCGGGCCACGACTCATCCATTTACATACCTCTGACGCAGAGCCAAGGAGCGGCGGGTGGCGCGGAAGTCTTCTTACCACCGCCCATGCTTATTAAACGGATTGGCTGAAGATCTAGTCCAAATGCGGTGCAGCGCCCCGCCGGAAAAGAAAAAAAAGCCCCGGTCCGGTTTCCCAGCCGAGGCTTCCCCACCCCCCAAAATTTGAATAAATCGGCGAGGCACCGCCAAGATGGGGCGTTACTTCATTGGTTCATAGCCGGGAAAGAGGTGGTAGTTCACGCCAAGCTTGACAGTATCAAGCGTTAGATGATGGTCGTAACTGCAACATTCGACGTTGATGTGCGTAGCCGAGAGTTCACTTCCAAAATCAAAGTGCTGATATTCAGCCTTCACGCTCCAGGCTCCGCCGATCGCATGCTCGACACCGCCGCCGGCCGTCCAACCACTAAAGCCTTTGGCGGCAGTTTCAGGGCCGTCTATCCGATCGCCGCGATGTGCCGGGTTCTGGGTGTCTCCTCCAGCGGGTACTATGCGTGGGCGAAACGGGCGCGACCGGCACGCGCCACAAGCGATGCTGCCCTAATCGAGCGCATCGGCGCCATCCACGCCGCCTCGCACGGCACCTATGGCAGCCCGCGGGTACATGCCGAGCTTACCGAAAGCGGCCTGCACATCAGCCGCAAGCGCGTCGCCCGGCTAATGAAGACAGCCGGTCTTGCCGGTGTCAGCCGCCGCCGTTTTGTTACAACGACGGTGCGCGACGGCAGCCGCCAGGCGCCCGATCTGGTGGAACGTGCATTCAAGGCCGAAGCGCCCAATGTGCTTTGGGTGGCCGATATCACTTACATTCCAACCTGGTCAGGCTTTCTCTACCTCGCGATCGTCCTCGACGTATTCAGCCGCCGGATCGTAGGCTGGTCGATGTCTCTCACGCTGCACACCGATGTGGTGCTCGCGGCACTGAACATGGCGCTTACGGTACGCAGGCCGAAAAATGTGATCCACCATTCGGATCAAGGCTCACAGTACACGTCCATCGCTTTCGGCAACCGCTGCCGCGAGGCAGGGGTGCGTCCTTCGATGGGCTCGGTTGGCGACGCTTACGATAACGCCATGGCGGAGAGCTTTTTCGCCACGCTCGAATGCGAACTCTTGGAGCGCCGCCGGTTCAAGACGCAGGCGGAGGCGCGCCTGGCCGTCTTCGCCTTCATCGAAGGCTTCTACAATCCAAGGCGCCGGCACTCGGCACTCAGATATCTATCGCCGGTAGCGTTCGAGCGCCTGCATGCGCTGATGACGGAAAAGCGCTCAGCATCGTCACCCGGCGAACCCAATCATGCCGTCGTGCTCGCCCCTATCAAGCACAAGCCCTCGCGGGCGCGCAAATTGCGCGTGCTTGACAGGGACTGCGCGCGGCAGCAGAGCCTGCGCATGGGCCGGGACATGGCGTAATCGCGAGGCTGATATTGTATCGGCTTCCTTTAACGCCATTGGAGCGCGACGATGTCCATCAGCAGCCATTATGTCGGTCTTGATGTATCCCTGAAGGAAACCTCGATCT
>JBAUNL010000748.1:0-2574 GCA_049579205.1 Rhodomicrobium sp. | reverse complement strand
ACCTTCTACCTGGCTGAGGACTATCATCAGGATTTCCTGACGCAGCACCCGACATACCCCTATATCGTCATCAACGATCTGCCGAAGCTCGATAATTTGAAGCGTCTCCTGCCGGACCTCTACCGCGCCGATCCCGTGCTCGTCGCGGCTGCAAGGCCATCCCACTGATGGCGACCGGCCGAATCGTCGCCCAGCGTCGATTACGAGACCGGTCTACTTTGGCCTGAAATACTACGTGATGCGCCTTGTCCGCTTCCGGCCACGATCCATAAGGCTTGGATGCGGCATCCTGCTGTGCGTACCGCCGAAAAATTCCTGGCCCGCTTTCGTGTCCGGGGCTCCCCCATTGCGGGAAGATGCTTTGTTATGAGGAGCATTCGGACTGTGCCAGCTTTCATGATCGCAGCGGGAGTCCTCCTCGCGTCGATGATCCCCGGCGCGATCGCTTTATTCGGTATGAAGCATGACGCGGCGGTCTATATCACTCTTGCGCAGTGTAACCTGGCTTTCCGCCGCAGAAAGCCGCCAGTACTTATTCTACCTGCTAGTTGCAGGTGCGCTTGCCCGCGCCATGCTGCTGTTTGCGCCCCCGCATTCGACCGACATTTACCGCTACGTTTGGGATGGCCGCGTCGAAGCAGATGGCATCAATCCCTATCGCTACGTTCCTGCCGATCCCGCCCTAGCCCATCTTCGCGATCATGACATCTATCTCAATGTCAATCGCAAGGATTACGCGCCCACCATTTACCCCCCCGCAGCGCGGCTAGTCTATTTCGTTGCGACCCGTCTCAGCGAAACGGTCACAATGATGAAGGCGGTAATGCTTGGCTTCGAAGCAGCCGCGGTCTGGGCACTTAGCCGGCTCCTAGCCGCGCGCGGACTGCCGATGGTCCTCGCCTCACTTTACTTCCTGCACCCCCTGGCCATCTGGGAAGTCTCAGGAAGCGGCCATGCCGATATCATCGCCGTTGCATTCACGCTTCTTTCGCTTCTCGCAGCCGAAAAGGGGAACCGGATCGTGTGCGGAGTTCTTCTGGCAACAGCCACGCTTACGAAATATTTTCCACTGTGTTTGGCACCCGCCATCTACCGGCGCTGGGATTGGCGCATGCCCGCCGCCTTCGCCGTTAGCGTTGTTGCGTTCTATCTGCCTTACATGTCTGCTGGATCGAAGGTCTTGGGTTTTTTGGGCGGGTATGCAGGGGAGGAATTCGGCGGCGGGGAGGGCATCTTCCTGGCCGTGCTTCTCAAACACATTGGGCTCGGAGCGGCGGCGTTGCCGCTGTTTCTGGCCTTGGCGGCGCATTCGCGATTGCCACCGCCTTCACGGTCTTTGTCTCCCCTCACTATTGCTGGTACTTTCTTTGGCTTGTTCCCTTTCTTTGCTTTTTCCCGCGGCCCTCAGTGTTTTGGCTGACGTTAAGTTCGACCGCGCTTTACCTCGGCAACTGGCCTTTGGGTGTCGCGGACATGAGCATCCTATATGTGCCGTTCGCGGTTTTACTCGTGGCCGAGAATTTGCGGCTTAACACCTCAAAGGAGCAGCCCGATGGACGCGCGATTGCTTGATCCGAAGCCCGTTCCTGGCGAAGCCGCTGATCCGCGCCGCTATTTCGAGCGTGCCAAGGCCGAGAGAACCCCAGTGGCGGCCGAAGATCCGGTCTGCCTTTATCTCGAGACCACAAATCGCTGCAATCTACTTTGCACCACGTGTCCGCGCACCTACGAAGAGCTTGAGCCTCTCTCGGATATGAGCTGGGAATTGTTCACGAGCATTGTTGACCAGTTTCCCAAAATCGAGCGCGTTGTGCTCCATGGCGTGGGTGAGCCGATGATGGTGGCGGAGCTGCCGAGGATGGTGGCCTATCTTAAGAGGCGGGGCGTTTATGTGCTGTTCAACACGAACGGCACCTTGATGCGTGAAAAGAAAAGCCGCGAGCTGATCGAGGCAGGCTTGGACGAGATGCGCATCTCATTGGATGCGGCAGAAGCGAAGGCATTCGAGGCAGTGCGCGGGCGTGACCTGTTCGACCGCATTCTGCGAAATATAAAAAACTTTGTCGCGCTCAAGACCAGGATGGGTGCCAAAAACCCTCGTCTTTCCCTGTGGCTCACAGGATTGCGCGAAACTCTCGAACAGCTTCCTGCCTTCATTCGCCTCGCGCATAGCATCGACGTGCCTGAGGTGCATCTTCAGCGCCTTGTCTATTTTGAAAAGAGGCCAATCGGTTTGGCTCGCCCGGAGTCCTCCCTATTCGAGAGACAGGATGCGG
The DNA here is from genome assembly GCA_049579205.1 of Rhodomicrobium sp. Lineage (GTDB taxonomy): Bacteria > Pseudomonadota > Alphaproteobacteria > Rhizobiales > Rhodomicrobiaceae > Rhodomicrobium. The sequence continues at coordinate 298 of JBAUNL010000748.1, read as the reverse complement.
AGGAAGGCAAGTATCTGATTGAGGCGGAGAAGATCGCTGCCGAACTGGGCGTGTTTTTCGATGCCTCCGGAGCTGCCGAGCCCGAAGCCAGCCTTCGCCGTCTAGATGGGAATGCGCCCTGGTCTCTTTGCCGGCGGCCGTGGTCGCTTATGTATTTTACCGCGCACGGCCGGGCGCTTCCGTGCTGCATCGCTCCCTTTTCAATGCACGGCTACGAGAACTTTACGCTTGGGGATGCGAAGACTACGCCGCTCCGCGAGATCTGGAATGGGCCAGAGTATCGAGACTTCCGCGAAGC
>JBAUNL010000747.1:0-9000 GCA_049579205.1 Rhodomicrobium sp. | reverse complement strand
CCGTACAATAGTCACGGCCATTTAACGACCGGAGGCATGGAGGACAGGATCGAATCCACGTTCCCGCCTGTCTTAAGACCAAACACCGTGCCGCGATCGTAAAGCAGGTTGAACTCTACGTAGCGGCCGCGCCGGATGAGCTGCTCCTCACGGTCTTCCTCGGTCCAAGGCTTGTTCATGTTACGGCGCACGATCTTGGGGTAAACATCGAGGAAGGCGCGCCCAACCTCTTGAGTGAATGCGAAATCCGCATCCCAATCGCCTGAGTTGTGATAGTCGAAGAATATTCCTCCTATCCCCCGAGCCTCATTGCGGTGCTTCAGCCAGAAATACTCGTCGCACCACGCTTTATATCTTGCGTAATCTGCGACTGAGTGCTTGCCGCAAGCGGCCTTCATGCTGGCGTGAAAGCTGATTGTATCGGGATCCTCTTGCGTCCGCCTGCGCGCGAGCACGGGCGTAAGGTCTGCACCTCCGCCAAACCACCATTTGGACGTCACAATAAAGCGGGTGTTCATGTGAACTGCCGGCACATTCGGATTATGCAAATGAGCTATCAGCGAAATGCCCGAAGCCCAAAACTCGGCATTCTCCTCAGCCCCCGGAATCTGGGCCCTGAATTCAGGCGCGAGCTCCCCATGAACCGTGGAGACGTGCACCCCCACTTTTTCGAATACACGGCCATGCATCATGGCCATGGTGCCGCCGCCGCCGTCGGCGCCGCTATGATCGGTGCGTTTCCAAGGCGAACGCTTGAACCGCCCAGGGGGGCGTGCATCCGTTGGCCCAGGCGCAGGTTCATCCTCTATCCGCTCGAATTCCGCGCAGATGTCGTTCCTTAGAGCGGAAAACCAGACGCGGGCCTTTGACTTCTCGAAGCTGAAGGCCCCCCCGTTTCCGGATCTTTTGGTTTGCGCGGGGGTACGGCCCGGGTCAGGCTCGGACATTTTCATTCTGCCGCTTTGGAGTTACGCCAGATTGGCAAAACCGCCAGTCTGTCTCAACCCTTCTCCTAACACCATCGCCAGTGACACGGCAATATTCAACGACCGCAAATCCTTACGCATGGGGATACGGACGCGAAGATCCGCAGCTTCGTGAACGTGCTCCGGCACCCCGGCGCTTTCGCGGCCGGCAAGGATGATATCTGAAGACCGGTAGGCAACGCTATGATAGGCCGCCTTTGAGCGCGCCGTTAGCAAGACAATCCGATGGCCGGCTGCTTGAGCAAAAGCGTTGAAGTCAGCAAATGAACCCCACCGCGTGATTCGCACCGCTTCGATGTAGTCCAGAGCGGCTCTCCTTAGTGCTCTCTCGGAAAAATCAAAGCCTGCTGGCTCGATGATTTCGACCGGGACGTTTAGGCAAGCCGCCAGCCTTAGCACCGTACCGGTATTTTGCGGGATGTCTGGCTGATAAAGGGCAACACGCATGGAAAAAGCCAACAAAGAGGAGATCGCGCCATTTTGCAGCATAGACAGCGAAATCGGGAGCGTGCAATAAGGTCGCGATTTCAATACCCTCCAACGGTCCCAGGAGTTGGTAGCTTATGGCAACGACGATCGACGATCACGACGGCGGCGTATCCCGCCGGGACTTCATTTATATCGCTACGACCGCATTTGCTGCGATCGGCGCGGCGGCGTCGCTGTGGCCTATGGTCGATCAGATGAACCCCGATGCTTCGGCCTTGTCGCTTGCGTCCACTGAAGTCGATCTGGCGCCGGTGCAAACGGGCCAGGCGATAACGGTGCTTTGGCGTGGAAAGCCAATCTTTGTCAGAAACCGTACCCCGGAAGAGATTAAAAAGGCTCAGGCTACTCCGCTTTCGGATCTGAAGGATCCTAGCGCCGAGGTGATGGGTGCGACCACTGAAATGCCTGCCACGGACGCGAACAGGACAAAACCTGGCAAGGAAAACTGGCTGATCATGATCGGTATTTGCACGCATCTGGGCTGCATTCCGAAAGGCCAGGCGCCCGGCGATGAAAGAGGGCCTTTTGGCGGATGGTTCTGTCCATGCCATGGCTCTGTTTACGATACCTCTGGGCGTATCCGCCAGGGACCGGCCCCGCGCAATCTGGAAATTCCGCCCTATCAATTCACCTCGGACACCAAGATCAAGATCGGTTGATCCGCAGCCATCCCTAGAGGGACCGCTTAATGTCACACGCTTCCACCTATCAGCCTAAGACGGCGTTCACTCGCTGGCTCGATTCCAGGCTCCCGATCATTCGCTTCGCGGCGGATTTCATGGTGTTTGGAACACCCAGAAATCTCAACTACCTCTGGGCCTTCGGCGCCATTTTGACCTTCTTCCTGATTTTGCAGATCATCACCGGCGTCATCCTTGCGATGCACTACACGCCGAACACGGGACTGGCGTTTGACTCCATCGAAAGGATTATGCGCGACGTGAATTACGGCTGGCTCATGCGGTACACGCATATGGTCGGCGCTTCCATGTTCTTCCTTGCTGTTTACATTCATATGTTTCGCAGCCTTTACTATGGCTCCTACAAGGCCCCCCGGGAGGTCTTATGGATGCTCGGCGTAGCGATCCTGATCGTCATGATCGCCACAGCCTTCATGGGATACTCGCTGGTTTGGGGTCAGATGAGCTTCTGGGCCGTGACCGTGATCACGAACCTATTCTCGTCGCTCGATTCGATTGTGCAGGGTCTTGGCACCACCATTGTGCAATGGGTCTGGGGAGGGTTCTCCGTCGACAACGCGACGCTGAACCGGCTCTATAGCCTGCACTATCTCCTTCCATTTGTGATCGTAGGACTGGTGGCGCTGCATATCTGGGCTTTGCATATCCCCGGGAGCAACAACCCCGCAGGCCTGGAAGTGCGCAACGAAGCCAAGGAAACGCTGCCGTTCCATCCTTTTTTCACGACCAAGGACCTGGCCGCTATTGCAATCTTCGGGCTACTCTTCGCCTACATTGTCTTCTACACACCCAACTACCTAGGCGACGCCGTCAACTATGTACCGGCAAATCCGCTGGTAACCCCTCCGCATATTGTGCCGGAGTGGTATTTTCTGCCCTTCTACGCAATCCTGCGCGCCATTCCTTCCAAGCTCGGCGGCGTTATTGCGATGTTCAGTTCGCTCGTCATTCTCTTTTTCATTCCTTGGCTCGACACTTCGCGCGTGCGCTCGGCAAGGTACCGGCCAATGTACCGCTTGTTCTTCTGGGCGCTCGTCTTCGATTGCTTGGCGCTCGGCTATTTAGGCTCGCAGCCGCCGACGGGCCTACCAGACGGCGCTGACCAGCTGGGCTGGTTCGCGTGGTTGTATGCTTACATGCAAACGCCGCTATTCTGGGCACGAGTTTTCACCCTCTACTACTTCGTACACTTCCTACTCGTAATGCCAATTGTGGGGCTGATCGAGACGCCGAGCCCGATGCCTGAGAATCTGGCGGATTCCTTCGAACACAAGGGGCAAGACAAACCGGGACAGATGCGCCCAATGCCGGCGGAGTAGGGGGGAACGGACATGACGAGGATCAGAATGAGCTTTTTAAGATCCGCGCCGGGCGTCTTGGCTGCGGGATTGCTTTCGCTGATGGCGACCGCTCCCGGATTGGCACAAACTCCCGAAACCAAGCCCCCCACGGGCACTTCGGTTGTAGTGGCGGAGCCTTACCAGATACCCCGGCAGAATTGGACTTACGGGGGGCTCTTTGGCTATTTTGACGAACAGCAGCTTCGCCGGGGCTATAAGGTCTACAAGGACGTTTGCGCCAATTGCCACAATATGGGGCTCCTCTCTTATCGCAATCTCGGCGAGCCTGGCGGTCCCCATTTCCCGGAGGAAGTGGTAAAGGCGATCGCGGCGGAGGTTCAGGTAGCCGACGGGTTCAACGACCAGGGTGATGAGAACATACGCCCGGGTAAACCCTCGGATAATTTTCAGTGGAAGTTCAAGAATCCAAAGCAAGCGTCCGCCGCTTTTGGCGCCGCTCCCCCTGATCTTTCCCTTATGACAAAGGCGAGGACCGTGGAACGGGAATTCGCCTGGTACGCCTTCCCCTTCATCATGCTCAAAGACTTGGCGACGCAATATCAGGAGCAGGGATCGGATTACATTTACGGCCTGCTTACTGGCTATGGCGAAGCCCCGGCTGGCAAAAAGATCGCAGACGGCCTCAATTATAACAAGGCATTTCCCGGCAATCAGCTCGCCATGCCTCAGCCCCTGCAGGGTGGCGATGTGCAATACGAGGATAAGACCCCGAATACGCTCGACCAAGAGGCCAGAGATGTCGTGGCATACCTGGCATGGTCCGCCGAGCCGCATCTTGTCGAGCGCAAGAAACTCGGGATCTGGGTTCTCATCTACCTGGGTGTGCTCGCCGTTCTGCTTCTTATCTCGAAGCGCACGCTTTGGCGAAATGTGGAGCACTGAGCTATACCGGGCGGCCTAACAGGACCAAAAAAGGCCGCCTACAGGCGCTGCGCCGTTCGGCCACCCGCAGCATCACGCCCGCTGAAAATCAGCGATAGTATACGTCAAATGCCGCCCGGGTTTCTGGGCGGTATTTTCTTATGAAACAAGGCCGGCGGTTATAAAAGGCTGACGAGAAGACGCATCCCGCCCTTAGGCCGGAGGGTGACACGCGAGATAGGCTCCGGTTCGTGCTTGCCATCCCAATCGAACTGCGCATCCCGGACAAACGCGGCTAGTAAGACAGCAGCTTCCGTCATGGCAAAGGTGTTGCCAATGCAAATCCGCGGGCCAGCCCCGAATGGCATGTACTGGGTTCGCGCGTATGTTTTCTCAAGCGCAGGCGCAAACCGGTCGGGATCGAAAAGGTCAGGATTAGCCCAAAGCCGGCGATGGCGGTGAATGCAGAAAATCGGGAAGATCATCATGTCGCCCGGTTCAAAACGCTCCCCTCCTACAGTTACCGGCTGAACCAGGCGCCGCGCGATCGAAGGCGCCGGCGGATAAAGCCGCATGGACTCCTTGAGCACCTGATGAAGGAGAGGGAGTTTTGATAAATCGGCCGCTGTGATCAGCTCGTGCGCGTTGACACTTCGCACTTCGTCGCGGACCGCCGACTGCCATTCCGGAGCGCGGGCAAGAAGATACAGCGTCCAAGTCAATGCCTTCGCGGTTGTCTCGTGGCCCGCCTCAAGAAGGGTCAGCAAATTATTGACAAGCTGGGTTTCCGACATGGGCTCGCCGGATTCCGGATCTCGAGCCGCAAGTAACCGGGAAAGCAAGTCTTGACCCGCGGGCTTGCCGGCTGCATCATCGGTGCGCCGCCGCGCGATCAGCATTTCAACTGACGACCGCAAGGCTTTCGCAGCCCGGTGCATCCGTAAAGTGCCTGGATGGGGCACCCAGCGCGGGACACCGATGATGGTATAAGCGACCTCCCACGACACCCGTGATAGGTAGCGCTCCGTCGCCCTCTTGATCGTACCAGTTTCTGCGGGTTCACCCCCTGCAAGCATGGAGCGGGCGATGATTGCGAAGGTCGCCTCGGTCATATCCCGATCCACGCGCTTCCAACCGCTTTCCTCGCCTCGCCAGCGCTGAACCTGCTCGGCCGCCACTTTTGACATGACGGGCACATAGGCCTGAATTTCCGAGGCGCGAAACAGCGGCGACATGATGCGGCGCTGCCACCGCCAAAGTGGCCCGTCAGACGTCAAAACACCGTCACCCACGGACCGCGTCAAAACACGCTTCTCAAGCTCGGACTTCTCAAGTGCTCCAGCGTTGCGGATAAGAACATCCTCGATCAGGCCCGGATCTGTAATCCAGGCTGCCTTGCCTCCCGTCCGGCGTTCCCGCACGACCATGCCTTCCCGGTAAGCCGCTTCTGGAACGATGCGCAGCGGATTGCGAACGAACTGAAGAAAAAAACGATGAACCGGAAGTGGCCGCGGTGCGGGCTTTACGGATCGGGGATAGAGCCCACTCGATACTTTAACGCTGGACGCCGGTAGGCTTGCCGCCATGGTACCCTCCCTTGCACTAAGCAAACCTCGGCGCTCAAACAGAGTGTGATGCTAATCTATCACAGATGTGCTGAATATGGCGGTATTCCATAGCTCGATTGCTGACGAAGTATTCCGCAAAGCCGCCCTTTATATTTAAACTTCGCTAAAGTGTAATGATTCGACCGCTTTAGCGGCGGTCCTGCAAGGATGGCGTCAGTGCGTGAAGCGCGTTTTCTCTAAGAAACCGGCTTAAAAGGCGCACAGAGCCTCGAAGCCGGAAGGCTGCAACGAGGCGAGGCCATGAAGCTCTTTCATATCATCGCAAGCGCGCAAGGCAATCGCGCATTCCAGAATATGGGTGAAGCCTTCGGCTTGGGTGACGAGCTGATGGCCCAAACCGTGCGCTATTTCATCCCACCAATTGCCAAAGCTATCGAGAAGCGCGCTCAAACCCCCGAAGGCCTTCTTTCCGTATTGGAGTTCCTGGGCTCCCGCCGTTATGACCGTTTTCTCGATGATCCGCGCATCTTCGGGCATGGGCAGGTCTTCAAGGAGGGGGCGCGCGTACTCGACCACCTTTTCGTGCGGAAGGAGCGCATCAAGAAAATCATCGAAAACCGCACGAAGGTTCTGCCGATAGACGCGCCTACGCTCGAAAAAATATTTCCTTTCATTGCCGTCATGACGATCGGCGCAATTGAAATCAGGACAAGACGTCCTCTTGGCGTCATCTGGCACCGCATCACAAAGGGTGCTACCGACGACCGCGCGCTCGCGAATCCCTATCTTGCACTCGCGCAATATCTCAAAAAGCAGGAACGGGACCAGAAGGATCACCGGCGCCGGCGGCTCTTTGCCTTCCTTGGGTACGGGCACTCAGCTCCCCTGCCCGAGAGGGTTCCCGGTCCGGAAGCAGAGACCCCGGCACTGTTCCAGTCTGCGTGAGCGCTTCGCCGGCCAGGAGCCCCCACAATCCGGCGGCTCTACTATCGTTCGGCGGGCTGTACATCTTGGATCACCTGAAAGCCCTCAAATTGCGGTCCACCGATGTAGAGTGGCTTGTTCTCGCCTGCACCTCTATGAGCAGCGCGGAAGCTTTCCGATCTGGTCCAATTTTCAAATGCCTGCACGCTTTCCCAGATCGTATGGGAAACATAAAGGCTGAAATCCTCGGACTGCGGTCCCTTCAGCAAATGGAAAGCCACAAATCCGGGTTCGCGGTTGATATAGATGTCGCGATTAAGCCACGCGGCCTCGAAGTCTGCCTCGGAGCCGCGTTTCACCCTGAATCGGTTCATAGCAATAAACATCCGCGTCACCTTTCGAGCGCTGGAACTATACCCACACCCGAGGACATTTAATTCGTGACAGCGCAAAAGCGATCCCACTGGCTAGGATGATGGCGTCATGGATTACAGGCTCGAAGGAAAGCTCGCATTCGTAACAGGGTCCACGAAGGGTATCGGCAAGGCAACGGCGATGCTTTTCAACCGTGAGGGTGCCGAGGTCATCATTCATGGCCGCACGGTGGAGAGCGTCGAAGAGGCGAAGAAAGACCTGCCTACCGCTCACACGGTTTTTGGGGATTTGCACGACAAGGCTGCGGTGGACAGGATCATCAACGAGGTCAAGGACATCGGCATCGTCGATATTCTCGTAAACAACGCCGGCATCTTCGAAGCCAAGTCATTCGCGGACATTACCGACGAGGAATGGTTCAAATTCTTCGAGGTCAACGTAATGTCCGGGGTGCGGTTCTCGCGCGCCTTCCTGCCGGAAATGCTCTTGAAAAGCTGGGGGCGCATCATTTTCATATCTTCAGAGTCGGCGATTAACACGCCGAAAGAGATGATTCATTATGGGATGACGAAGACAGCGCAGCTTGCGGTGTCGCGCGGGCTCTCCGAGTTGACCAAGGGCACTGAGGTCACGGTGAACGCCATCTTGCCGGGGCCGACCGCCTCCGAGGGCGTCATGGAATTCGTGAGTGGCATGGCTGCGGCTCGCGGTGAAGACGCCAAAGCAGTCGAGGCCGACTTTTTCAAGAAGGTCCGCCCCACATCACTGCTGCAGCGTTTCGAGGACCCAATGGAAATCGCACAAGTCATAGTCTTCGTCGCCAGCCCTCTGGCGAGCGCTATCAACGGGGCTGCGCTTCGCGCTGACGGAGGCGTGGTGAAGTCCGCGTTCTAAAGCAAAGGTGCCGATACCGTTGGCCCCTGACGGCGTCTGGGCGGATGACGCGATAGCGCCCCTATTCGGCCTTATCGCTCTTTGTGCGGGCCATGCTGTAATATTCCTCATTGGGCCTCATATCGACGGCGCTCGCCAACCTGTTTGACATATTGAAGAAAGCCGCGACCGCGGCGATGTCCCAAATGTCACGATCGGTGAAACCAAGCTGACGTAGCAAATCCCGGTCGGCGTTCTCAATCTTGTCCGGCGATTCCGTGAGCTTGACCGCGAAGTCGAGCATTGCCTTCTGCTTCGCGGTAAGCTCGGCCACGCGATAATTATGCTCAACCATATCTCCAAGCATCGGGTCTTTGGACCGGTAGCGCACCGCAGCGCCATGCGCGGTCAAACAGTAGTGGCAGTGGTTGATGGCGCTGACTGCGACTGCAATCATCTCACGGTCCAGACGGGAAAGGCCACTATCGCCGAGCATGAGATCGTCGGACATATCTATGAAGGATTTTAGTTTCTTGTTATCGAAGGCATAGGCCCTGAGCACGTTGGGTATGAACCCCAGTTTTTCCACGCAGACCTGAAAATAGTCACGAAGTTCGGGTTCAAGCCCAGCTTCGGGAAGGCTAAGCGCCATTACGGGTTCGCTCTTACTCATCAGTGTGTTCTCCCCTCGACAGTTGTTAAAATCGCGCTTCGCTCACCCATCTTTCAAGATCGGGGCCGGGAAGCCTACGTGCGCCTCCCAAGAATGATAATGGAGCATGCAAAATGACATTAACGGCTGAAGCCGCCGCAGAGGATAGGCTCGCCGGGATTATCCGGCAAGTTTCGCGTCAAGCGGAGG
>JBAUNL010000746.1:0-10569 GCA_049579205.1 Rhodomicrobium sp. | reverse complement strand
GAAGCATTTGCTGGGACTATGCACAACTTCTGCTCGGCGTCGAACTGACAGGATAGGCGGTGCAAGCGTCTGTGTTAGCGCAGAATCGTCTTGTGGAGTTCCGGCGCTATGGCGTCGGCCTCTTTCGCACCTTTCGTGCTCTGGGCCGTGCTGACCTTTCTGAACGGGTTGCGCGCCGGCAGATTGGCGAGACCGGTTCCCTCGGCGGCCCGTTGCAGAAACGCCGGATCGAGTGCCGTCCCTGGAAGTGGTTCAGGCATCAGCCCAACTTGCGCCTTCAGCATCAGTTCCTTCCAAATCTCGGCCGGCAGAGACCCGCCGGTGACGCCTCGCATCGGATGCGCATTGTCGTTGCCCATCCAGACGCCGCAGACCCATTGCGCGGTATAACCAATGAACCAGGCATCCTTGAAATTCTGGCTCGTGCCCGTCTTGCCCGCGGCCGGGTAGTAATCGAGCGCGGCGCCGTTCGCAGTGCCGCCCGCAACCACCGCGTTCATCATGTCGTTCATGGCGCTGACTGCGCGCGCGCTCACGATGCGCGGCGGGGGAAGCCTGGAGCGTTCGAACACGATCTTACCCTGATCGTCCTTGATGCGTTCCACAATATCCGGCACCACCGCCACGCCGCCATTGGCGAAGACCGCGAAGGCAGATGTCATTTCAAGAAGCGTTGTCTCCGAGGTGCCAAGCGCCAGCGTCGGACCCACGTCGCGCGCCGAAGATACGCCGAGTCTGTTCGCAGCTTCGACCACTGAGCGCCGGCCCGTGGCTTGCATCAGGCGAATGGCGGCCATATTGCTGGAATGGGTGAGCGCGGTGCGCAATGCGATGATACCACGATACGTGCCGCCGAAATTGGTCGGATGCCAACCGCCGATTTCGATGGGACTATCGTCAACCAGCGTATCCGGCGTGAAGCCGTTCTCGATGGCGGCCAGATAGATGAAAGGCTTGAAGGCGGAGCCGGGCTGGCGCATGGCTCGGACCGCCCGGTTGAACTGACTCTCGGCGTGGTTTCTGCCGCCGATCATGGTGCGGATCGCCCCATCCGGCATCATGAGCAGCACTGCGGCCTCCGAAGCCCGCGCCGTTCTGCCCTTGGTGCGCATGACTTTCTCAACCGCGTCGCGCGCCGCTATTTGAAGACCCGCGTCGATGGTGGTCTCGACGGTAAGATTGCGGCTCGACTCCGCCGTCAGCATTGGTGTTACTTCGGCGACCCAATCCGCGACGAAGCCGAAGCCAGGCTTTGACGGCTGCACTTTAAGCTGGGGCGGATTGGCCAGCGCTTCCGCATATTGATTGATGTCGATCTGGTCTGTTTCGGCAAGGATACGAAGAATCTCGCGAGCCCTCGTCCTTGCGCGGTCCATATTGCCGGCGGGGGAATAGTAGGAGGGCGCTTTGATGAGCCCGGCAAGAAGCGCGGCTTCTGCCAAGCTAATGTCCCGCGGCGCCTTGCCGAAATAAGAGTGCGCCGCGGCGCCGATCCCGTAATTGCCGCCGCCGAAATAAACGCGGTTGAGGTAAAGCTCCAGAATCTCCTGCTTCGTGAACCGGCTTTCCAGCCATAGCGCGAGCACGAACTCTTGGGCTTTCCGGGTCCAGGCCCGCTCAGGCGTAAGGAACAAGTTCTTCGCGAGCTGCTGCGTGATTGTCGAGCCGCCCTGTTGAACTTCGCCCGAGCGTAAATTGGAGCTCGCTGCACGCGCAAGGCCCACAGGGTCAAGGCCGAAATGATAGAAAAAGCGCCTGTCCTCCGCCGCCAGCACTGCCTTTATGAGATTTGGTGGAAGCTCTTTGTAGGGAGCATACTCACGTCGCATGCCCCGCTCCGCGATGAACTCGCCGCCGCGCGCGAGGATCGTGATGTGCGGCGGCAGATGCAGGATCATCGCTTGCCGCGGGCTAGGCAAAACGGAGGCGAAATACGCGGCTGCGCTAGCGATCGTGATCGCAACCCAGCCCGAAGCGGCAATCAGCCATGGAATGAGTCGCAGGAGCGGCCGGTGAGCGCTGCGCCGGGGCTCCGAAAGCGGTGACTTCACCACCAGCCAAACCGCTGCTCTTCGAACCCCGTCCCAAGCCAGTTTGAGAAGCCAGCGAGCCATCCCGCTTGCAAGCTGCGAAAGACGCAAGCTTGTCAGGCGAACATAGTAGGCTGTCCATTCCCGGCAAGCGGAAGCAACCTCTGTCAATTGCTTCACGCGCCAAACGCCCACGCAACGCCTCACAAATCGAAGCCGGCACAGCTACAATTTTTGTAAAGTTAGGCGTCAGAAATTTATTTGGCGTTAAAGGGGCTTGCCCTCAACGGCGGGCCGGTTTGTTCCTGCTGCTCCATCCCAACCCGCGCGAGGCCGGCCAACGCTGAAATAGGATAGTCCGGCCTGGCGGGCGTGCTCGGGCCGGTAGATGTTCCGCAGATCTACCAGCGTTGAGCCGCTCATTTTGGCTTTTAGCGCGGCGAGATTCACGGCCCTGAATTCATTCCACTCGGTTAGGACCACTGTGGCGTCCGCTCCTTCAGCGGCGTCCAGCACACTTTCACACCACGTAACGCCGGGCAGAAGCGGCTCCGCCTGCCGCCGCCCTTGCGGATCGTAGGCCCGAATCCGCGCGCTGCGCTCCTGAAGCATCGGTACGATCACCAGACTCGGGGCGTCGCGCATATCGTCGGTATTCTGCTTGAATGTGACGCCAAGCACCGCGATGGTTTTACCCGCAACGTGTCCTCCGGCAGCGCGGAGGATTTTATGCGCCATCGCTATTTTCCGCTCCGTGTTGACCTTCTCGACCTGTTCGATAAGGGTCAAGGGCGATCGAGCCTCGCGGGCAGTACGGGCGAGCGCCGCGACATCCTTCGGAAAGCAGGACCCGCCATAGCCTGGCCCCGGATGCAAAAACTTGTCCCCGATGCGCCCATCAGAGCCGATGGCGTAGGCAACTTGCTGGACGTTCGCGCCGACCTCCTCGCATAGATCGGCGATCTCGTTGATGAAGCTGATCTTCATTGCGAGGAAGGCGTTGGCAGCATATTTGGCGAGTTCGGCACTTTCCCGGCTGACGAATAGCACGGGGGCGTTGCGAAGGCGCAGCGGCTCGTAGACGCGTTCCATGATCGCTCGCGCGCGGTCATCGTCGGTGCCGACGAGAACGCGGTCGGGGTGGGTAAAGTCTTGGATCGCGGAGCCTTCCCGCAGGAATTCCGGGTTGGAGCAAACTGCGAATTCCTTTTTTGGGCAGAGTTCGCGCAAGCGCCGCTCGATTTCGCGGCTCGTGCCGACCGGCACGGTCGACTTGGTTGTGATCACCGTAAAGCCTGCCAGATGCGGCGCAATCTCTTCTACCGCTTGATACACGTACGAAAGATCGGCATAGCCGTCTCCACGCCGCATCGGGGTGCCAACGGCCAGGAAAACGAGATCCGCCTCGCTGACCGCGGCGGGCAGTGCGCCCGTGAAATTCAAACGTTGGGCGCGCACATTCTTCGCCACGAGGTCATCCAGGCCCGGCTCGTAAATTGGAATTTCGCCCCTATTGAGCTGATCCAGCTTGCGCGAGTCCTTCTCGACGCAAGTCACGTCCCAGCCAAAGTCGGAGAAACAGGCGGCGGATACCAGGCCGACATATCCGGCCCCGATCATGCATATGTTCACGGGTTCTTCCCTTAAACCGTCAATTCAGCGCAGTCTTAGACAAACGCAGCCTAGGGGGCAAGGCGCCTAAACCGGCAGCAATAAATCTGCAGCGTTCAGGGTCAACCCGGGAGGCGTCAGCTCGATTTCTCCATGGCGGATGATCTTCGGTGGGAAAAGTCCATCGGCGGAGCGGCTATGATAAATGATTACAGCAGCTTCTGGGTCTACGATCAAATAGTGCAATATGCTTTCAACCTGGAAGTAGCCGGCGACCTTTTCGGTGAGATCCCGGCGAATCGAACTCGGAGAGAGCACTTCCACGACGATGATCGGATTTGTCACCTCAAGCGCGTTAAGTTTCGGAAAATCACCGTAGTGCACAAGGGCATCGGGTTCGAATGCCGTGAACTTATTAACGCGAACTGTTATCCCATCGGGAAACGCGTGGCAGCTTAATACTGCGCGAGATATCGCGGCTGCGAGCGCGTTCACCACCCGCATTTTGACGAATGCATGGCCAACTTGTTGCGGGGACATGGCGAAGACTTCGCCCTCGATGAGTTCGTAGCGGCCTTCGCGGCCTTCGGCCCAGGCCAGAAACTCGTCCACCGTCATCTTTTGCTTTGCCAGCGCGCTCATGTTCTCATTATGCCCTTGCGGGAAGTTAGCGGCAATATGGGTTAGCGGAACATGGAAGAGGAACTCACTCTCGTTATCGGCGATAAGGCGTGGTCTTCTTGGAGCTTGCGCCCATGGCTGGCCGCGAAGGTGGCCGGGATTGGCTTCAAGGAAGTGCAAATCCGCCTGCGCCAGCCGGATACGCAAGAACAGATCGCTCGCCATTCGCCTTCGGGAAGAGTGCCGGTGCTGAGGCGGGGAAGTTTTGCCGTGTGGGATAGCCTTGCCATTTGCGAGTATCTGGCGGAGCTTGCGCCGCAAGCGCAGCTGTGGCCTCAAGATTCAGCCGCAAGGGCCATCGCGCGAGCGATTTCGGCCGAGATGCATTCGGGCTTCTTTGCGCTACGGAAAGAATTCCCGATGGACTTCCATGCCGGCCTCAGCAGCCGCATTCCTTCGCAGGAAGCAGTCGCGGATATCAAGCGCGTTGTCAGCATCTGGCGGGAAGCAAGGCGGGCCTATGGCACAGGCGGCCCATTCCTGTTCGGCGGTTTCACCATTGCCGACGCCATGTATGCTCCCGTCGCCACCCGCTTCCAGACCTACGGTATCGATTTAGGGGACTACGGCGACGACGGCACCGCGGCGGCCTACCCTGAGACCGTGCTCGCCATACCAGAGATGCATGAATGGGGCGAAGGAGCCGCGTGATCAGCCGCGGAAGCCGTCGCGCGTGTAGCCCTGGAAATAGAGAAGCGCGGTGAGATCGGTGTGCCTAACCTGGGCCTCAGCTTCGGCTGCGACGACGGGCTTCGCCCGGTATGCTATTCCGAGCCCTGCTTCTTTCAGCATGGCAAGGTCATTTGCACCATCTCCCACGGCGATTGCATCGGAGGCGCCGATGCCATGCGCAGCCGCTTCCTCTTTCAAGGCCGCGAGCTTGGCTTCCTTCCCGAGGATCGGCTCGGCAACACCCGACAAGTGGCCGCCTTCCCAAAGGAAGACGTTGGCGCGGTTGACGGCAAATCCTGCCCGAGCTGCTACTGCGCTCGTGAAGAATGTAAATCCGCCTGAAACGAGCACCGTATGCGCACCGTGCGATTTCATGGTCTGGACCAACGTCCGCGCTCCGGGATTGAGAGTAATGCTCTCGTCAAGGACGCGCTGGAGATCAGCTTCCGTCAGCCCGCGAAGCAGCCGGATGCGTTCGCGAAGCGCAGCCTCGAAGTCGAGATCGCCGCGCATGGCACGTTCCGTCAGGCTCGCTATCTCCGGCTTGATCCCCTTAAGGTCCGCCATCTCATCAAGGCATTCCTGTCCGATGATTGTGGAGTCCATGTCCGCGATGAGCATGCGCTTGCGGCGCCCCTGCACCGGCTGCACGCACCAATCGGCGGGCTGGACCCCAACCGCGCTGGCGACGGCTTTTCTGAGAGCCGGAAGCTGGCTTCCATCCAGTCCGTTGATGCCGTCGCGAAACATCAAGTCCGCGGCTTCGCCCTCAGCCAGCCAGCTAAATTCGAGCGCCCCATGCAGCTCCCGCTGAATCGCAGCCGCAGTATCCAGGAACAAGTCCTGCGACTGAGGGGCGGCCGTCAATGTGATCGCGATTTCCATGAAGAGCGCTTAACTTAGCCGTGATGAAGAACCTGGATGCAGTACCAAGACCCGCTGTTCTTATCGCAGGCCCGACCGCCAGCGGCAAGACCGCGTTCGCCCTGGAACTGGCCAAAGAATTTGGTGGCGTCATCATCAACGCGGATTCCATGCAGGTTTATGCCGAGCTGCGCATTATCACGAACCGCCCCACGCCTGAGGAGGAAGCCGCGGCGCCGCACCGGCTTTATGGGTTCCGGCCAGCGAGCGAGGCTTACTCCACGGCTCTTTGGCTTGCGCATGTAGCGGCTGAGTTGAACGATGCGCCGGCTAGGGAGCAGCTTCCCATCCTTGTTGGCGGAACGGGTCTTTACTTTAAAGCGCTGACGGAAGGCCTCTCGGCAATTCCTTCAATTCCCTCTGACATTCGGGACCATTACCGCCGCGCTGCCCAAAAAAGCGGAGCCGATGCGCTACACGCGGAGCTGACGCGGCGCGATCCAGCGACCGCTTCCCGCCTGCGGCCAACCGATACACAGCGCCTAGTCCGGGCGCTGGAAGTGCTGGAAGGCACCGGCCGGCCACTATCCGATTGGCAGGTTGAAAAGCAGCCGCCGCTGCTGCCTCTGAGCCAGACTTATCCAATATCGCTGATGGTGGAAAGGGACGAGCTCTACAAGCGTTGCGATGCACGTTTTGATGCCATGCTGAACGACGGGGTGATTGAAGAAGCACGCTCTATCGAAGCGCTCGCGCTTTCCCCTGCTCTTCCCGCCATGCGGGCGGTGGGCCTGCCCCCTTTGCTTGCTTATTTGCGCAGAGACCTTTCGCTGGAGGAAGCGGGAACGGCAGCAAAGACGGCGACAAGAAATTATGCCAAGAGGCAGCTCACTTGGATAAGAAATAATTTTATTACGTGGAAGTCGTCAAACGAGCAAGAAAAGGAAAGAACAAAAAGCGAAATCAATCGTTTTATAAAATATCGCTTGACCTCGGCCCGTTAAGGGCCTAGCGAGAGTCTTGCAAAACAAGCATCAAATCGTCGAACTTGCGGGCGGCTACTCAAGGCCGCCACGTTTTTTGGAGTAGCCCATGGCGCGTTCGATGTCCGGGGCCGAGATGGTCCTGCAGGCGCTTTGCGACCAAGGTGTCGAACTTATTTTCGGTTATCCTGGCGGCGCGGTTCTTCCCATTTACGATGAGATTTTCAAGCAGGACGCGATCAAGCACATCCTTGTGCGGCATGAGCAGGGAGCCGCGCATGCTGCGGAGGGTTACGCGCGCTCCAGCGGGAAAGTAGGCGTGGTTCTTGTCACGTCAGGGCCCGGAGCAACAAACGTCGTTACAGGGCTCACCGACGCTTTGATGGATTCCATTCCGCTGGTGTGTATCACCGGCCAGGTCCCCACGCCGCTGATCGGCTCCGACGCATTCCAGGAATGCGACACCGTCGGCATTACCCGGCCCTGTACAAAGCATAATTACCTCGTCAAGGACGTGAACGATCTCGCCCGCGTCTTGCACGAGGCGTTCTATGTCGCCCAGAATGGCCGCCCCGGACCCGTCGTGGTCGATATTCCGAAGGACGTCCAATTCGCCAAGGGAAGTTATATAGGCCCAAGCAAGATCGCTCCAAAAACCTACCGGCCTCAGATCAGGGGAAGTTCACAGGCCATCCGCGATGCCGTCGACCTAATGGCCAGCGCGAAGCGGCCTGTTTTCTATACCGGCGGCGGGGTCATCAATGCAGGGCCGAACGCCTCTAAGCTGTTGCGGGAATTCGTCGATCTGACCGGGTTTCCTGTCACATCCACGCTCATGGGCCTCGGCGCGTATGCCGCCTCTTCCAAGCAGTGGCTCGGCATGCTCGGTATGCATGGCACCTACGAGGCGAACCTCGCGATGCATGGTTGCGACGTCATGATCTGCGTTGGAGCGCGCTTCGACGACCGCATCACTGGAAGGCTCGCCGGCTTTTCGCCGGGCTCAAAGAAGATTCACATCGACATTGATCCGTCTTCAATCTCAAAAAACGTGAAGGCCGACATTCCGATCATTGGCGATTGCGGCTATGTGCTCGAAGAGATGCTGAGGGTGTGGCGCGCCCGCTCACCGCAAATCGACAAGCGCGCGCTGAAAGCATGGTGGGGCGACATCGACGGCTGGCGGGCCCGCGACTGCCTCAAATACAAAAATCGCAGCGACGTTATCATGCCGCAATATGCGGTTCAGCGCCTGTACGAGCTGACCAAGAATCGCGACACCTATATCACGACCGAGGTGGGGCAGCATCAGATGTGGGCCGCGCAATTTTACCGCTTTGAGGAACCGAACCGGTGGATGACGAGCGGCGGCCTTGGCACCATGGGCTACGGCCTACCCGCGGCCATCGGCGTGCAGCTCGCTCACCCCGAGAGTCTCGTCATCGACATCGCAGGGGAAGCCTCCGTGATGATGACGATGCAGGAGATGTCGACGGCGGCGCAGTACGATCTGCCCATCAAGATCTTCATCTTGAATAATGAATATATGGGCATGGTCCGCCAATGGCAGGAACTGCTGCATGGCGGCCGCTATTCGCACTCTTATTCCGAGGCGCTGCCCGATTTCGTGAAGCTCGCCGAAGCATATCATGGGGTCGGCCTTCGGGCGGAGAAACCGGATGAGCTTGACGATCTCATTATCGAGATGATCGAGACTCCGAAGCCTGTCATCTTCGACTGCCGTGTTTTGAAAACGGCGAATTGTTTTCCCATGATTCCTTCCGGGCAGGCGCATAACAACATGATCCTGGGCGATGAGGTTTCCAGCGATGATGCCGCCTACGATATCTCTGACGCCGGTAAGGTTCTCGTCTAAGGCAGGAGGCCTGGCCAATGAACAAGATGGAGTGGGGACCGGCAATGCCATTCGGAGAGCCGAAAGCAGAGACGGAGGAGAGGCATACGATTGCCGTTCTCGTCGATAATGAACCGGGTGTACTCGCTCGTGTGGTCGGCCTCTTCTCAGGCCGCGGCTATAACATCGACAGCCTGACGGTCTCCGAGGTCAGCCACGAATCGAGCGAGTCGCGAATAACGATCGTCACGCGCGGCTCGCCAGCCACGATCGAGCAGATCAAGAGCCAGCTCGGCCGCCTGGTTCCTGTTCACGGTGTCACCGATCTGACCGTAAAGGGCGATCCAATCGAGCGGGAGCTTGCCCTGGTCAAGGTGGCGAGCAAGGGCGAGAAGCGGGTCGAAAGCCTCAGGCTTGCCGAAGCGTTCCGCGCCCAGGTTGTGGACGCCACAACGGATCATTTCATATTCGAGATCACGGGCCGGATCGCCAAGATCGACAACTTCATCGGCCTTATGAAGTCACTCGGGCTTGTGGAAGTGGCAAGAACCGGGTCAGCGGCGATCTCGCGCGGGCCGGAGCCTATGTGACCATCCGCATCGCTATGTCTGAGTTTGAATTTCCTGTCCGGCTCCAAAACAAAACTTCTGCCGGCGATTGATCTGGTGCGCGTGCCCTCATGCAGACCCGCTAACGGTCATTGCGAGAACCGGCACTCTCTCCCTCAATAGTTATGGATAGGCGCTCGACGAGCAGGAAGAGCTTGCTTCACACGAACATCCGCACAGTCTTTTGAAGCTTTGATATTTTTGACGTGCATTTAACGGGTAATAGACGCTGTCTTTGACGCTCGATCCTTATCGTCGCTCCATTAAGCTAACCCCAGGAGCGCACTATGAGTAAGACCAACACCGCGATGCTTAGCGGCGCATTTCCCAAATCATCATCTTCTACAGACGAGAAAAACCAAGAAGAAGCGACTCTCAAAAATGCGATGGTGTTTACTTTAGTGGCGTTCGTCGCTTCCCTCGCCGTAGTCCTGGCGATCATTCTGCTCGGCGAAACTTTCCTGTCATAGGCGTCTAACTAATTTAACGACCAAAACGGACGCCCCTAGTGCTGGCCCAGCTCTATCGGCTTCGTTCTAGCCAGTATCTTTCAACTCTTAGATTGAGGCTTACCGCTCAGCTTGGAGGCGAAGGAACTTTATCCGCTGGTGGTCTGACCCGGTATCGAATGAATGGCAGCATGCTCGCTACATCTTGGAAATTGAGCGCGGAAATGTTCCTGCCGCGAAGCTTTCCGCCAGTGGCAGGGCCAATCCCGAGGCTGTCTCGTCTTACTGAATCAGATAGGGACACAATTCACGCGCACCTTTTCCGCCTCGATCGCCAAACGCGGTGCGATAGGTTTGGTTGCTGCTTCTTGGATTGTCCGCCGTCAGCACTCATGAGACAGATTTAGCGGATTGAGATAGGGAGGATTTCTGGTTCATCGTAGCCCTTGAGGGAGCGAAGATGAGACAGAAATCCGGGTCGGCTAAGGAACCGGCAGAGCAGGTCATCAAGACCTGCCGCCGGGCGACGCGGCGGCAGTTTTCCCCCATGCGATTGCACCGCCATCTCGCGAGAACGCCGTGGCTAAAACCGCTCGTCCGGTGCCTTTCAACACGGCTCTAGGCACCCCAGTCTTCGGATCCCAGATGTCGATTTCCTGGTTGTAACCACCGCCGGTCGCGACTAATGCGCCGTCAGGCGAAAATGCGCTGGCGGGCACGTCGGCATCATGCCCCTCGTAACGGCTGACTTCGCGTCCAGTTACGATGTCCCAAACATACTGAGCAAAGCTCCCCTCACCCAGCCCGCTCGTTGAC
>JBAUNL010000745.1:0-8730 GCA_049579205.1 Rhodomicrobium sp. | reverse complement strand
CAGATTTTCAACAGACCGGCATGGCGATCGACGGCGGCGCCCGCGAGGCGGCTTATTCTCCAACTGGCAAGACGCTGGTCACCGCGGCAAATGACGGGACAGCCGCGATCTGGGACGTTGCAACGGGTTCTCGCCTCATTATGCTTCGCGTACACGGCGGCGCCGTCCGGTCCGCCGCCTACTCCCCCGATGGCGAACGCATTGTGACAGCTTCCGCTGACGGCACGGCGCGGATTTGGCAGGCGGGGTCGGGAGCATTGCTAGGAGTCCTTTCCGGTCACCAGGGACCGGTGAACAGCGCCTCCTTCTCTCCCGACGGCCTCAGCATCGCCACTGCGTCCGAAGATAAGACAGCGCGCCTTTGGAGTGCCGCTGATCGTGGGCCCGGCTTAATTCTCGCCGGACATGACGATGCGATCGAAAACGCCGCTTTCTCCCCGGATGGGAAACATGTCGTAACCGCCTCCAGGGACAAGACCGCTAGAATCTGGAATAGCCTCACCGGAGAAGTCGAGCACTCTCTTTCCGGCCACCATGAATTTGTCCATTCTGCGGCCTATTCGCCGAACGGAGACCGGATCGTAACCGCCTCGCAGGACAACACTGCCAAGGTCTGGGACGCGCAATCTGGCGCTGCCTTGGCCACCTATAGCGGGCATTTACGGAGCGTCAACTGGGCCGCTTACTCGCCGGACGGCCGCCGGATAGTAACTGCATCGCTAGATAAGACAGTTCGCGTTTGGGACGCTGAGACGGGAGCCCAGCTCCGGGTACTGGCTGGACACTTAGACAGTGTGGCCTCCGCCGTCTATTCCCCTGACGGAAGTCATATTCTCACTGCCTCGGCCGACGGATCCGCGCGCATTTGGCATACCCGGCCGCCCGGTCTGTTGCATGCACTGCACGGCGCGAAGGATATCGTCACGTCGGTCGCTTATGCGCCGTCGGGTGTTGAAATTGCCGCAGCCTCCGGCGACAACACGGTCGCTGTCTGGGATTGGCGGGCAGAAAAACCGCTTGGCAGGTTGACCGGCCATCAGGGGCTCGTCGATTCGGTTAGCTACTCCCCGGACGGCAGCCGCATCCTGACCTCGTCCTATGATGGCACGGCGGAGGTGTGGGATGCCCGCTCGTTCAAGCCGATATTGAAGCTCGTTGGGCACTCCGATCAGATAACCTCCGCGGTGTGGTCGCCGGATGGGCGGCTGATCGCTACCGGGTCGTTCGATAAGACCATCCGCCTTTGGGATGCCGCTGGCGGCCAACCCCGGGGCGAGTTGAAGGGCCATGATGGGATCGTGCGCTCTGTGGCCTTCTCCCCAGGTGGGGGGGAACTGCTCAGCTCTTCGGATGACCGGACAGCACGAATGTGGGATCTGACTAGCGGCAAGGTCCTACAGGTTCTGACGGGCCATCGAGATGGGTTGCGGTCGGCCGTATATTCGGGCGACGGCACCCATATCGTCACCTCATCGAATGATCAGCTGGCGATGGTGTGGGAGGCGGCGAGCGGTAAAGTGCGGCTCGTGCTTGCGGGGCATCGCGGGGCCCTGCGTTCAGCCGTGTTCTCGCCGGACGGCCGTTATATTATCACCGCGGCCTATGACGGGACGGCGCGTGTTTGGGACGCAACAAGCGGCTGGCAATTGGCTCAAATGCCCGTCGACGGCATTGGCGTTCGTTCGGCCACTTATTCGCCGGACGGCGCAACCATCGCCACCGGCTCGCTCGACGCGCTGACTGCGGTGTGGGACGCGGGCGTTCCTGCCGCTTTCGGCGACCAGATTGCATGGCTCAATCTCGCTCAGTTTGATCCCTTGTCGAGCGCCGAGCTTGCGGAATTGAGGCGAGGAGCACCCAAAGTTAGCCAGGCCGATGCTGCTGGCGCGCGAGCCGAGGCACAGCTTGGCGGCAAGGACGAGGCCGCCGCCATGACGCAGGACTCGGCCGAAGCAAGGACTACCCTGCTGCTTTCTGCCTTGCGTCACTACGCGGCCGCGGCAAAATTGGCGGGAGAGCGGGGTGATGGGGAAAGCCGTCACTGGCGTTTCCGCCGGGCCAGCCTCGCGCGGCTTCTCGGCTCTGCGGGCAGGATGCATGAGGTGGCGGTGATCGCGCGGGAAATTAGTAATTAAGAGTTCTAGTCTTCATAAGGACTATCAGGCGCGGGGCATAAGGCGAGAACCATGCCGCCGCGGCCAAACCGAGGACAGCGCTGCCTGCAAGCGTCGCTTGGGCTCCGAAATGATCGGCCGCGAATCCGGCGCATAGGCCGCCGAGAGGTGCCGCGGCGCCGTAAGACAGGGTAAACAGCCCCAAAATCCGCCCCTGTTTGTCAGTCCCGGCAAGTCCAATCAGCGTGGTATTGCTTGCGGCCATCATAATCATGATGCCGAACCCGGCCACGCCAAGGGCGATGGCAGCCGCCATTATTGACAACAACAGCGACAACCCCGTCAGACCGATCGCAAATATCCACGCTCCGGCGGCGATCAGCCTGGGATGGTGATCGGCATTTTTCGCCGAGCCAAAAAAAATGCCGCCTGCCACCGCGCCCGCGCCCGCCGCACTCATCAGCAGTCCCAATCCTTGGGCGCCGGCGCCGAGCGTGTCACGGGCAATAACAGGCAACAAGACCATGTAGGCGCTTCCGGCAAAGCCCATTCCGGCTGATAAGAGAAAAATAGCGCGGAGCGGGGGCAAGGCCGCGACATACTGCCAGCCCTGCCGGAGTAGGCAAACCGCTCCGGTCCCCTTGGCCGCTACAGGCCACCGGCGAGGACGGATAGCGATGAAGGCGCCGATTGCCGCGAAATGCGCCAGGCCATTAAGCAGGAAAGTGGCCCTCTCGCCAGAGGTGGCGGCGACCAAACCGCCAAGGGCCGGGCCAAGGACGCGCGTCAGGTCATAGACAAGCGCGCTGAGGGCCACGCCACTGCCGAGCTCGTGGCGGGTCCGTAAGAGGCGGGGCACCAGGATCTGCCGCAGCGGCATGTCGATGCCGTTCAGCACGCCCTGCACACAGACGAGGACAAGAATTGCAGGCGTCCCGGGCTGTCCGGCGAACAGGAGTGCGCCCAGCGCCAGCGCCTGCACAGAAAACAGCGTTTGGGTAACAATGAGCAGCCGCAGCGGGCTAGCGCAGTCCGCCCACACCCCGATCAGCGGCGCGATCAGCGCCACCGGGACCGCTAAGAGAAATACCGTGGTGCCAAGAATGATCGCGGAGTCGCTGATCTGATAAATCAGCCAAAGAAGACCGACCTGCTGCACCTGGTTTCCGAATAGGGAAAGCGTCTGCCCAGCCAGGAAGAGCCTGAAATCCTTTCCGCGCAGCGCCTGCAACATTAGGCCCTCGCAACGGGCTTGCTGCGATAGGATCGAAGGCCGGACCGGGCCCAGCTATGCAGGGGCTTCTCGATCCACAAATGACAGAACCAGCCGCCCGCTTGCGCCGCCAGGATTGCCGTCAGCGCCGTCAATTCCGGCGCGATCGCTGGCACAATTGTGTGCAGAATGGGAAACAAGGCAACCGACACCCAGAAGATGATTTGTGTGTGAACCAGATAGGTCGAGTATGACGCATCCCCGAGTGCGACCGCCAGGGGAGGCCACTCAATCCGGTTCTCAAGCCCGAGCATGCCGATCAACAAAAAAGCGGCGGGAATGCCGCGTGTTGCCGCGCGCCATTCGGAACCGTGAGAGAGGACGGCGCTGGCCACAATTCCAAGGATACCTGCTCCGATCCAGAACAGCGGATGCAGGCGCGAAGAGCCGCCGCGCCGCAGCCACCCGCCAATTAAGACACCGAGTGCAAACTCGAATATGATACCGTTCCCGAGAAAGGCCTCGCCCACCGACGGCGATGGAAGAAGACGCCCGGCGCAATAGAGCGCCGCTATGACGGCCACGATGCCGGGAACTATCCAGTTGCGCCCGATGGCGAGTGTGGCGGCGAAGCAGAGGTAGAAGAGCATTTCATAGTTGAGGGTCCAACCGACGCCGATTATGGGCTGAAGCACGCCGCGCTCGTTGAAAGAAGGAATGAAGAAAAAGCTGGCCAGACGCAGAGCGCTGAGATCATAGGGAAGTGCTGCTGCATCCAGCGCGGCTGTAGAGAGCAGCGATAGACAGGCAATGGCCGTCGCCAAGGCGTAAAGTGGCCAGATGCGCAGGAGCCGCCCGCTGATGAAGGTGACAAAAGAGCGGGCCCCCCCACCGTAGGCTCCCACGATATAACACATGATGAAGCCGCTCAGTACAAAGAAGATATCGACACCCGCCGAGCCGATCTCGACCAAGGCGTTATTGCCGAGCACGAGAGGCGGGGGCATCGGCATGCTTGGCGGGCGGTGCACAGTCACGGCGCGAAAGGCGTGATGGCAAATAACGGCGAAGGCGGCGAGGCTTCTCAGCACCTGCAGCGATTTCAGTTGTGCGGCCATGGCGCCGCTATATTGCCGCGATGAGGCGCGCCGCCGCGTCGTGATAGGTAGGAACCTTTCTGGCGGCGATGGCGCGGCGCATCTCGCGGTAAAGCCTTGCATCTCCCAGCAAGCGATCAATGGCCGCGGCCAAAGCGGAGCTGTCGCCCGCGGGCACGAGCAGCCCGTTCTCGCCATGGGAAATCATCTCCGGCACACCGCCAACGCGGGTGGCGATAACGGGAACGCCGCACGCCAACGCCTCCAACACCACAAGGCCCAAGGGCTCCTGCCAGGTAGATGGCATCACCGCCGCCTTGGCGCTGGCATAGATGTCGCGCAATTGCTCTTGCGGACGAAAGCCTGCCAGGACGACTTTGCAGCGGCGTGGCTGTTTTGCTAACTGGACTTCGATCTGGGGAAGCAAGGGCCCCTCACCCACAATAATGAGTTCGGTGGCCGCTCCTTGCTGCTCGATGGCGGCGAGAAGCGTCATGATCCCCTTCTCGGACACCAGCCGGCCCACATAGACCAGGCGCGAAATTTCGGGATCCAAAGAGACCGGGTGGAAAAGCAAGGGGTTGACGGCGCCTCCTAAAACCGTAATGCGGCCTCCAACTGTTGTCTCAACCTCTCTCGCCACGAATAGGCTTATCGCAAAGATGCCATCGGCCCCGCGGGCCGATGGCCCGAACAAATCACGGAGGCGCGGCTCCGCCAATAGCAGCCGAGTGTCCGTTCCGTAACTAATGACCCGGTAGGGCGTGCCAAACCGCTGGCACAGATGCCAAGAGATGAGCGCCATGAGGCTGATGTGGTTCGCGATCACAAGGTCAGGCCGGCACCCGGTAAATTCCTCGCGCCCTATCTTTTGGGCAGCAGCCACGGCCATCTCCGCAATCTCGCTTGCATCGATTTCGGCGATGGCGGTTTCTCCAGGCCTTTTTTCCGGTCCGAAAGTCAGATCGCGTTCCAGGGAGAGTTCGCAGGTTGTCATGCCGTAGGGGTCGGGCCGCTTGGCTGACACCACGCGAACCCTGTGCCCGAGTTCGGTGAAGGTTCGGTAGAGTGCGCACAACATTGACGCGGAGCCGCCCCAGCCGGTCCTGAGGTTGAAACTATGAAGGAGAAGGATGTTCATTATGGGGACCCGGCCACCCGATCGCAAAGCTGAGCCAGCGCCCGCGCCGTGACATGCACCGAAAAGCTCTCTTCGACCTGACGCTGAATTTCGCCGAGCCTGTCTTTAAGATATCGGCGCCTTATGCCGGTGGCGATCTCGTCGCGCAGCGCCGCCGCAAGGGCATCACGATCTCCTACCGGATAGAGAAATTTCTCAGCCCATTCGGCGAACAGGCTTTCGGCCATGGATCGGTGCGGCGGGATGTCCGATACGATGGGGGGACATCCGCAGTAAGCGGCTTCGTATGGAGTCATGCTGAACCCCTCGTAATCGGAGGCGCAGACATAGACTGTAAAGCCGCCATAAGGGGGCGGCACCTCTGGTCCCTCAACCACGCGGACAGCATCGGAACGAAACCCGGGAATTGCCATTTCCTGCTCGATCAACTGCATTTGCGCCGCATCTTGCCCGGGCTGGAAGACCTGGCTCGGCACAAGGGTTAGCCGCAGGTCAGCGAGCCGGTCTAGTCCTGCCAGGCGGAAAGCGCACACGACATCGGGGAAGCGTTTGCGGCGGACTAAGCGGCCAACCGCCGCGACCACCGGCCTTTCAGAGGGCGAAGCGCGGGAGGTGGGCAACTGTGCACCCATCGGCAGATAGCCTGTTTCGAAACCGTCCTGGCGCAACTGTTCCGCAACGAAGCATGAGGAGGCCAGCAGGCGAACGGACTGGCGCTCCGTCAGGTGGCGCAGCTCGGTGGTGTGCTGCGGCCAATAATCCTGGACGTTGTTGAAGAGCGGGATGCCGCTGCTGGCGCACCACGTAGCCAAGGCCCGGCTCAGATCGGGTCTCACTTCGATGTGCAGATTGATACCGACAACGCAGGCCGCGTCGCTGTGTTCTTCCTGCAAAATCCGGACGAGATTACCAGCTGCACCGATCCCCTCATAATGCAAATAACATACATCGGTACTCGCAGAGATGGCGGGGAAAAGCCTCAGCACCTCGGAGACCATGACCGTTACCCCGGTCACGCTCGCCAACGGGAAATGATGCACGAGCAAAAGTCTTTTACGCAACGGTTCCCACGCTATTCGACTAAGTAAAGACGTATTTTAGAAAGACCATCGCTTGAGTTTATTGATACATACTAATGAAAGCGTTGGAGGTGTTGGCAAGACAATGGCCGTATCAGGGAAGCGAGTAGTACCTGGATTTGAATACACGCTAACATGACATCCGCGCCGGCAAAAGCTAAACTTGGCCTTGGCTAGAGGTTACCGCGCGAATGGGTACCGGCGGGGGCTACAACCTTTATGACTCTCCTCGATTTCGAGACCGCAAGCGGGAAATGGAATTCAGTATCGAAAGATCGCACGAGCTTCTGCGCCCAGCCGGGTTGCGAGATTAGAGAGCAATCAGGGCCGGTTGGGGTTGCAACTGGCCCTGCCCCATCTCACGATCATGGCAGCATGTCTGACCGCGCCGCGTCATCGTGGTCTGGACGCGGATAATCTCAACACCTCTAATAGTTTAAGGCGCAGCAGGCGCCCCACTGCGTAGATCAATCGGGGAAGTGACGACCTGAACTCCGCACTCGCGCTCAGACAGCGCAAAAGCAAGATCAGAAAGCATCCGGCTAGGCGCCGCATGATCGGCAAAGAATAAGTCAGCTTGCAGTGGCTTAGGATCAGCCGCCGGAGCTTCTCTATTTGGCGATGACAGTAGGGTGATGCGCTGATAACGATAAGATTTGTGTAGGGGTTGAGCGTGTGTTGAGTGATGACGGTTGGGGACAAGATGCAGGTGAGCGCTTTGGGCATATTGCTGCTTGCGGCTGGGTCAAGCTGGTGGCAACACGTTTGGATTGAGGAGCAGTATCAACGGCGCTGGACGATGGGGGCCCAGGTGCACGCACCTATTGTAGAAAAGCAACTCCCGGTTCATCTGGAATCGGAGTTCAAGGAATGCGCGAACGGCTGCCCAACCATGGTGGTCAGCCCGCCTGAGAAATTCGTGACGGGACCCGTGACAGAGGCGGATCGCAGTAGCAATGAAGCGCCGCAACATGATGCGGCGACGGCTCAAGGTCAGAGCGGCACTGAAGGGCAGCAACATGAGGTGACGGCTCATCCAGGATCGGAGTTCAAGGAATGCGCGAATGGCTGCCCGACCATGGTGGTCATCCCGCCGGGGAAATTCGTGATGGGATCGCCGGAGACAGAGGAGGATCGGGGCGGCAATGAAGGACCGCAGCACGAGGTGACGATCGCGAAGCCCTTCGCGGTTGGGAAGTTCACGGTCACGTTCGACGAATGGGATGCGTGTACCGCCTCGGGCGCCTGTCCAAACGCTTCTGACAGCGGCTTTGGCCGCAACAATCGCCCGGTGATCAACGTCAATTGGGGGGACGCCAAGCAATATGTGGCCTGGCTATCGCGCATGACCGGCAAGACGTACCGGCTGCTTTCGGAGGCGGAGTGGGAATACGCGGCGCGGGCGGGCTCCCCCACAGCTCAACGCTCCTACCACAGTGGCAGCTCCAAGGAGTCCGGCTGTGCCTCTAGTTGTCAACTGGAGCTCGATATATGCCCCTGTACTTTGCCTCGGCTTTGCGTTTTGTGTCCTGGTTATGCATCCCTACCATAGCGATCCTGTCCCTGGTCCCAGGGGAAGCACGCCCGCACACAGGATTGCCGGGCCAGGTTGAGCATTTCTTGGCTTATTTCCTGACAGCGCTACTACTCGGGGCTCAACTGCCGGCTTTGGCCCATATCACCGTACTCGCTCTCGCGCTCAGTGCTTACGCCGGCATTCTTGAGACCCTCCAGATTTGGGTTCCAGGAAGGAGCGCGCAATTCGTCGATTTCGCAGCAAGCTCTTGTGGCGCGCTAAGCGGGGCGTTCTTATTAGCTGTTTTCCTTCGCTTTCGGCGAAAGAGCGGACGCGCTTGATTATGGTTTTGTGCCAATCTTTCGGGCGAAGATGAGCCTAAGCAAGGCCGCGATGTCATGGGCGCGGCCTATATTGCCGGAATAACCGATGACGAAAGCATACTCATACCGAATCCGACTGATTGAGTCGCCGCGCGCATGGGATTCCGCTCGGGATTCGAAGCAGTTATATGGAAGGGTCATGATTCGTTTGCGGGGGCAAGATCATGACGGCGATAGCATCGCATTT
>JBAUNL010000744.1:0-2899 GCA_049579205.1 Rhodomicrobium sp. | reverse complement strand
GTTCAAGGCCGCAAATGTTGTGACGCCCGCGCGCTTGCCGATGATGTCGCTGATATCTTTCAAATGGCGGTCGAAACGCCCCGCGGTTCCGCAGATCATCGCGTCACCGGCTCCGCGTTTCAGGAGCATGGAAGCGATGACAGTATTCTGCCGGCGCGCGGCCGCCCGTGCATCGGAACGCAGCACACCCTTGCGCTCGGTCAGCAGGTGATATTCATCGGCGATCTCGTCGACTTTTGCATCTTCCGTCGGATCGAACACCTCAAAGTCGCGCCCCGCCTTCATGGGAAGAGCAAGGTCTCTGAGCCGGTCCTCGATGAAGCGCTTGCTGCCCACCAGCAGCGGTTTGGCGATACCCTCCGACAAAACCTGATAGGCCGCCTGCAACACCTTTGTCCGGTCCCCCTCTGCGAAGATCACCCGCTTCGGCGCCTTCTTGGCCGTTTCAAAGACCGGCTTCATGACTAATCCCGACCGGAAAACGAACCGCGAGAGTTGATCGCGATAGGCATCGAAATCCTGGATTGGCCGCGTCGCCACACCGGAATCCATCGCGGCTTTTGCCACGGCAGGTGCGAGCTTCAGAATAAGCCTTGGGTCGAAAGGCTTCGGAATGATGTAATCCGGCCCGAATACGAGGCTTTCACCCCCGTAAGCATTGAGCACGATGTCGGATGCCTCAGCCTGCGCGAGCTCCGCAATTGCCATCGTGCAAGCTTTTTTCATCTCCTCGTTGATTGTCGTTGCCCCGGCATCCAAGGCGCCGCGGAATAGAAATGGAAAGCACAAGACATTGTTGACCTGGTTTGGGTAGTCCGAGCGTCCGGAAGCGATGATGGCTTCGGGCCGGACCGCCATGACTTCTTCGGGCATGATTTCCGGAACCGGATTTGCCAGCGCCATGACCACCGGGCGCTCCGCCATTGATTGCACCATCTCCTGGGTGACAATATGCGGCGCTGAAAGCCCTAGAAAGATGTCCGCGCCCACCATCGTTTCGGCGAGCTTGCGGAATTTTGTCTTGCGGGCATAGCGCGAGAGATACGGGTTCATCTCTTCGGTCCGGCCCTCATAGACGACGCCGGCGCGGTCCGTTACGAAGACATGGTCGCGCTGTAGCCCGAGACTGACGAGCAAATCGAGGCAGGCGAGTGCCGCAGCCCCACCACCGGAACAGGCTAGCTGAACGTCGCCGATGTCTTTGCCGACGATCTTCAGTCCGTTCAGGATCGCAGCCGCAACCACGATCGCCGTCCCATGCTGATCGTCGTGCATAACGGGAATGTTCATCCGCTCCCGAAGCTTATGCTCGATCTCGAAGCACTCCGGCGCCTTGATATCCTCGAGGTTGATGGCCCCAAAGGTCGGCTCCAGCGCAGCGACGGCTTGGACGAAGTGCTCCGGGTCCCGCGCATCGACCTCGATGTCGAATACGTCTATGCCGGCGAACTTCTTGAAGAGTACCGCCTTGCCTTCCATCACCGGCTTCGCCGCCAGCGGCCCAATATTGCCGAGTCCAAGCACAGCCGTCCCATTAGTGATCACGCCAACGAGATTGGCCCGAGCTGTCAGGCGGGCGGCGGCGCGGGCATCCTTGAAGATTTCTTCGCAGACATAGCCAACGCCCGGCGAGTAGGCGAGCGATAGGTCGCGCTGCGTGGCGAGCGGTTTCGTCGGCAGGATCGCAAGCTTGCCCGGCGGATTCGCCTCATGATACTCGATGGCGGCCGCCTTTAGATCCTTCGCCATGCCAGCCTCTCCCTTTACTGCTAATTAAGTAAAGGTGACCTGATCTGCCCGGCATCTGTCAACTTGGCAATTGTATGTGCCGGCGCGAAGGCGCTTCCCAAGAAAAAGCATGCTTGGCCGTATGGACATTGGCGCAGCCTCTCCCGAGTTCATCGAGCAGGCGCTGCAATCCTCGCAGAGCACGCTCCGCAGCCCGCGCATGTTCGAGGCTTACGGCACCAGCGGGGTCGAGGGCTCGGTGCGTTGGAAGCCGGTAAAGTCGATCTGGATTTCTATGATGACACTAGCTGCGCTTACCGGCGGCCCAATCTTCTTCACATGGGGCGGGCTGCCGCGACTGGGCGCAGCGCAAAGCGCTGTGTCATCCCTATTTGGCGCACCGCTCATCCATGCTGCGCGATGGTTATGGGCAGCTTCATTGTGAACTGCATCTCGCCCATCCGCCAAATCTGGTCATGGAACGCCGCGCGCGTGACGATCGCTTTTATCAGTTCCTTGAGCAAACCTGGAGAGCGCAGCTGCTGCCCTGGGCGCTGTTATTCTTAAGCCTCGGAGGCATATCCTGGCTGGTCTGGGGTATCGCCGCGAGGGTCGCCGCCTCCGTCACCGGACATTGGCTTGGCACAACAATCACCACGCTTTCCGTGGGTCCGCGCGCCTGGGGCTGAATGCCTGGGAAACAGACCCTGGCTGGTGGGTCCTTCGGATGCTGGAGCGCGCCGGACTTGTGTGGAACTTGAAGACGCCCGACATGCTGCCCTACCGGCCCAACCTCGTCCGGCTGGGCAATTAAAAACGGCCGGCAGGCCTTGGCTCTTTGCCTCCGATTGCGCCTCACCTTCGAACTGCCGTCGATCAATTCGAAACGCTCGGTC
Organism: Rhodomicrobium sp.; assembly: GCA_049579205.1. Classification (GTDB taxonomy): domain Bacteria; phylum Pseudomonadota; class Alphaproteobacteria; order Rhizobiales; family Rhodomicrobiaceae; genus Rhodomicrobium. The sequence continues at coordinate 275 of JBAUNL010000744.1, read as the reverse complement.
CTGCCGATTTTAGGTGCGCGCCGCCAAGAGAGCCCAGGTTCATGCGGCCCGCTCAGCAGCCGTGTGCCGGGCTTGCTGAAGGAGCGCATCATCCTTGACGGGAACGATGGGCCTGAAGTCACGATGCGCAATGAACTCTGGCCGCGTCGGCGTGCGGATATAATTCGAAACGGCGTTCAGTGTGAGATACACGATTTTTCGGGGATAAGGCGTGATGTTTCCGGCGGAGCCGTGCACCAGATTGCCATGAAACATGAGCATCCCGCCTGCCTTCC
>JBAUNL010000743.1:0-10679 GCA_049579205.1 Rhodomicrobium sp. | reverse complement strand
ACGGGGCAAATCTACGCCTACGACTCCGATCCCATCCGGTTCCGTCCCATTTTCGAGCGTCTCAAACGCGCCGGTGCCCGTAATGTGCAGACCTTGCCTCCAGGTCAGGAGGCCGCGCTGGAAGCATTGTCGGAGAAGATGGATCTTGTCTTGATCGACGCGCCATGCAGCGGCTCGGGCGTTTGGCGCAGGAGGCCAGATAGCAAGTGGCGGCTCATCACCCAGCAACTCGCAGCGCGGGTCGGAGTCCAGCAGGAGCTGCTTGAGAAGGGGGCCGGCCTTGTAAAAGCCGGGGGAACGATCGCTTATGTGACCTGCTCTGTCCTGCCGGAGGAAAATGAAGATCAAGCCGAAGCATTTCTCGCGAAACATGCGGAATTTTCGGCAACCGATGCTTTTGAAGGCCCGGGCAAGGTTCTTTCCCGTCCGCTCCGCCCTCAGCTGCAGCGGAAGGGGCTGCAGCTAACGCCCGCTCAGCATGGGACGGACGGGTTCTATGTTGCACTGCTGAAGAAAAACGCCACAAGCTGAGCAGGCAAAGCCGCTGCTGCCCCTAATCCAGCTAATGATATCACCCTTGCGCCGCGGGTCCGGCCACGAAAGATTGGAGACGGCCAAAGGCCTTTTGGCTTTCCTCTAACGGCTCGTGGCTCCAGGCGAGCCGGGCAATGATGGCGCCGTCCGGGTACGGAAGCTTGCCTTCCCGGGAGGCGTTGATGGCTACGCCGTTGCCCAAAATGGCGCGCAGATCGTTGAGGTTGCCTTCTTCGTGAGCCACGGAGATCAACCGCCAGCCCCGATATCCAGGGGGGATTGTGACTCCGAGATCGGAGCGGCGTCTGCGCCGGCCTGTCCAGATGCCGGGGCCATATAGGAGATCACGCCAGCCAGCGCTACAACTCCAACCAGCACGCAAACAATCCGTCTCCTACCGCGCCTCCTCACACAGAAGAAATCAAGCCGCCGATTTCATCGGTGGTCACAATGGCACTGGCGTAGTTCGGGATATTGATGTCGAGAGCGGCGTGCATCTCCTTATCCGAGTAATCCGCCGTCGCGTCTTTTACCACCGTGACCTCGTAGCCGAGCTCAGCGGCAAAGCGAACGGTCGCTTCGACGCATGTATGGGCTATGAGTCCGATGACGATGAGCTGATGGATGCCGTGCTTTTTCAGCTGCAAATCCAAATCTGTGTTGGCGAAGCCACTCGAACACCAATGCTCCGAGGCGACAATCTCGCCTGGCTTAGGCTCGAACTCGGGACGGATCTCGCCACCCCACGTCCCGTATTCGAAGGTCTTCCGCGCCCATGCTGCCTTCTGAATGGGCGCAATGTACTTCCAGGTCTCGTAGTCGCCCGGACGGTATCGATGATGCAGTGCATAGAAGACGCGAAGCTTGGCGTTGCGCGCGGCATTTAGGATGTGCAGCATATGAGGAACGCAGTTATTCGCTTCGGCAACACCCCGAATGCGGTCCCATAGCTTGCCGCCCTCGGAAATGAAGTCGTTATACGGATCGATCACCAGAAGTGCAGTGATCTCTTTGTCATATGTCACTTTCGCCATGGTGGCTCATCCTTTGCGGACCGGCAGGCCTTGATCGCTGCGTCGTTTCTCAGAATGGCGCGCAAATCGATAAGGCTGCCTTTTGCAAAGGCCAGAAGATCAACCTGCACTCGCTGTGCACGACGGGGATTTTCACTCTCCCATAGATCGGGAAGCCTTCGTCATCCTACTCGCGCTGTGAACGCATTACAGCAATTGCCCGGTGCCGTCGCAGCTGCGAACCCTCAGGGAGAAAGCACAGCGGGCTCCTTGCCGGACTTAGCTTGTTGGCGGAAACGGCTCGTGACGGTTTTGCGCGCGCGGGTCGTCACCAGGATTTAAATATTCGAGTCCCAGCGGACCAATGGCCGTCACTTGAGTCACGTACTCACCAGACTTTGCCCAGTGGAAGTGCGACGTATCACCCGGAAGAACGATGACGCTGCCGGGCGGATACGCGTCCACCTTATCTCCGTCGAAGCGGTCGCCGAGGCCGATGTAGAAAACGCCGGACATGACTGTGTAGATTCGGTCCTCCGGATGTCTGTGCGGCATCAGCTTTACGCCGGGCGGCACTTTGACCCTGATCACATAAAGGCCCGGCTCCGAGGGGTGACCGACAACGGTGGCGAGGCGGACCGAAGGCGGGAACGCAGGAAACGGCTGCCAATCGATGTCTTCGGGCAGGACCCGCCTGAAAACGGCTTGTCCTGGCTGGTGGGTTCGAACCATTGCGATGTCCTTATCTGGATGCCATTGAAAGACGATCTTATTCATGGCTAGTCCCTCACGGCGCGTGTGCTTCGCGCGCCGTTCGTGTCAGATCGATTTGCGCAGCGGTCTAAAGCCGGCCCGAACCTCTTCCGAAAAGAGTTGCGGCTGTTCCCAGGCCGCATAGTGCCCACCTTTGTCAACCTTGTTGAAATAGATGAGATTGTGATAAGCCCGCTCCGCCCAACTACGCGGGGCTTCATAGTTCTCGCCAGGAAAAACGCTTACCGCAGCCGGTATGGAAACGTTGACGGCGTTGTAAAGGTTGAAATGATTTTCCAAGTAGAAGCGGGCCGAAGAAACTGCCGTATTCGTGAGCCAATAGAGCGTGATGTCGTCGAGAAAATCGTCTCGCGTGAGGTCACCAGCGGGGTGTCCATTGATCGTACGCCCGAGCACGGCCGAAGTCACCGCCGCTGCCGGCTGGCCGTAACCGTCCCCGTGGTCAATTAGCCAGGCCGCCAGACCTACTGGCGAATCAGCCAATCCGTAGAGAGTTTGCGGGCGTGTCGCCATAAAGGCGGCGTAAGCGCGTTTCTTTGCATACAAGATGCTAAGCTGCTCATACGCACGCCTTTCATCGGCCAGCAGAGTGGAAGGCGGCGGATCGCCGGCCTGGAGCGCCTTTGCAATTGCGGGCGGGATAGTGCCAGGGAAGTTGGTATGAATGCCGAGCAGTTCCGGAGGCGCTTGCAAAGCCATCACCTCAGTAATGCCCGCACCCACATCGCCGCCTTGCGCCACAAATTGCGGATATCCAAGGCGCTTCACCAGCACGACCCAGGCACGGGCAATGCGATCTGGACCCCAGCCGGTGGTGGCGGGTTTGCCTGAAAACCCGTAGCCAGGAATGGATGGAACCACCAGATGGAAAGCGTCCGCTGCGCTCGCGCCATGGGCCGTGGGATTTGTCAGTGGATCGATGATCTTCAGCTGCTCGATGACCGAGCCGGGCCATCCATGCGTGATGATGAGCGGCAATGCATTTTCATGTTTCGAACGAACGTGGATGAAATGAATATCTAACCCATCGATGTTGGTCATGAATTGCGGAAGGGCATTGAGTTTCGCCTCGCATTTCCGCCAATCGTAATCTGTCGCCCAATAGCGGACGAGTTCCTGAATCATCGCGAGCGGCACACCCTGCGATTCGTCCGCGACCGTTTCCCGCTCGGGCCAGCGCGTCGCTGCCAGGCGACGGCGGAGATCGGCGAGTTGATCTTCCGGAACGTTGACGCGGAAGGGGCGGATGGCGGTGTCTTTGTCTGACATTTCATCCAGTGAACCCGCTGCCGCCAAATCGATGGGAAGCAGGCTGGCGCCACCCGAGGCGGCAGCAATACTCATGGCGGCGGTTCCTAAAAAGCGGCGGCGGGGATGGTTGATCGCTTCGGACATCGCTTTCTCTCCCATACGATCATTGGCTCCAGGTAAGCACAGGCAGCAGGCCCGGATCGCACGCTTCGCACGTCTATGTTGCCGCGTGCGGCTTCGTGCCGGCTAAGGGCCGCAATCCGCTATTTTCTCTGAACGGCATATTTTTCCCTGCCGGCTGCTTCCAGGATCAGCCGGGTGATCTCATCAGGATGGGAGATCAGCGAGAGATGGCTTGCCTTCACTTCGATGGTTTTGGCACCCATACGCTTCGCCATGAAGCGTTCGAGATCGGGATTGATCGTACGGTCTTCTGTAGACACGGCATAGAAGCTCGGCTTCGATCGCCAAGCTGCGTGCGTGGTCTTGCCCGTGAGCAGTTCCTTATGGAACGGCCATTGGACCGCATAGAGGACCTTCGCCTTCGCTTCTGGCAGATCACCCGCAAAATCGCGTAAAAACGCAGCCTCGCTGAGACGTCCTTCATCGCCGTCGAATACGATGCCGGCGGAGGCGGGGGGGCGCCGGAAATGTCTTGGCCAACGCCGTGTAATCCTCGCCCGCGTCAGGCGCCCGCGCCGCCACATAGACAAGAGCCGACACGTTCGGATGAACACCTGCCTCAGTGACAATCATGCCGGAAAAGGAATGTCCGGCCAGAACCGTCGGACCATCCTGCCGCGCGAGCACGCGCTGGGCCGAGGCCACCGCTTCGGGCAGCGTCGTCAGCGGATGTTGCACGGCCGTGACATTGAGCCCCGCTGCCTGCAATCGTGTAATCACCTCGGACCAGGATGAGCCGTCGGCGAACAGCCCGTGGACGAGGACGACATTGCGGGCAGCCATTGGAGCCGGGGTCGCGGCCATGCCGCGCATGGAGATCAGCGAAGCGGCGGCGCCGGCAACCACGGCGGCCGAGAAAGCACGTCTGTTCATCATCATGATACGTATTCCATTACACGCAGCCGATCTTCCAGGAGAAGCGGCGTAAGCGACGCCGGCGAAGCGCCAACAGTTGGGGACGGCTGCCCATAATTGATCGGCTGGTTTGTCTCTTGGGGGGTTGACAGGAGCGGGTTACCCGTTCCTGTTTTGAGGTGATGGCAGAAAGCTGCTCATCCACCGCCCTGAGCATCGGGAGCGATAGGACCGGTCACCGTTCCGTTTGGCAATACATCCTGGTAATAGACGTTCTGTAAGCGAGCGTCGTCGATAAACAATGCTGCCTCAGACATCCCTCCCGGGATCTTCCCTTTGATGAGGTCGGCATCATAGATGAGATTTGGCCCATCAAATCGAGGATTTTTCAGGGTTACGATCATCTTCTCGGGTCTTCCATTGGGTACGAAGACGGTCAGCGCGGCGTTGGGAGGAGTCTTTGCGAAGCTATCGTCGCCTGCTGACCAGGCCTTGATAAAATTATGACAGGGCATGTGTCCTGCGATCTTTTCAGGCCGCTCCGAAAAGAAAATGGTTGACGGAGACATTAGCATCAACTTGCCGTCCCTAAATGACGCTCCGGGGGCGGTTTGCACGAACAACACCGGCGGATTGTTGTCTGTTTTTTCAGTTTCTGCGAACGCGGACCAGGCAATTCCAATCGCTATCGAAGCTATTGCTGCCAGGTACATGTATCGGGGAGATCTCATTTCAGAATTTCCCTATCTCGTGGCACTTGGTAGACGAGACTATCTCCGCTAGACTTTACTATAAAAGCAAAATGCGTAACGAGAAACACAAGTTATGACTTATGTACGGACGGTTTGATATTATTTTTTGCGCCTCTTAACTACAGTAAGGCTCTTAATAGAATAAAAAATATCGCCGGTCAGGTTCTGGAACTTGCAGCCGGCGCCGCCTCGCCGAAAGGAGTCCTCCTTAGGCAGTCGAAGAGGCACGCTATCGAGCTGACGGCATCTCGAAATGCCACGCGCGGATGGGTGTCAATCCCAAGCGTCAGGCTTTCGACAAGCAGCTTGTTTACCTGCAACAGCGCTATTGTGTGCGTGGATCTCTGTGCAGAACGTTCGTTAATGTTAATGTTCTTTTACAAGCAGCGATTATGAATATCCGTCGCGGCTATCGCTGCCTGCCCCATGCCCGCCACGATCTGATTAAGCCCCTGGGTTACATCGCCAGCCGCGTACAGACTGGGGACAGTTGTTTGACTGTGCTCGCCGATCCAAACCGCCCCTCTGTCATCTGAAGCCGCCCCAAGGGCCGTCGCGAGGCCTGACCTGTATTCGACGCCAAGCGCTGAGTAGATGACATCAAACTCGACGGCCGTTGCGCCGCCGCCCGTGATCGCGGTCACTTTGCTTCCACTAAAGGCAAGAGTACGAATTGGTTCACTTATGATCACGATCCCAAGGCTGTGAAGAAGCTTCTGTTCCTCCTGGCTTAGATCGAGGGGCTTCTCGTACGAAAGCAATGTAACGGTGGGTGTGTAGGTGCGGGCAATGAAGATTGCTTCGCCCAATCCCCTATTGCCATATCCGATCACCGCCACGTTCTTGCCCTTGGCTTCATAGCCATCGCAAATCGGACAAAACCGGACCAGCCCCTGGTGCACGGCGTCTTCCACACCACCGAACTTTGGCTCGATGTCGACAACCCCGGTGGCAAGCAGCAAGAAGCGCGCGCGCAGCTCGCGGCCATCGCGCCGCGTATCTTCATAAGACACCGTGAATTGCTCCAGGTCCTGTTTCAGCCTTGTGACGGTGCCCTTAGTAATGGTGGCGCCGTAGATTTCGGCATGGCGGCGTTGCCGCATCAATATTTCAGGCCCAGCGATACCTTCGGCGAAAGCCGGAATATTGTGGCTTTCCGGTATCCAAGCGGCGCGGCTTGCGCCATTGTCGATCACGGCAAACCTCCTATTATAGCGGGCGAGATAGAGGGCCGCGGCCAGACCGGCAGGTCCGCTGCCGATAATGACGCAATCAAGTACAGATCCGCCGCTTAGATTGTCCATGGTTGGACAAAATCGGCGCCGCAAAGGTGTTCCCGTCTGCGGATAGCGACGATAAGCTTGACTGTGAAGGCGGCTTGGAAAAAGCTATTTTTTATTCAATTTCTGCAATGGACAACTTCTAATGGATTACAGGTTGAGTATGGTGAAGCCTTTGAATGAGGTGGTTCCTGCGATTGCCGCAAGCCAGCTCGATGCCGCCATCGAGCGCCTTCGATCGTGGGACCACGATCACTCCGCCATTCACGAAGCGCGAAAGCACTTCAAGAGAACGCGTGCACTACTCGGGCTCGTAAGCCCGATATCAGCTGGCAAAAATGCGAAGACCGGCGGGAAGCTCATAGCTTCCGCTGCAAAAATGCTATCCGCAAGCCGCGATGCCCAGGTTGTCAGCGCGGCCGCGGAATCATTGCTCGAGGATATCATCAATCGCGGTGGCGCCAAAGCTTACGCCGACCTTATTTCCTTACTTAGAGCGCGCCGTGACCGCGTAGTAGAGAAATTTAACGAGAGCGATGTTCAGAGGGTCATAGAAGAGGTCGAAAGAGCGAAGGCGAGTGTGGCTGGCCTTGACCTTAGGCGCGCTTCCATGGGCTTTATCATCGAGTCAGCGGCAAAAACTTACCGGCAAGGGCGCCGGGCAATGAAGGCAGCCTTGAAAGCCCAGGACGAGGAGCCGTTTCACGAGTGGCGCAAACTGGCCCAGCGCCATTGGCGCCAGATGATGCTCCTTTACGAGACAGATCCGAAAGAGGCGAAGAAGCGGATCAAGCTCGCCCGATTTGTTTCGGATCATTTGGGCCTTCATCATGATCTGTCCCTTTTGCGTGAAACGATCCTCTTAAACCGCGTGGCATTTTCGCATCCAAACGACGTCAAGATGCTTTGCCGGAGCATCGATAGGAAGCAGGCCGCGCTTTTAAAACACGCCGCGCAGCGGGGACGGCGCCTTTACGAAATGAAGCCGAAGGCTTTTGCACAGCGGCTGTTGGTGCATTGGCAAGGCAGAAAAGGGGATAGCGGCTCCCCAACCCAAGTGCTGCAACCATAGCGCAATTTCTATTGGGCTCGAACCAGCCCCGGAAGTGATGCGGCCAAAGGCTGACTCGAATCCTCGAAGTCCCCCCTGCACGCCGTCTCTCTCGCGCTCCCGCCTTGTGTTTGGACGGCATGAGGGACGATGCGGGAAAATCCCTCTCTTTACGTCCTTTCGGATACGGCCTTTAATGATGTCAAGCTCGCCAAGACGAGCTGCCGGGAGAGGGTGGAGGCTCCTAGCCGAGCCCGCGCTCATTCGCGTCGAGGATTTGTCCGGCAAGGTAAAGCGAGCCGGCTATCATGATCCGGACGGGGCCGCGTGCCATTTGCCGGCTTCGCTTGAACGCTGCCTCAAGATTTACAGCCGGATCGGCAGCAATTCCCTCCCGTTGCGCGATGCTGGCCAAGTCCTCCGCTTTGTATGCACTGGCTTGACCCGGGATCTCCAGTGTTGCGGCGAGTTCCGTCAACCCCTGGAAGTGGCGCAGAAAGCCGCCCGCATCCTTCGTCGAAAGCATACCTATTATTAAATGAATGGGGCTCGAAACGCGCTCCTCAAGGTCAGCGAGCGCCCGGGCGAGCGCTTCCCCGGCGGCCGGATTGTGCCCACCATCCACCCATATTTCCGAATCGGGCGGCGCAAGATCATGGAGCCTGCCGGGAGAGAGGCGTTCCAGCCTGGCGGGCCAAACCGCAGTGGTAAGACCCTTCGCAATCGCCGCTTCCGGTATGCGAAAGCCTTCGAGGCGGCGCGCGGCCGCAATCGCGGTGCCGGCATTCTCAATTTGGTGGCGCCCGAAGAGCCGCGGGAGCGGCAAATCGAGCAAGCAATCTTCATCCTGAAAGATCAGCCTGCCTTGCTGCTCGAAGACATCCCAGCTACGGCCGGCGGCAGCAACGGGAGACCTTACGGCACTCGCCCGCTCGTCGATAACGCGCAATGCGCCTTCTGTTTGCCTCGATACGATCGCGGGCCTTCCCCGCTTCAAGATACCGGCTTTCTCGGCCGCAATTGCTTCGATGGTGTGCCCGAGGAAGGAGCAATGATCCAGTGAGATTGGCGTCAGCACCGTTGCAAGAGGCTCCTCGATCACATTCGTTGCATCGAGGCGTCCGCCGAGGCCCGTTTCAAGGAGCACGATGTCGGCAGGATTTTCGGAGAAAGCGAGAAAGGCTGCGGCCGTGGTGATTTCAAAGAATGTGATCGGCTCACCCCGATTGGCGGCTTCGGCACGGCGCAAAATCTCAGCGAGACGGCGTTCGCTGATTTGCCTCCCGCCACCGGGGCCAGCAAGCATAATACGCTCGTGAAACTTCCGCAGATGCGGTGATATGAATGCGTGCGGACGGTATCCAGCGGCCTCAAGCATGCCTTTGAGAAAAGCGACGACCGATCCTTTGCCGTTAGTACCTGCGACGTGAATAACGGGCGGAAGTTTTCGCTGGGGATTGCCGAGCGCGCCGAGCAGCCGTTCAACCCGCCCAACAGAGAGGTCGATGCTCTTTGGGTGCAGCTTCTCAAACCGCGCTAGGAAATCTTCTGCTTTCTCTTCAGGCACGTTTCTTTCCACAAACGCGGGGAAGGGCCATAAGCCCGGCGCGAACTAAGTTGATAGCGATGATGAAAACGCTCAAGGGGACGGATTGGGAGATGCCGCTTTCGCCGCATCATCCGAAGGCTCGGATTGCGGATGCGCGGGTGCCGTGGCGGCAATCTGTTCGGCCGTTGCCGGCAATTTGATGTCCGCCTTCGCTGCGGCGGCTGCCTTTCGCCTGAACTTCACATTGTTCATGCCGGCCCTGTGCTTACGCTCCGTCACCAGGAGGCTGCAAAGGCGGCTTAGTGTTGGGCGCAGATCATGCCTGTGCAGGACCATGTCAACCATACCGTGCTCCAAGAGATATTCCGATCTTTGGAAACCATCGGGAAGCTTTTCGCGGATGGTCTGCTCGATCACTCTTGGCCCCGCAAAGCCAATTAGCGCGCCGGGCTCCGCAATATGGATGTCTCCAAGCATCGCGTAAGAGGCCGTAACGCCGCCGGTCGTCGGGTTGGTGAGCACTACAATGTAGGGAAGCTTTGCTTCGCGTAGGCGCTGCACCGCGACCGTGGTGCGCGGCATTTGCATAAGAGAGAGTATCCCTTCCTGCATCCGCGCGCCTCCCGAAGACACGAAGAGGATGTAGGGGACCTTAAGCTCCACAGCCTTCATGATGCCTGTTGTAAGCGCCTCGCCGGCCGCCATGCCCAGCGAGCCCCCCATGAAGGCGAAATCCTGCACGGCCGCAATCACAGGCAAGCCATCTAGCGTCCCGAATCCAGTGAGAACGGCATCGTTCATGCCAGTTTTGGCTCGGGCTTCCTTCAACCTATCCGAATAGCGCTTTTCGTCGCGGAATTTCAGCGGGTCCGGCGTCACTTCAGGTACTGGCACCGTTTCGTATTTGGAGCCGTCAAAAAACATCTTCAGCCGCGCCTCGGCCCCGATGCGCATATGATAGCCTGAGCCGGGAATGACGAAATGGTTGGCCTCTAAATCGCGGTGAAAGACCATCTGCCCAGTCTCGGGGCATTTAACCCAGAGGTTTTCGGGCATCTCCCGCTTTTGCCAAAGGCCGCTGATTTTGGGCCGAACGACGTTGTTGATCCAGTTCACGTTTTCCTGCGCCTTTTACGCAAGCCAAAGGCGGTTTTCTTATGCCGCATTCATACCGGCGGAAAGCTGTTCGACCAGATCCAAAACCGCTCTAGTGGTTAAGTCGGTCGCGCTCTGTGCCTCGTCAAGGCTCTGGGCGATCGCGTCAACGAGCGCAGAGCCGACCACCACCCCATCGGCGGCACTTGCTATGGCTTTGGCTTGGCCAGGGGTGCGCACACCAAAACCGACAACGACCGGCAACGGGGTCTTCGCTTTGATCCGGCTGACATTCCGTTCTACGACGGCGAGATCGGGTGCGCGGGTGCCGGTTATTCCGGT
>JBAUNL010000742.1:0-20457 GCA_049579205.1 Rhodomicrobium sp. | reverse complement strand
TGCCCCCGCAAACGAATCATGACCCTTCCATATAACTGCTTCGAATCCCGAGCGGAATCCCATGCGCGCGGCGACTCAATCAGTCGGATTCGGTATAAGAGATGCAACCGGCCGAACGATCTTCATGGCGACAAGCGAACAGGCGCAGGCAAAGGAGGGCTATCACCAGCACGGGCTCTTCACCTATGCCTTCCTGGAAGGTCTCGCCCTTGCCGGCAACCCGGCCAGTAATGACGTCGACATTGCCGATCTCAAGAAATACGTTGAAATCCGCGTGCCTGAGCTGAGCCGTGAGTTAAGCGCCTGTGAAGCCAACGGTCCAAAGGAATATTGCCAAAAACCCATAGTACCAATGCTCGGCGACAGTTATACATTCGCCCGCCGTTATCCCGATATATTGAAAGAGCTTGAGGTAAAGGACAATATCGTCCCTAAAAAGCCGACCCATGTTGTGATCGCCGCCGCTGAACTTTTTGAGACGGCCACTCGGGGAGCCAAGACGGCAAAGCGAATTGAAGGGGGCGAGTTGGTCACTGTACTGAATGTCAAAGGCAATCTTGCTGAAATCGCGCAAAATGGAAAAGCTCTTGGCTTCGTAGAAAACGCGAAGCTACTCAAGCTCAAATGACCAGGCGCGCGTCGGGCATCCCGGCTGTGGTAGCAGCTTTGTGCGCGTTCAATGATTACCGCTTCATCGGCCGCGATACCCACGCAGAATTCCAGATACACTTTCGGCAATTCCAGGTCGCAGTCATCCATGACATCGCCAAAAAGGGCTGCTAAACGCAACGGGCCCGGGAGAAGAAAGGCCTGCAATATGAACCTATTACGTATCGTGACAACGGTCCGGAACTACGCCGGTTATCTCGCAATTGCCGCCGCCGTCATGGCTTTCCCAGGCTATGCGCCTGCGGCAAAGCTGAAGCTTCATACGGACCAGGAAATGATCGAGGATCTGCTTCAGCCGAACGATCTCGATGTCGCCAATCCAAATGCCGTATTCGAGGCCGTCTTCGATGCGCTGCCATCGAAAGTGACGGTCTATCCCACCGAAAGCTATTATTATTTCACCTTCCCCTACAAAGGCATCATCTACGCTGGAAACATCCGCTTCGATGCCTGGGATCAATTCGACGGCAAAGTCCACTTTGCGTACTATCCGGAATACGCCTATTGGCGGAAGCCGAGCGACCCAAGCTACAAGAAGCTTGGGCCTGATGACGGATTGAAGGTTACACAAGTCAACAAGTTTCTTTACACGATCGCCTTTAAGAATAAAACGGTCGAATTCCAGATTCCTGATCTCTCCAACGTGAAGCCCGCAGCCAATATGCTTCGTGCAGATGAAACCTATATCGGGCCGGTCTGGGACGAGTCCGGCATACAATTCTTCCTAATCTTCAACAAGCCGTCGAAGTCTTTTCTCTACGTTCTTAATGATAATCCCAAGATGGATCAATACGAGCCATCGTCCTTGTCCCCGGCCGTAACCGTGGGTAATAGGACGAGCTTCGTCTTCTACAAGGATAAGCTAACGGACCGGCAGATCCTGATCGGCGATTTTTTCGGTCATACCCAGCTCAACAACTATTTCGACGGCCCCTTCGATCAGCTTCCGGACAACTATATTCAGGGTGACACCCTCATTGACGCTCTCCTCCAGATTGACCCCTCGATGAAAGGAAAAGTCGACCGTTACGGTTCCGATCCCAGCGGCGAGGTTCGATACGCCATCACCACCTATAAGTTCTACGGCGATCTTGCCGACCTAAAGCCAATAGTCGACTGCGCCGCGCAGAAATCCGAGCCGGCCGAGTATTACAAGTGCTTCGATTCCTCCGAGGCCAATGACGAAGCCGGGCAGGCCGCCGCGGAAGACAGCAAGAAGGCAGGTAAACCGGCGCCGGACGGGGGTGGAGCAAACAAGCCCGCGGAGAAGCCCAAGGAATAGGCTGGAAAATCCTCAGCTGTGCTTGGTTGCGCGGTTCTCGCGAATTCGCGCAATCAGCATTTCAACATCCGGAAGTATATTGTTCACAATGATGGCGACGCCCTCCGGAGTGGGATGAAGCCCATCCGCGAGGTTCAAGCGCGCAATTGTCGCCACGTCCCTCAAGAAAAACGGGTAGAAAATGGCGCCATACTTTTGGGACAGCCGCGGATAGATGTTGCGAAAGGCCTTATCGTAAGCCTCTCCCCAGTTTCTTGGCGCCTCCATGCCGGCGAGCAGAAGCTCGATGCGCTTCCCGCTAAGGCTTTTGAGCATCGCGTCGAGAGCGCGCTCAGTAACCTTTGGGTCTAAGCCTCGCAACGCGTCGTTCGCACCGAACTCTACGATCGCGCCGTCCACTTTTTCGACCAAACTCCAGTCGAGGCGATCGAGACCCTCTTCGGCCGTGTCGCCGGAAACTCCTGAATTTAGAATCCGGACAGCATAACCCTTGGCTCTCAGCGCAGCTTGCAACTGCGCTGGGAACGACTTATCGGGCGGGATCATATAGCCAGCCGTCAAGCTGTCCCCAAAGGCTAGGATCACGACTTCCCCATCTTTCGCGGGCGCCTTCTCCTCTGCGTAGCCTTGCCGGGAAGCCGAAAATACAACCGCTGCCGTCGCAAAAGCCAGTAACCATGTCCATATGAGGCGCTGCGGCGCAGCGTTTAAACGGTGGCTCACTTGCATACCCCCTCTGTATCCTCATCCGCGTTACGCGGCGGCGGCATCCATGAGCCAGCTTTGCTCTCGATCGAGTTGAAGGCCGTCACGCTAACCCTCAGGAGCAAGGCGGGTCCGGTAGAGATTTTGCGCGGCGTTGATCTTTCAGTGCCGGAAGGGCAGTCCATCGCCCTTACCGGGCCGAGCGGGTCGGGAAAGTCGTCGCTTTTGATGGTGATGACGGGCTTGGAAGCCGCGAGCTCTGGGCAGGTCATGGTCGCTGGACAGGATTTCGCGCGCCTCAGTGAGGACCAGCTCGCGGAAATGAGAGGCCGCACGATCGGCATCGTGTTTCAGTCCTTCCATTTGATCCCAACCATGACGGCGATCGAGAATGTGGCGTTGCCGCTTGAATTCCTCAACCGCCGGGATGCTTACGTACAAGCCACCGAGGTCCTAGGCGAGGTTGGCCTCGCTGACCGCAAACATCATTTTCCGGGCCAACTCTCGGGAGGAGAGCAGCAGCGCGTGGCGCTTGCCCGTGCGCTTGCGCCTGAGCCCAAGATCCTCTTTGCCGATGAGCCGACTGGAAACCTCGACGGTGAGACCGGCAAGCAGATTATGGACTTGATCTTTGAGCTGCACCGGCGCCTGGGTACGACGCTCGTGTTGATAACGCACGATACGCGGCTCGCTGCGCGCTGCGAACGGACCGTCGCTATGAAGGACGGGCGTATGGTTAGGTCCATCCACGAGACTGCCTACGCATGACGGCAGTTCCAAGCGAAGCGCCGAAGCGCCCTTCCGGCCTTTTTCTCCCATTGGAACTCCGCCTTGCACTTCGCGATTTGCGTGGCGGCCTCGCCGGCTTTTCCATATTCTTGATCTGCATTGCGCTCGGAACCGGGGCGGTCGGCACAATCAACAGCCTCTCCGAAGCTATTCAAAATGCGATCGCGCGCGACGGAAAAGTGCTGCTCGGAGGGGATGCTGAAGCGACCCTCGTTCACAGAAAGGCCACGCCTGAGGAGAGGGCTTACCTTAATGAGGCAGGCGAGGTCAGCGAGGTTGCTACGATGCGCGCCATGGCGCGAAAGCCCGATGGCAGCGCGCAGGCTCTCGTCGATTTGAAAGCGGTCGATGGGGCATATCCGCTCTATGGCGAACTTTTGCTTGGACCCGGCCAGACATTCGCCTCCGTAATCAGTAGGCAGGGTATTGCCGTAGATCGCAGCATTCTAGACCAATTGCAGATCGGCATTGGCGACAATATTGCTATTGGGTTGGCCGAGCTTCCCGTCGTCGCCGTCATAGAGCACGAGCCCGATCGCCTGGCGGCAGGCCCCGCGCTTGGCGCCCGCATCATCATGCCCATTCCTGAGTTGGATAAGACCGGGCTCATTCAGCCGGGCAGCCTCGTGCGCTGGAACTATCGTGTGAAGCTTCGGCCAGGGGTTAGCTCCGCCGCTTTCAAGAGAAAGCTCGCCGAAAAATTTCCGGAGGCTGGTTTTCTCGTCCGCAATAGTTCGGACCCCTCCCCCGGGGCCAAGGACATGCTTCAACGGATGACGGAATTTCTGACGCTGACGGGCATCACCGCAATGCTCGTAGGCGGCATTGGCGTTGCAAACGCAGTGTCCGGGTTTATCGAACGGCGCCGTATGACAATCGCTACTTTCAAGTCCCTGGGTGCCTCGCATCGTATCATTTTCCGCGTTTTCTTTACTGAAATTGCTTTGCTTGCATTGTTCGGTGTCGCGATAGGCTTCGTCATAACGGGAATTGCGCCGCTGGCGTCTGCCGGGCTCCTACACAACGTCATGCCGATCGGTATCGCCGCCGCTCCGCAACCATATGCGCTTGCGCTGGCCTTCTTGTTTGGACTGCTGACAACCCTCCCCTTTATCCTCTGGCCGTTGGGCCGTGCGCAGCAGGTGCGGCCTGCTGCGCTTTTTCGCGATAATGGGGGCGAAACAGCCGGGCTTCCTCCATGGGCTTATCGCATTGGCTCATTTGCAGCAGCGGGGGCTCTTGCGATTGCGGCAATAGGATTTTCGCACGAGCACCGGATCGCCGCCTTCACTTGCGGAGCGCTTCTTGGTGTGTTTGCTTTGTTCTGGCTCGCTGGCTCCGGCATTAAAATCGGGGCGGCGCTAATAAAGCGCCCCAACCGCCCAGGCATCGCGCTCGCTCTTGCGAATATCGCTGGTCCGTCCAGTCTGGCGCGGACTATCGCGCTCTCGCTGGGCGCCGGGCTCACTCTCCTTACCGCCGTTTCGTTGGTCGACGCTTCATTGACAGATGAGTTAAAGTCGCGCCTGCCCGACAGGGCCCCGGATTATTTCTTCATAGGCGTTCCAAAGCAGGATCTTGGGGCCTTTCAAGGATTGCTGAGCGAGAAGGTGCCTGGGAGCGAAGTTTCTGCGGCCCCAATGCTGCGGGGAAGGATCGTATCTCTGAAAGGGGTGCCTGTTGAAGAGATCAAGGCGCCATCCTCCGCCGGGTGGGTACTCAACGGAGATCGGGGCATCACCTATTCGGAGGATTTGCCTGCAGGGTCGAAGGTCACCGAAGGCGAATGGTGGGCAGCCGGCTACGAGGGCAAGCCGCTCGTGTCATTCGAGGCGGATATTGCGAAGGCGCTCGATCTGAAAATTGGGGATACCGTTACGGTCAACGTGATAGGCAGGAACGTTACCGCGAAAATAGCTAATTTCCGCAAGGTGAAGTGGGGAACGATCGGCATCAACTTCGTGATGATTTTCTCCCCAAACGCTCTCAGGAGAGCGCCTTTCACCTATTTGGCCACTCTAAGCCATCCGGAAGGCAAGAACCCCAATTCCAGCGCCGAAGCGACGGCCCTAAGAGCCGTGTCGACGGCTTATCCCACTGTCTCAGCGATCCGCGTGAAGGACGCTCTCGATGCAATCTCGGGCGTTTTCGAAAAGGTCATGAAAGCTGTAACAATAGCGGGAAGCGTGACGGTTGTTATGGGTGCCCTTGTAGTCGCCGGAGCTCTTATAACGGCCCAGCGTAGACGTATCTATGAGGCCGTGGTCCTCCGCACCTTAGGCGCGAGCCGGTGGCACATCCTCGCCGCCCATCTTTGGGAGTATTTGGGGCTTGCCCTTTGCCTTTCTGTGATCGCTTGCGGACTGGGCCTTGCCGCTGCTTACGCGGTGGTCGCCTATGTTATGAACTTGAGCTTTACCGTCTCTCTGAATGCGCTATTGCAGCCCTCAATAATTGAGACCATATTTGTCTTGGTGCTGGGAGCAGCCGGAACCTTGAGGGTTCTATCAGCAAAACCGGCACACTATCTGCGTTCCGAGTGAACGTCTTGATGGCGAGGATTGAGCAGGCCACCTGACAAAGAGGCTTTGCTCTAGGCCGTTTAGGGCTTAAACCTGGAAGACCTTTTGCGCAGACCTTAGGGTTAGAAAGTCAGGGACCAAATATATGGCAGACTACGAGACCTCCAGAGCGTACGGAACAGCACGCTCCCGCGCGGATGCCTTCGCGATCGACGAAGGTCTGCGCTCCTACATGATTCGCGTTTACAACTACATGGGCATCGGCCTCGTTCTTACTGGCGTCGTTGCCTATGCCTTCTACATGATGGCCGTCACTAATGATCCGGCGGAGGCCGTTGCCAGACTTCCGAATGGCTTGATGCTCACCGCCCTCGGGAAAGCGATCTATGTGAGCTGGCTGAGATGGGTCATCGCCTTCTCGCCGCTCGCGATCGTCTTTTTGTTCGCGGCGCGCATCAACCAAATGAGTACGTCGACCGCTCAGGCAGTGTTTTGGGCATTCGCCGCCTTGATGGGGCTCTCGCTTTCGAGCATTTTCGTCATCTACACGGGCAACTCGATAGCGCGTATCTTCTTCATCACTGCCGCGACCTTCGGCGCCGTAAGCCTATGGGGTTACACCACGAAGCGTGATCTCACCGGAATGGGCTCGTTCCTCATGATGGGAGTTATCGGCATTGTCATCGCTGCGGTCGTGAATGCATTTCTGCATTCATCTGGGCTACAGTTCGCTATCTCGGTGCTCGCGGTCTTGATCTTCACAGGTCTGACTGCCTATGACACGCAGAAGCTGAAGGACAATTATATGACCTATGCGAGTGCTGGCGAGGCTACTCTTGGCCGCACTGCCATCATGGGTGCCTTGAACCTCTATCTCGACTTCATCAACATCTTCGTCGCCCTCCTTCAACTCTTCGGCGACCGCAGATAGGCCGCTGCGCAAAATAGGCAAGCCCTTGAAGGCCCCGGAAACGGGGCCTTTTCCATATCCGCTCCTGCGTTAAGACGAAACTACGCGGAGCCTGCGATCCAGGACACGCAAGACCTTTGCGAGGTCGTGTCCGCGCTTGAGAATGAGGCCGGTTGTAGCAACGACACTATAGGCCCCTTGGCGTTTCGTCAGCTTTGGATTTTTTTCGATGCGATAAATAGGATGCTCCGAGGAGCTGCGGAAAACTGAGAAAACTGCTCTGTCTCTTAAGAAGTCTATCGAGTAATCGCGCCATTCGCCCTTGGCGACCTTCGTCCCGTAAAGCGAGAAAATTTCGTTGAGCTCGCTTCGATTGAAGCTTGTGTAGGGAAGCCCGGCAGGAGTGTGTGGAAAAACCACGTGAGCCCCTGCCGGGCTCAACGCGCTGGGCAAGATATCGTTCATGAACGCTCCTGGCGAGGGTTGAGGATAGATCTCTAATGATCGCGCTCCATTTGCATGGGCGCAAGGGGAAATCGGCTCCCCGGCCTTCGAGTAAGCGAGCCCCGCATCCCAATTAAGCCATGAGAATTTGCTTTCCTCTGCATTCGCTGCGCACGCACCGCTGCGTGCTGGTCGAAATTGGTTCGGAAGCAAAATTATGGAACTTCGAAGCATTCTTCTCCGCGCGCTGTTGCCGGCGCTTTCTCTTATTGTTCTCCCCGTCTTTGGCGCGCTGGCTCAGAGTCCTTTTCGCGCCACCGTTGAGTCCGGCGAAGTCGCGGGCTCGATCGAGGACGGAGTACTTGTTTTCAAAGGCATTCCCTACGCGGCGCCCCCTATGGGGGAACTGCGCTGGCGCGCGCCGCGTCCTCCTGCTGCCTGGCCCGGCGTCCGGGACGCATTCGAATTTGGATCTGCCTGCCCCCAGGCCCCAAGCAAGGACGTCCACCTTGCGGAAATGAGCGAAGATTGCCTGACCCTGAACATTTGGTCGCCTGCCCGGCACCGGGGGGCGCACTTACCGGTCATGGTGTGGCTGCATGGCGGAGCATTCACATCTGGGTCCGCGCGTGTGCGCATCTATGATGGTGGCAATATCGCTAGAAAAGACGTGGTGATGGTCACCATCAACTACCGCCTCGGCGTGTTTGGCTTTTTCGGGCATCCGCAATTGACGGCCGAAGCGCGAGCCGAGGGCGTGCCCACGGCCAATTATGGGCTTCTGGATCAGATTGAGGCTTTGCGCTGGGTAAAGCGAAACATCGAGGCCTTTGGCGGGGATCCCTCCAATGTCACACTCTTCGGTGAGTCTGCGGGCGGTATCAGCGTTCTTGCGCTCATGACCTCACCAATGGCCGGAGGTCTATTCCAGAAGGCTATTATACAAAGCGGTGGTGGCCGTTGGGTTGCTCCAAGCTTAACCACAAAGACAGCAAACTTTGCCGCAGCTTACGATTACGGGGAGAAAGGCGCCCGCGCTTTCGGCCTCAGACCCGAAGCTGCGATTGCTGGCTTGAGAAGCAAAGGCTGGGAGGATATCCGGGACACGGTTGGCACGATTCCTGAACTCGCGGATGTAACGCCGTTCATAGATGGCGAATTGCTGACAGGGCAGATTGAGGAGGTTTTCTCGCGCGGCGAAGAAGCGCCCGTGCCCATCATTGTAGGCGCCAACAGTTATGAAGGCGTGCTTCTGAGGAAGTCCTTTCACGCCCGCACGAACGATGTCTTGGGCGAGGTAAAGCCTAGGCTGAGTGCGCTAACGTTCCTTTATCCGCCGCAGCTCATCATGACGCCCGATTTTCTGGCCGACCACATATGGGGAGATGCCAATTTCGTGGAACCCGCCCGCATGATCGCGAGAGACGTTAGCCGCAACGGTCAAAGCGTTTTCCACTATGCCTTCGACTTTCAACCGCCTTTGCTGCGGCTCATTGGCGGTTCGCCGCATGGACTTGAAGTCGCCTACGCGCTTGGCAATCTGCAGCGCGTGGTCCCCTTCCCACTCTCTGCGCTGATGCATCCTCATAATCGTGAGGTAAGCCGGCTGATGGTGAGCTATTGGACGAATTTCGCGAAAACCGGAGATCCAAATGGAGCCGGCGTAATTGACTGGCCGCGTTTTGCAACGGGTGATGAAGAGACGCTGGTCTTCGGCAATGACGGTCTCTCGATCGAACGCGATTATTTGAAAGAGCGGCTCGATCTCGTGCGAAGCCAATCCGGCGATAGCTTCTCGCCGCGCGGGCAGCATACCTCCCTCCCTTAAGTTGCAAGCCGCAGTAGCTTGCCTTGCACCGCGTCATACTCATTCGGCAGGGGCGAGTTGACGCTCACGACCTACATACTGATGTTCGGCTTCGGCAGCACCGCGGTTCCTCAACCGGTCAAGGAGAAGATAGATCACGGGCGTAGAATAGAGCGTCAGGATCTGGCTTACGATCAACCCGCCCACTATTGCGTAACCTAGCGGCTGGCGAAGCTCCGAACCCGTCCCAGTCCCCAGCATAAGGGGAATGCCGCCAAGGATCGCGCAGACCGTCGTCATGAGAATGGGCCGGAAGCGCAGCAGGCACGCTTTGCGAATGGACTCAAGCGGTGAAAGCCCCTCCTCGCGTTCGGCCTGCAGGGCGTAGTCCACCATCATGATGCCGTTCTTCTTCACGATGCCGATCAGCAAAATCAGGCCCACGAGGCTGATGATGGTGAAATCGACGTGAAAAATCCACATCATGAGGAGCGCGCCAAGTCCTGCCGAAGGCAAAGTAGACAGGATCGTGATGGGGTGGATGTAGCTTTCATACAGCATCCCCAGAATGATGTAGATCACGAATACGGCCGCCGCGATCAGGAACGGCTCGCTCGCGAGCGAGGTCTGGAACGCCTGCGCATTACCCTGGAAACTGCCTGTGATGGCGGCGGGGAGGCTGATTTCACGGCGCGCGGCATCAATGGCGTTCACCGCCTGTCCAAGCGAAGCGCCGGGTGCCAGATTGAACGAGAACGTGACCGAAGGGAACGTCGCCTGGTGGTTTATAACGAGCGGAGCTACCGGCTCGGTGCTGATTGTGACAAGCGAAGTCAACGGAACGGCCTGCCCCGAGGGCGAATGCACATAGAGCTTCGAGAGCGTGTCAAGGTCGCCTTGTAGGCCTGGAAGCACCTCAAGAATGACCTTGTAGGTGTTCAGCTGGGTATAGAATTGCGTGACCTGCTCCTGGCTGAACGCTGCCTCCAGCACATTGTCGATAGCCGCAGGCTGAATGCCGAAGCGGGAGGCAACGTCGCGATTAATGGTCAGCGATACTGTCTGGCCGTTCAACACCTGGTCGGTCGATGGGTCCCTGATTTCCGGGATTTGCTTCAGCTTTTCGAAAAGCTTGCCAGACCAAGCGTTGAGCTGTTCGGAATTGCCGCTCTGCAGGGTGTATTGGAAAAGCCCCTGAGACTGCCGGCCGCCCACATTGATGTCCTGGGTGGGGGCCAGGACGAGGCTCGCGCCCACGACCTGCTTCAGCTTCGGCCGAAGACGGTTGACCACATCCATCGCGCTCACATTGCGTTCGTCCAAAGGCTTCAAGGCCGCGTAGACAAAGCCCTGGTTCGGCGCGCGCGTGCCGCCAACCGTCGCAACAACCCCGGCCACGGCCGGATCGCGTGTGACGACAGCCGTAAGCTGCTGCTGCAACTTCTTCATCTGATCCGGAGAGACGGACGCCGACGCCTGCGACTGGCCGATCAGAAAGCCCGTGTCCTGGATCGGGAAAAAGCCCTTCGGTAGCACCAGGAAGAGACAGGCCATCGCTGCCACAGTGGCGAAAAAACTCGCAATCGTCCAACCCGGGTGCTGGAGCACCACGTCAAGGGTCCGCCGATAACCGCCCACAAGCCCCTCGAAAGCTGCCTCGCTTAGGCGGTACAGCCTGCCGTGCGTTTCACTATGCTTGGGCTTCAAGTAGCGGCCGGACAGCATAGGCGTAAGCGTCATCGAGACGAACGCGGATACAACGATAGCGACCGTAACCGTCATGGCGAATTCATGAAGAAGACGCCCGACAATTCCACCCATGAAGAGAAATGGAATGAACACCGCGATCAAGGAGAGGCTTATAGAAAGAACGGTGAACCTGATCTCTCCCGAACCAAGATAGGCCGCCTGAAGTGGCGCCATGCCCTCTTCGATGTGACGGTCGATATTTTCCACTTCGACGATTGCGTCGTCGATCACGAAGCCGACGGCTATGGTGAGTCCCATCAGCGATAGATTGTCGAGACTATAGCCCAGCGCATACATGGCCGCGAAGGTGCCGATGATCGAGATTGGAACAGCCAGTCCGGGAATGATCGTGGAGCGCACAGACCGCAGGAACACAAAGACGACCGCGACCACGAGCACCATTGTCAGGATGAGTGTAAACTGAACGTCGGCGATTGAGGCGCGTATGGTCGTGGTGCGGTCGATAATCGGTATGACTTTGACGCTTGGAGGAATATTCGCCCTCAGCTTCGGCAGTTCGGCCTTGATGCGATCCACCGTTTGGACCACGTTCGCGCCCGGCTGCTTCCAGATGACAAGAGCAATGCCACGTTTGTGCCCGACCCAGCCCGCGACAGTTGTATCCGCGGGGCCTTCGACAGCCCGGCCGATATCCTTGATGCGGATCGGCGCGCCGTTCCGGTATGCGACGATTACATCGTTATAAGGTTCCGGCGTTGTGAGCTGATCGTTGTCGTAGATAGAGTAGCTTTGCGTTTCGCCGCGGATCGTCCCCTTCGGTGCTTCCACCGTCGCGTTGGTGATGGCGGATTGCACGTCGGTAAGGCTGAGCCCCGTTGCGCTCAACTTCGCCGGATCGATCTGCACGCGCACCGCAGGGGTCTGCTGACCGCCTATAACAACCTGGGCAACCCCGGGCAATTGTGAAATCTGCAGCGCCAGCATGTTCTCGGCATAGTCATCGACTTTCGTGATGGGCAAATCATCCGAGGTGACGCCGAGAATGAGGATGGGCGGGTCAGCCGGATTCACCTTGCGATAGGTCGGAGGGTTCGGCAGGTTCTTGGGCAACTGCCCAGCCGCCGCATTGATCGCGGTCTGCACATCCTGGGCAGCCCCGTCAATATTGCGACTGAGGTCGAACTGGATGGTGACCTGCGTAGTGCCAAGCATGCTCGCCGAGGTCATCTGTGTGACGCCCGGAATGATGCCCAGCTGCTTTTCGAGCGGCGTCGCGACCGCCGAAGCCATCACGTCCGGGCTCGCACCCGGCAGCTGCGCCGTCACCTGTATGGTGGGGAAATCGACCGTCGGCAGCGGCGCAACCGGCAGCATCGGATAGGCCGCAATGCCGACGACGGCGATTGCGAGCATCAAGAGCGACGTCGCGATCGGGCGCCGGATAAACGGGGCGGAAATATTCATGACTGGCCCTGCCCGGCCTGGACGGCATTTGTTTCCGTAATGCGCGCGCCTTCCGTCACGCCATATTGGCCGGTAACGACAATGCGGTCGCCAGTTTTCAGGCCACCAGAGATTATCGTGCGATTATCTTGGATTTCGCTGATTTGGACAGGCTGGCGGCGAACGGTGCTATCCGGAGAAACAAGCCAGACATACCTCCCGTCCGGACCATGCTGCACCGCTTCCGACGGCACGGCGAGGGCCTGCGGTTCCCTCCTGACAATAACTTGGGCCTGCACGAATTCACCCGGCCAAAGCTTGTGATCCTTGTTGTCGAATCTTGCCTTGAGCTTGATGGTCCCGCTAGCTTGGTCGATCTGATTGTTAATGACCTCAAGGATGCCGCGGGAGAGGAGCTTTTTGCCGGACTGATCGTAAACGAGGACGGCCGGGTGGCCGTTGGCGGCCACAGACTGAAGATCACCCAAATCCGCTTGCGGCAAGGTAAAGTTGACCGCGATGGGCTCGATTTGTGTGATAGTGCCGACGATGGAGGCCGGCGTAACGAGGTTTCCGATATCAATGTTGCGAAGGCTGACAACGCCTGTGAAAGGCGCCGCGACGGTTGCGTATTCCAAATTCAATTGCGCCGCCTCAATTGCGGCGTTATCGCCCTCGATTCCCGCTTCATACACCTGAACCTGGGCCTTCTCATTATCGACCGTTTGCTGAGTCGCGAAACCGCCTTTAGTCAGCAGCGTTTCATCGCGCGAGAGGTTCTTTTGCGTATTGGCAAGATTTGCCTGGTCTTGCGCCTTCTTGGCTTTCGCCTGATCGAGCGCCGCCTGGAAGGGGCGGGGGTCAATTCGCACCAGCACATCGCCCTTCTGAGCCATTTTGCCTTCGTGGAAGGGGATTTCGGAGATGCGGCCGGAGACCTGCGCTGTAATATTGGCCATTTGCCAGGCCTGAACGGTGCCAATGCCCGAGCGGGTAATGTCGATCGAGCTTGGCTGAGCGGTTGTGGCTGTGACGGGCACGGCCGCTGGGGAGATCGACTGCATTTGTGCGGGTTTTCCGCCGCTGTTCCAGGCCCAGTAGACGGCGAGGAAAATCGCTCCCGCAACGGCGAAGAAGAAGAAGCGCGTAAGGCGGCTAGCCGAGGAGCTACGTTGCGGCCCCTTTTCGTTTATCATCGAAGCTCCCTCTTTTGGGGATAAACCCAATTCCCGCTTTGAAAGGAAAATGGCTCTTCACGCCGAAGATTCAGCCTGTGAATTCTTACAGGAGGAGAAACGCAAACGAGCTACCATATGGGGTCAAGCGGTAGACCGTATATCATCAAGCTAAGCCAAAGATGCCTTCAATATATCCGCTTTTCTCCCTGACGCGCTCCGCTTCGGCGAAGCTTGCCATCATTTCGATTCTGTTCATCGTTTCCGTCGCCTTGGTGCGCAGCCTTAGTCTTGGCAGCCTGAACAATGTCGATATCCTGTCTTCCGAGCTGCGCAATCGCTGGCTCGATTCCGTTCAGATTCTAGGTAGTTTGAGGCATCACGTTGCCAGGGTTCGCACCGAAGAAGCAGAAATGCTGCTTGGCGGCGATACTGCCGCAAGAAAACAAAACGCGGCGGAACTTTCAGACTATCTTAACCTCATCTCCGAAAACATTGCCAGCTACCGCAAAGTTCCCCACGGTCCGGATGAGACAAGCGCCTTCGATGAATTTATAACCGATTGGAACACTCATGTTGGACGCGAACGAGAGTTCGTCACGCTTGCCGAGAGCGGGCGCGTCTCCGACGCAATTGCTCTTTTTCATGGCAGCGCCCTTTCAACCTTTCGAAAGGCCAGTCATGAACTCCATCAGCTGCTGCTTCTAACCCATTCAAAGTTGGACCGCGCGAGCAAGGAGGCGGCCCGCTCCATCGCAAGGGCCCAGCGTTTCATTTCCGAACTCATCCTTGCAGTGCTTGTGCTGTTTATTGGGCTCGCTGTCTATCTATGGTATTCCTTCTCCCGTCCATTGCTCGACCTTGCCGGCCGTACTCACCGGCTATCCACCAACGATACCAACTTTAGGATCCCGTTCCAGGAAAGGCGGGACGAGGTTGGCGAGATGGCGCACGCTCTATCGGTGCTGCAGAAGAATACGGTTGAGCTGCTCCAAACGCGCAAAAGCCTCTCGATGCAGGCAGAAATCTTGGCCGGAACATTAGAAAAAGAGCGGCAGCTCACGGCGGCACAAAGGAATTTCCTGACAACCATCTCGCATGAGTTCCGAACACCTCTGACTTACATTGACGGCCATGCCCAGCGCCTCATTTCAACACGAATGGACGTTGAGCCCGAGCGCATCGCAGAACGCGCCGGGAAAATCAGAGCCGCCGTATTCCAGCTCACAAGCCTTCTGTCGAGCCTGACGGCTGAAATGGATATGATGAGCAAGTCTGGGGAGGTGGAAAAGTGCGTGTTCGACCCCGGCGCGATGCTCAAGGACTTGGCCGGCTATTACAATTCGATGGGCCTAAAGGTGCGTTTTGTCGAAAAAGCCGGCGATCTGCCGAAGAAGATGACGGGAGATCCCAAGTTGCTGCGCTGCGCTTTCAGCAACCTGATTGCGAATGCGTTTAAATATTCTCCTGAAGGTGGAATCGTCGAAGTCTCCGGCACCAGGGAAAACGGCTCGATCGCCATTACAATTGCCGATCACGGCATTGGGATACCGCCTGGCGAACTTCCTCATGTTCGCGAGCGTTTCTTCCGCGGGAGCAATGTTGGGCAGATCCCTGGGACGGGGATTGGGCTCAGTCTCGTTCAGCAGATAGTGGAACAGCATGGCGGCAGGCTTTCCATCGACAGTGATCCGGGCGAAGGCACGAGAGTTACCGTGTCGCTACCCGCCACGAACGCAGAAAAGGCACCGCCAGAGTACGCGCGTGAGCACCATCTTATGCATTGAAGACGATGAGCAGACCGCCAACCTTCTCTCTGAAGCGTTGAGTGAGTTCGGCTACAAGGTCGAGCTTGCCTCGAACGGGGAGGAAGGTCTCGCTGCAATTCTATCGAAGCAGCCCGATCTAGTGATTTGCGATGTCAGAATGCCCTCCATGAGCGGCTTCGAGGTGCTTGAACGCGTGATCGCCGCGGGTTTGCCTTTTTCCGGGATTCCCTTTATCTTTCTGACCGCTCTTGGCGACAGGGACTCCGAACTGACAGGGCGGCGTAGCGGCGCGGACGACTACTTAACCAAGCCTGTCGATTTCGAAATGCTTGGCGCTGTCATTCGGAACAGGCTTCGCCGGCGTCATGGCGCTTTGGGGGAGGGATCGGATTATCATCTGACCAGCCGCGAGCGCGAGGTTTTAACTTGGGTTGGCCTCGGAAAGACCTCCGGTGAAATTGCGGCCATACTCGGGCTAAGCGAGCGCACCGTCAACTTTCATTGCGACCAAGCGATAAAGCGCTTGGATGTCACCAATCGTGCTCAGGCCGTTGCAAGGGCCGTTGGCGTTGGCCTCATCCGGGTCTGAAAGCAAGAGCGCCATCACTTTCCAAAAGCGCGGTCTAAGCCTCAGTTCATGCACGATCGTAAAACTACCCACTTTTGCGAATTACGCGTTAAGTGACGGCGGCGTCATTCGCTACACGCCATTCAGCTGGGGCGGGATTGACAATGCTGCCCGGTGCGGAGGCCTATTGACCAGAGATGCCCCTCAACCTATGGTCTGGCATGCCCTGTATGCGCCACGCAGTTTTTTTCTTCCAGAGCCCATAGCTCAGCCGGTAGAGCATCTGACTTTTAATCAGAGGGTCGATGGTTCGAATCCATCTGGGCTCACCAATAAAATCAACGACTTAGGGCGAGAACCGAAGGGCGCGTAAATCTTCGTCAGTGTTTCGTCAGTGCTTTTAAAGCCTTTGCCAGAGCCGCGACGTTGGCCCAGGACGGCCGGAACGCGAGGGGGAAAGACGGCCCGCGCTAAGCCCTGAGACACTGCCGCCATCCCAAAGGCATAGGCAGAATTTTTGACACCGATAGGATTATTCCTACCCAAGCCCCGTTATAAGAGGGGGTTATAAGTTTCGTGTGGTTTGCTTTTCTGTGGCCGCCAGCCCCCGCTTGGCGGCCGCTCAGCCAGGCTCCCGGGACAGACGACCAGGCAGCGCTGAAGGTCACCCCGCGCAATAAGCTCCTTTATAAGGAGCCCGGGATCGCATCCAGAAAGTCGACCCGAGGACCGGCCGTGTGGCCGGCAGCATTCCGGCGCCCGAGGGCGGCGCTCTGGAAATGGGCTGGGCCGAAGGCACGCTCTGGTGATGCCGCAAAATATGCGGGAAAAGATTTGGATTATAAAGCTTGCAGCCGAGCCCCGGCTTTTTTTGAGGAGTTCTGGACAGCGCGGCGAGCCAGCTCTTCAGCGAGCACAAGGAACTCATGGCGGCGTCCTGTTCCTTTGCGCCAGACCAGGCGGATCTCGCGAGCGGGATTGTCCGAAACAAACGGCCGGGTGATGAGGCCTGTACCCCGAAGCAGGCCGGCCTTGACCGCGATCGCAGGTAGTAGCGTCGTTCCAAGCCCATTATCGGCCATCTGAACCAAGGATCTCGGAGAGCAGCGGCATGAGATCCGCGCCTAATGACCGCGCCATGACCTCTGATTCCATCTGCAAATAGCAGGCAAGCAACAGGCAAACCCGCTGAAGCTCGGCAACTTGTTGGTCCCCATCGGAAAACCCGATAGCAGTTGGCAGCGGGTGGCGGGTCCCACGTCCAAGAGCAATCGGTAAAGCTGCAGTGAGGTGGCAGTTGGACGACCTGCGCTTGGCCCCAAACGTTGATGCTCGTCCAACTCAGACTTTCGGCACCTGTAATCCGCCTGGGTGGAAGTGGTTCTTCTTCTGCGATCACGTCCGCGACTAGTTCGTAGGAACCGTCGGTAGCGAATTTAGGCGCTACTGCGTCTATAAGGCGCTTTGTCCTAATAGCTTCTCTGATTGTGTCAACTGCTTGACCGCTTCCTCCTCACCATGGAGGTAACGGATTTTAGGTACGGACAAATCCCTAAAGCCGAACCGCTTCGCTTGGTCCAGCAGCCTTATCAGCCCGTGATAATAGTCGTTTTGAGCATCCCAAACGGGACTGATGAAAACATTATGCGCCACAACAACCTCCACCCATACATACACTCAAAAATGAACGTTAAAGCTGATTATCGCAGCTAGCAACAGTCCTGTACCGCTTCAGTTTGGCGCCTTCCTCATTGCTGCTTCTCTCTAACGGGCAATTTCGAGTTGGCCGCGAGCCACATATCGACGGCCTCGAAGAAGCCCGAACGATTTAAGGTCTATCAAGGTAGGCTCTGCGCCACGCTCCTCCATTGGGAGAGTTAGGCTATCGGCCCGGAATTGAACTGTTTATCTTCGGAACTATACTATACTTTAGAATTTAGCCCGATCGACGAGACACGAGACTGTTTCCGCTTGCGTTTCGGAAGCCATCGCTCCTGAAAGCACGGGCAGAGCGGCAGCGGCGAGATAGGCAAGACAACGTCGGTCAGCGTTTCGGCCTCTTATACCGCCGGCCCCGTTTTCGTGAGAGAACCGGAATGCTTGACAGTAAGGCAGCAACTCAAAGCGGCCACGATGCGCCGGATGCGGACCTCGGTGGGCGGCGCACGCTTCGCCTTGTCCTCTACGACGCGCTCGCTAGCGAGGCTATGGGGACGCTGACCACGGGTGTGTTCCTGGCTGGCTTTGCCGTCGAACTCGGCGCTCCAAATCTTGCGATCGGTGTACTCGCGGCCGTACCCTTCTTCGTGCAACTCCTGCAGATCCCGGCGGTGCTCTTGGTAGAACGGCTGCGCGCCCGGCGCGACATCTGCGTGTGGGCTGCCGGCATTGGCCGATGCTTTCTGCTTGGCGCGGCGGCCGCTCCGCTGCTCAAGGCACCGGAAAGCATCTTGGTTCTGATAGGCTCGCTTGCAATCTATCAAGGCATGGCAGCCATTGCTGGATGCGCATGGAATTCCTGGATGCGCGATCTTGTCCCGACGGAACAATATGGGCGGTTCTTCGGACAGCGGACTGCTGCCACAACCGCCGTTGCGATCACACTAGCATTTCTCGGCGGCGTAATAATCGACGCTTGGAAAACGCACATCAGCGGCCAGCCGGCATTTGGCTATTCTTTTTTGTTTACGCTGGGGGCGCTCTTCGGATTCCTCGGGGTGTATCTCCTCCGCCGTACGCCGGACTGTCCAATGGCGCCTACGGAAAAAGCTGCGCATCCGGTCGTGTTGCTTTCCGCTCCGTTGCGGGACCTTAATTTCCGCCGCCTCATCACCTTTCTCTCGTCGTGGAATTTCGCAGTGAACCTCGCGGCACCCTTCTTCGCCGTCTATATGTTGAAGACGCTCGGCTATCCCATGACCACGATCCTGGCTCTCACAATTGTCAGCCAGCTCAGCAATATGGCCGCCCTGCCGCTGTGGGGTGCGCTGACCGATCGCTTCAGCAACAAGGCGGTGCTCGGAATTACAGCGCCTCTCTTCCTCGCCTGTACGCTCGCCTGGACTTTCACGGGTATGCCCTGGTTGCAGCCGTATGTGCTCTATGTCTTGGCTGCCGTTCACGTTTTGATGGGGGTTTCCACGGCAGGGGTCGGGCTTGCCTCTGGCAATGTCGCCATGAAGCTATCCCCGGCCGGTCAGGCTACGGCCTATCTCGCAGCGAATAGCGTGATTACGTCCACCTTTGCTGCAATGGCGGCAATCGTTGGCGGCCTGGGCGCTGATTTTTTCGCCTCACATCAACTTACGCTGGCATTCACTTGGACCGGGGGACATCAGGACGTTACCGTCCAGGTGCTGAATTTCCACTCCTGGACCTTCTTCTTCGGAATTACCTGCATCCTCGGACTTTATTCTCTTTACCTCCTCTCGTTCGTCGAGGAGCCGGCGGGGCCCTCTGGCCGGCTTGTCTTGCGTGATCTCCTGCTTGAGGCCCGCCGGTCCGCTCACAGCCTCTCGAGCGCGGCAGGACTGTTGCGCATTGCGCAAATGCCACAATGGTTTTTGCGTTCAGGTTGGATCAGCCGTTCAGTCCAAGATCACCGCACAGAATGCGACCCCGGTTAACGTGCTCGCGTGAACCGCTGCTGCCGCCTTCACTTTTGCGAAACCGGCAATTCACAGGTGCAAATTTGGTTACGCTATTCCTTTATGGAGCTTTCCGCCGGCACGGAATGAAGCTTCGCCGTGAAGCGAGAGTCCGCCGAGCACCTCTCTGCTGCGCTTGGCCGCTCGATGCGCCGCAGCGCATTGAGCGAGGCGGCCGCTGGCAGCATCATGAAGGCATGATCAAGGATGAGCCAGTCTGTGCCCCCAGGCGGCGCGGTCACCAGCACCTCGAAGAGGCAGTTGAGTAAGCGGGCCGAACAGCATCAGAAGCAGGTTCTTGTCTCTGATGACGTCTTCCACTTGGCCGAACAAGGCCTGGTAAAGTTTGTAGGCGCGCTCCGGATCGAAGGGCGGCAGCTTGCCCGTATTCTAATCGTCGATGCTGTAGTTCGATCCAGTGAGTTCAATGCAGCCCGGACCGATCGGCGCGGTATAGTCCAGCCCGCAGCGCAGCGCCTGCACTTCCCCATTGAGTGCTTGTGTGCCAAGCTCCGAGTGCACCCAGCGCACATCCGTCCTGGTCACCACCCAGGCAAAGCTTTCCTCCTGAAGCGGGGGTTCGGCATCCGCCGGCATCAGCAGAACGAGCTCCTCATCGGGACCGAGCAGCGCCTGGGTTTCTTCGGCCGCGAGCGGCTTGATGCGCGCCACGGACACATATTTTGCGAAGTCTTTGCTCAACCGCTTGTCCAATTCAGCGAGCTTCGCCTCGATGGCCTTCGTCTCGCCGAGCAGCGCCTCCCTCCGCCTTCTGGTTCCGCTGCGCAGCCGGCTTGTTCCGTGCAGCCTCAAGGGTGCGGTCGATGTTTCGGTGACTTTCAAGGAGGGTCGAAACTCGTAAAATGCGTACTGGGCTTGATGGATGGAAAGCCCGTGCGGCGCCCGTTGGGGGAAATGAAGCTCAACGAAATTGGAGCTAGCCGCCCCGGCTATGCAATCTAGCTGCTAAGAGGTGATCGCCGAAATCAATAAGCGACCGTCGTATGATCTGTCCGG
>JBAUNL010000741.1:0-7382 GCA_049579205.1 Rhodomicrobium sp. | reverse complement strand
GTGTGCGGCAAGGGCCAAAGGACTGGCCCCGCGGTGACGCCGTCCGGCAAGTTCCACTCGATGTGCGTGGGTTCACCTGAATCCCCAGGATTCTCCCAATAAGTATGCCAGCCGGGCTCCATGCGCTCGCGCACAGCCACGGTTATCGTCTTCCCTGGTGCCGCGGCAGATTGATCGGATATGAGATCGACCGTGACATGATGACGGTGCAGTTGCTGCGCGGCCGCGCCATTTCCCAGTCCAAACACCGTCAGTATGAACCCCAGGGCGGACGTGGCCTGCCAAATAGCCATGCGGAATTGTTCTCCGGTCAGAGGAAATAGTGAGATAGGCGCTGCATTCGCCGAAGATCAAGTGCTGTATTGACACGGGCGCGTTACCAAAGAGACAAACCCCGGCCGGGGAGCCGATGACGCGGGCGGCTTCACGGCCTTTTGAATATCGTGCCTTGCTGCAACGGCTGCCGGCGCCTCTTTATCAGCAGGCTGCATGCGCCTCAAATTCGCCCAAAAACAACTCGAACGGTCCTGCCTTAAGCGGAGCAAGCAAAATTTGTAACCCTTCACCGTACGGCCATCTTGTTATGCCGCCGGCTGAATGCATTTTGACTTGGCCGCCTTCGCTAATGTGCGGTAAAGCGCCATGGTTTTCGGGAGTTGGGTATGGACCGTCGCACATGGCTGAAGCTGGCTGCTTCCTCCGCTGCTTTAGCCGCTTTCCCTTTTCGTGCCCGCCCGCAGGGTAGTGCCCAAAGTCCGCAGCCATTCTCTGAGGATTTGCTCGACACGATGGCGCGGAGGCGTGCGGACCAGCCTTACAAAGCGCCCGACAAGCGCGTCGACGATACGCTTGCCACTCTCGCCTACGATCAATATCAGCGAGCCATCGTCTACAAAGAAGATCAAGCCATCTGGCACAATGACGGCGGCCGGTTTTGGCTCGAACCCTATCATACCGCTGGAACCTTCTATGCCTACCCGGTCGAACTTTTCTCGGTAGAGGCAGGTGAGGCGATTAAAATCCCATACGTCGCAACTGCTTTCGACTTCAACCCGCCCACCAAGCAGCCTCCTACCCCCGCGCAATCCGATTTTGCGGGGTTTAAGGCGCTTGCGCAGATTGATCGGGCCGGCATCTTCCGCGACTTCCTCAGCTTAGTAGGCGCCACCAATTTCCGCTCCATCGCTGCCGGTCAGGTATTCGGGGTCTCAGCGCGGGCGCTTGCCATCAACACCGGACAGCCTGGCGGAGAGGACTTTCCCCTCTTCCGAAGCTTCTGGATCGAGCGCCCCAAGCCCATCGACCAGAGCCTTGTGATTCACGCATTGCTGGACAGCGTCAGCGCCGTGGGGCGCATGAAGTTCACGGTTACTCCCGGATACGAGACGATCTTTGAAACCGAGGCCGTGATCTATCCCCGGCGGCGTATCGCCTATGCCGGAATTGCCCCGATCGCGAGCCGCTTCTTTTTCGGGCCTGGGGTGCCCCCCAAACGCCGCGACTACCGCCCCCGCGCCCATGATTCCGAAGCCCTTTACATCCTCAATGGGGCAGGAGAACAGATTTGGCGGCCCCTTCTCAATCCCGAGCGCCTGCAGTTTTCCGTCTTTCTCGATAAGGGACCGAAAGGCTTTGGTCTTATCCAAAAGGAGCGCTCCTTTGCCAGCTATCAGGATACGGAGCTGCAATATGAAAAGCGGCCTACCTTATGGATCGAACCCCTCGGCGATTGGGGCGAGGGCTCCATCGACCTGATCGAACTGCCCGCGCCAGAAGAAATAAATGAGAATATTGTCTGCTTCTGGCGCCCCAAGGATGGGCTAGGACCTGGAATCGGCCATCGCTTCCGCTATCGCATGCACTGGTGCTGGAATCCGCCTTTCGAGAATAAGAAGGCGGCTGTCCTGCAAACGCGGGTCGGGGAAGCGAAATCGGGCGATGCTTCGTTCGTCGTCGACTTCTCTAATACAGACGCTTGCGAGGGTTGCGCCGGAGCGGCGCCTGCGGCAAATGTGACGGCTTCCGCCGGGGAAGTTCACAATGTGCGCTTGACTGCGGTTCCTGCCGAGGGCGCGGGAGTTCAGCGCGTGCGCTTTGATTACGCGCCTCCTAGCAGCGATCCCGTAGATTTGCAGATCAAGCTTACAGTGAACGGAAAGCCAGTTTCCGATACATGGATCTTTAGGTGGGCGCGCTAATGTGCCGCGGCAAACTCTACCGCCGCGATCCAAACATCACTCGCTCCCAATTTGGGTCTTCTTATATTTGTTCCGCTGGCGGCGGAACGATCAAGGACGCAAAATGAACCGGCGGGATGTGCTGAGGCTTGGCGCAGGGTTTTCGGCCGCGCTTTTGCTCGCGCGCGAAGCTGCGGGTCAAAGTGCGGGTCCCGCGCCTGGCATCAACGGCCGCCCATTGGGACCGGCAACGCCGTTTTCCGCGGACGCGGTCTTGGAACAGGCGCGGCTGTTATCGAAAGCGCCCTATAATCCACCTGAAGACACGATCCCTCAAAGCTACAAGGATCTTGATTACGACCACTATAGGGAGATCCGCTTCAGAAAAGATCTCGCTCTATGGAAGAACGCGAATCGAGGCTTCACGGCTGAATTGTTCAGTGCGGGCTACATATACCGCACTCCTGTCAAGCTCTTCCAAGTGAGCGGCGGGGTGGCGCAAGAGCTGATATATGACCCCGGACTTTTCACCTACGGTTCGGACGTCGCGAAGCCGCCCGGAGACAGCAAGCCCGGCTTCTCGGGTTTCCGCATTCATACCGCGATCGATAGGCCAGACGTGCTGGACGAGTTTGCCGTCTTCCAGGGCGCCAGCTATTTCCGGGCAAAAGCGACCGGACAAGGCTATGGGATGTCTGCGCGCGGGCTTGCCATCAACACCGCACACCCCCCTGCCGACGAGTTCCCGATCTTCAGGAGTTTCTGGCTCCTGGAACCTGACCGGGGCGCGGGCGCCATTACCGTTTACGCCCTTCTGGACAGCGTAAGCGTTTCCGGCGCATATAAGTTTGTCATCTCCGCCGGTTACAACACGGTGATAGACGTTGAATGCACCCTGTTTCCCCGCAAGACAATGACCTACGCCGGTATCGCTCCGCTAACCAGCATGTTCTATTTCGCGCCGAGCTCTAGCTTCCGTGCCGATGATGAGCGGCCGCGCGTCCATGATTCGGACGGGCTTTCCATCCTGAATGGCAAGGGCGAGCTCGTATGGCGCCCCCTGATCAATCCGGGCCGCGTGCAATTCTCCGCGTTCAGCGATGACGATCTTAAGGGCTTCGGCCTCTTGCAGCGCGAACGCAGGCCGGATCGCTACCAGGACTTCGATGCAGGCTACGACCGCCGCCCAAGCGTGTGGGTTGAACCGAAGGGCACATGGGGCAGCGGCACGGTGGATCTGATCGAGCTGCCAACCCAGACCGAATATTTCGACAACATCGTCGCGTTCTGGCACCCTAAGGAGCCTCTGCAGGAGGGGCGTGACTACTCCTACCGCTACCGGCTGACTTGGTGCCGCGAGCCGCCGATTCGACGCAATTTCGCGACCGTCAGTCAGACGCTGACCGGGGCTTCAACCCTGCACGAAGGCATGAGGGCCTTCTCGATCGACTTTGCTAATACGGAAAACCTTGGGCTTTGCGATGATTTCGACGATTTTTGCCCTGATAAAGCCCGTAACGTGGAACTGATTGCAAGCGCAGGAACTATCGTGAACGTAGCGACGCGTCGAAACCGCATTTCTGGGGGGCATCGCGTGACATTCGAATATCAGCTGGCGCCGGGGTCTCTTCTCGCTGATTTGCGCTGCTCGCTAACTGTAAGCGGGAAGCCTGTTTCAGAAACTTGGATCTACCGCTGGACGGCGTGAGATCAGCGATGCATGACACCCTCTCACTGCCGGAAACGCCGCCAACGCCGTTAGCGCAAACTCAATCGATATTTGCGCCACAGAGTCTTGAGCGCTTTGACCGGGCCACACGGCGCAAGCCCCGGCGTGACGCCGCTGCACCCTGGCGGCGGGGCATAATTTTCGGGGGGGCGCTTGGCATCACAGCCTATTTGGTACGCGAGCTTTATTTCGTCCTGAGTGGAAGCCTCGCGGGCGTCGAACTCGCATTGATGGTGCTCTTCACCATCAACATTTTCTGGCTTGCGCTTTCGTTTATGACGGCACTCGCCGGCTTCGTAATTATTGCGCTCGGCCTCAGGCGATCCGTCGCCAATCTCAAAGACTACGATGATCCCGGCCCTCTAACTGGAAAGACGGCAATCCTCGTCTGCACCTATAATGAGGCCCCCGCCCGCATATTCGGCATGGCCGCTGCGACGATGGGATCGATCGGAAAACTCGGGCGCCACGAAAGTTTCGATATCTTTATCCTAAGCGACACGACCGATCCTGACATCTGGGTTCAGGAGGAGGCGGCGTTCCAAGCCGTCCGCGAAAAGGAGGCGTTCGGCTCCCGCATCTTCTACCGGCGGCGCTCAGCTAACACAGCAAAGAAGGCCGGTAATATCGCTGATTGGTGCCGCAGGTGGGGTGCCAGTTACGAGTATATGCTGGTTCTCGATGCCGACAGCCTAATGACGGGAGAGGCGATCACAAAGCTGGCTGCGATCATCGAACGCAACCCCGACTTCGGACTTGTCCAGACCGTTCCTGTGGCAACGGGAAGCACTACCCTCTTTGCGCGGCTTCAGCAATTTGCAGGGAAGCTCTATGGCCCAATGCTCGCCACCGGCCTGGCCTTTTGGCATCGCGGCGTAAGTAATTTCTGGGGACACAATGCGATCATACGGACCCGCGCCTTCATCGAGAGTGCGGGGTTGCCAATTCTCCCAGGGAAACCGCCCTTCGGTGGCCATATCCTCAGTCATGACTTCGTCGAAGCGGCGCTCTTGAACCGGGCGGGCTGGCGCGTGTGCATGGTGCCAGAACTCGGTGGGTCATATGAGGAGATCCCGCCGAGCTTGATCGATTTTGCCATCCGCGACCGCCGCTGGGCGCAAGGTAATCTCCAGCATTCCCGCGTGCTTCTCGCGAGCGGCCTGCATTGGGTGAGCAGGGTACATATGGCCATGGGTATTATGGCCTATGTTTCGGCGCTGGTTTGGCTTCTGTTCCTTGTCATCGCTCTGTCGCTCACTCTTCAATCGATCTACACGGTGCCGCAATATTTCTCGAACGACTTCTCGCTGTTCCCCAATTGGCCCATCCAGGACCCCGAGCGGTCTTTCGAGCTGTTGATGCTCACTCTCGGGATACTCCTCCTGCCAAAGCTTCTGGCATTCACGCTGGCGCTGATGGATTCGAAGGAGAGGCGGGGCTTTGGAGGCGGATTCAACTTGTTTGTTGGCGTGCTGATCGAAACGGTGCTGTCGTCTCTGTTCGCACATGTCATGATGATTTTACAGTCCGTGGCGGTTCTTGATGTCCTTCGCGGCAGCGATAGCGGCTGGAAACCCCAGCGACGCGGCGACGGCTCGCTACCCACCCGCGAAATCTTCCAATTTCATGCGACGCATATGGTGATCGGTGCATGCCTTGCTGTTCTCACGCTTTACTCTTCGATCATACTGTTTCTTTGGATGCTGCCGGCGACCCTGGGACTTACTTTTTCCGGCCCGCTATCCGCTTGGTCAGCCAAAAGGAGTGCGGGGGAGCGGTTCTTGCGCCTCGGTCTTTTGCAAATAAGAGAAGAGAAAGAGCCTCCGCCGATCGCGGCTGCTGCAGAAGAAGCACAGAAAAGACTAAATCAGGCCGCACTTCAGTGTGAGGCGATAACCCAGCTTGTACAAAGTGCAAAGCTGCGCAGGCTGCATAGAGAGCTTGTACAAATGCAGCCGATAACCCTTGAGTCCCGAATTTCACCTAATCTTGCGATAGGCCGCGCAAAACTAGAGGTCTCCGCAAATCTGACAGAATTATTGAATTTATTGAAGCCGGGCGAAAAAGCCGCTCTTCTTTCCGACCCGGAAAGTCTTGCGCGGCTTGAGGCCTTTATACCGTCCGAAATAGCGCCGGAAACGGCGACTCAATCATCGTTACAAACTTTGGAGCAGATGTCCTAGCTCCTAGTATCAAGGAAAACGCCATGCCGCCTATCAAGGTCATGCCGCTCGTCCTGACCGCTATAGCCTCTTGCGCTATGGTCTGGGGAGCTGCCCGGGCAGCCGAACAGCAAATAATCGTCGCACAGGCGCAAACACCGCAACAGAAAGAGGAGGAGCACCAGAGGAAGCTGCAGGAGCAGCAGCATAACCAGCAGCAACAGCAGCACAACCAACAGCAGCAGCACCAAGCTCAGGAGAAGTTGCAACAACAGAAGGCCCTGGAGCAGCAGAAGGCTCAGCAGCAGCAGCTCCAGCATCAAGCCCAGGAAAAGGCCTTGCAGCAACAGAAATTGCTTGAGCAACAAAAGGCTCAGCAGCAGCAACTCCAGCACCAGGCCCAGGATAAGGCCCAACAGCAGAAGCTCTTAGAAGAGCAGCGGAAAGCGAAAGAACAGGCAGAGGCGGAGAAAAATCGCGCTCTCCATAACGACCAAGCCAAAATACAGCAGCTTCAGCAGCAGCAGCACAATACCGAACAGCAGTTGCACCAGCAACAGCTGAAGTCCGCGACACAGCAGCATCAAGCGCTGCAGCAGCAGAATACGCTTCATCGGGAACTTTCAGCCGCGGACCAGAAGGCGAAGGCCGAACGCGACGCGCATCAGCAGGACCGCCAGAAGCTCATCCAGCAGCAACATCAGACGGCGGCAAATGAGCGAAGCCAGGCGGCGATCAATGACCGTCTCCGGCTGCAAAACGAGCATCTGCGGGCGATTACCAGCCAGCGTCAGCAATCGGTCGATAGCCACGGCCAGACGATCATCAAGGAGCCCGGAAACCGGACCATCGTCCAGACGAAGAACGGGGTCTTCATCCAGCATGACGAGACAGCGCACTTCAAACTGTTCGGCGGCAGGCCGCAAACGACCCGGGCGGCAAACGGCAACATGGTTTCGACGTTCGCCCGTCCGGATGGAGGGCGCATCGAGGTAGAAGTCGACAGCTATGGCCGGCCTCTCCGCCGAGTCCGTTTTCTGCCCGACGGCCGGCGCTTCGTGCTCTTCGAGAACAGGGCAATCGCCGTAGGGATCGGCTTTACGCTTGCTGCCTTCCTCGTCACGCTTCCGCCTCCGCACATTATGATCCCTCGCGACCAGTACATTGTGGATGCAGACGTAGCATCGGAAGACGATTTCTACGCCGCTTTGAGTGCTGGGCCTGTCGAACCCCTCGACAGAAGCTTCTCGCTTGACGAGGTGCTGGCGAGTGTGGGCTTGCGAGAGCGCATGAGGAGCATAAGTCTCGATTCGA
>JBAUNL010000740.1:0-6194 GCA_049579205.1 Rhodomicrobium sp. | reverse complement strand
GGACTCTACGGCCTTCGTCACGACTTAGTAGAGGGTCTTGAGCATCTTGTTCGAACCCAGCGCGCCCCGGTGCTTATATCGCTATCGGCACTGCTCTCTCCGCCGCCGCTTACCCCGCTTTCCGGGAGGGTGCTCTCTTCGTCTTGCTCGTCCGAACCCGCGTTGGCGCGTTCAGCGTCATCATCGGAGGAAAAGATGGCTGCCACATGATATTCGTACATCTCGCTCACATCCGTTATTCATTGCTTGTCTGGAAAAACCGCGAGGTGAGCAACAGTTGCAGGCTTTCCGTAAGCTAGATGCGAGGGAAAATCATTCAGCGGACGGGAACTTGTTGGAGCTGACAAAATTCGGCCAAGCTTGGCCTTTTGGCAAATAGCCAAGGACGAGACGGACTCTTCCAGCTTTGCAGGTAGCGAAACCGGAAGCCAGCGCATTTGCGCTTTCTACGCAATTCGTCAGCGGCGAATTTGAGCAATGGAAGTTGCTGTATGAAATCTCAAATTGGAATTGCCTTCGCCATACTTTTTGCTTTGGCGGCTCGCCCCGCTGTTTTCGCTCAGTCGAGCGACAGCGACGTCAATGCCTATATCGCTAAGGTCCCGATCGCCGGCCTGCCTGGCGGCCCGTACGCACAATGGACAGAGGAGCAGCGGAAGACAGCGTTTCAAAGGGTGGAGAGCTTCTGCCGGTATGTCTGCGTGGACAGATACACCAATGCCTCATTCCCGGATAAGGCTGCGGCTATGCGCGCGATGGCGGAGGCCAAGGTCTGCCTCGGCGCATGTGTTTTCAACCACCTGCCCGCCGACTACCCCAACCTATCGAGTGTCAAACAGGAAACTCTCACGGACTATAACAAGGCCAGGCAGCTAGGATCGCAAGTAACGTGGCCTTTGCCTCGATGAACTGCTTCCCGCCTGAATCATTCGTGGCGGTGCATCGCGGAGTGCTTCTTCGTATCGCGCATCGTAATGTACACGGCGAGCGAAACCGCAATGATTGCCGTAAGATAATAGGAAAACCACGCTTCATGGCCAATGGATTTCAGCCAAAGCGCAACGGAATCCGCCGTTCCACCAAAGATCGAGACGGTAAGCGCGTAGGGTAAGCCAACGCCCGTGGCGCGTACACTTGTCGGAAAAAGCTCGGCCTTTACAACGGCATTGATGGAGGTGTAGCCGCTCACGATGAGCCAAGCCGCGCAAATCAGCAGAAAAGCACCGAACGCTGTCTTGGTTTCCACCAAAGCGGACAGAAGGGGGATCGTGAAGAGTGTTCCGCAAACCCCAAAAAAGATCAGGAGCCACTTGCGTCCTATCCGATCCGAGATCGCCCCATAGATCGGCTGGAGAAACAGGGCAAAGATCAGGCTTCCCGCCGTCAC
Source organism: Rhodomicrobium sp. (assembly GCA_049579205.1). GTDB lineage: Bacteria > Pseudomonadota > Alphaproteobacteria > Rhizobiales > Rhodomicrobiaceae > Rhodomicrobium. The sequence continues at coordinate 4,807 of JBAUNL010000740.1, read as the reverse complement.
CATAGTCGTTTGGCTGTCATTGAGCCCTACGGAGAGGCGGAGGAATTTTTGCATGTAAATAGTGTAGGTGTAGAAGGCTGCGGTGCCCCCGGCAGTAAGGCCTACGACGAGCATGATCTCGCGCGGGTATTTCAGTAGCGAACCTAAGCTGTTGTCACGGGCAACTTTCTTTGCCTCAAGATAGGCGTCTGTCTCATGCAGATTGCGCCTCATGATGGCTGTGATAACGGCAAGAAGCGCGCCGATAACGAACGGAATGCGCCAGCCCCAGGCTCGAATCTCATCTGAAGTGAGAAAAACGTTCTGAAGTATGAGAAGAACAAGGATCGCGCAAAGCTGTCCGCCGATCAGGGTCACGTATTGAAAGCTTGAGTAGAAGCCCCTGTTCTTGCTGTCAGCCATCTCCGAAAGATAGGTGGCACTCGTTCCATATTCTCCGCCAAGGCTCAGCCCCTGAATGATTCGAGCAAGGCCAAGGACGATCGGTGCCCCAATCCCAATGGATGCATAAGTGGGCGTGACCGCAATCATCAGCGATCCGAAGCACATAAGTAGGACGGAAGCCATTAGCGCATTACGCCGCCCATACCGGTCTGCAAACCGCCCGAACAAGAGGCCTCCGAGCGGCCTCACGATAAAACCAGCCGCGAAGAGCACAGCGGTGTTAAGCTGGACGACAACCGGATCGGAGGATGGAAAGAAGGCTTTGCCAAAGTAGAGGGCAAACGCGGCATAGGCGTAGAAGTCGTACCATTCTACGAGATTGCCGGCTGACCCGATGAATATGGCCTTGAGCCTGCGTGCCATATCGCCGGCCGCCGGCTCCTCCAACGGGATCGCGCCGATGAGTTGTTCTTGCTGCGCCATTGGCTGTTTCCTCGTTGAGCTTAAGAATTTATAGCTGCCCTAGCCGCGTCCGGCAGCCCATCCTTTTGGCTCAACCTGAGTACATCAGCGCAAAGCTCTCGATGCCGCGTCAAGCAGCTCACCTATCGAAGGCGCTGGGCGCGCCTTACCGGGGCATTCATCGCCAAAGACCTGCACAACCCGGAACACATCCTTACCGCCGCCTTGTTTCCAGGCGGCGGCTCCGATCCCAATATCGTGGACGCGTTTATCGAGAAGGTTGGCGTTGTGGCCGGGCGATTTTTTCCAGCCTTCCATCGCTTTCTTGGCCACGTCCGCAACCATCATGGAATCGGGCTTGCGCCAACCGCCCCACACATTTTCGGCAACAAGGCACCACTTGTATCCCTCTGCGCTCACGCGCTTCGCAGGCGTGCGTCCGTCCGCGGTGTGGCCGTTGCCTTCGTGCTCCGCCAGATACATGGCGTAAGCGGCAGCGGCCGCATCGAGCGAGGCGTTGGGAAGGAGCTCCTGTTGACCCTTGGATTTCCTGTAGGCATTGGTTTCGGCCAGCACTGCGCTCTTCAGCGTGGCGATGTCGATCGGCACCTCTTGCGCACGCGCGCACGTGGGCCCAGCCGTCAGAAGAAGACTACAGCAAAGGACGGAGCTGATCAGCCGCATAAGTTTCAAGGTTCTCTAGCATGTGGCTTTATTGCGGCGGGGCTATCCGAGTCTTGATTGTGGCGATAAAATTCCGGGGATCTTGCTTAGGGAGGCGCCGAATGAATGTTGCGGAATGGCTGGACCGTTCGGCACGGGTTTTCCCGGACCGGCCTGCGCTTCTCCACGGCACCCGCTTGGTGGCCCATTACCGGGAATTCGCTCGCCGGGTGTGTGCGCTCGCTGGTCATCTCCGTTACAAGCTTGGTATCGAACCCGGTGCCCGCGTCGCCATGTTCATGAGCAACCGGCCGGAATATTTTGAGGTGCTTTACGCGGCCTGGTGGGCGGGCGCGGCAACAGTGCCGATAAATGCAAAGCTTCATCCGAAGGAAGCCGCATGGATTATCGAAGATGCCGAAGCAAGCGTTCTATTCATTAGCAGTGACGTGGGGGATGCGCTTCTGGGGTATTTGCAGGGTATCTCTTGTCTTCGGGAAGTCATCAGGATAGACGATGGCAATTTTCCGAAGCTCTATGGCGGAGACGGCTTTGAGCGGGTTTGCGAACGCCGTCCGAATGATCTGGGTTGGCTGTTCTACACTTCCGGCACCACCGGCCGGCCGAAAGGGGTGATGCTCACCCACGCTAACCTCGCCGCAATGACTGCATGCTATTTCATGGACGTGGACACGCCCGAAGTAGAGGACGCGAATGTTTACTCCGCTCCTATTTCCCACGGCGCCGGCCTTTATCACTTTCCTCAAATCATAAAGGGCGCACGTCATTCGGTGCCGGAGTCCGGGAAGTTCGAGGCAAATGAAGTCTTGGATCTCTCGAAGGCTCTTGGGCAATCGGTCATGTTCCTGGCGCCAACAATGGTCAAAAGGGCCGTCGAGGCAGCCAAATGCCGGGACGAGAGCGGCGACGGGATCAAGACGATAATCTATGGCGGCGGACCCATGTACCTCGCGGACATTGAGGAAGCGCTTGATGTCATGGGCAACCGCTTCGTTCAAATCTACGGCCAGGGCGAATCGCCCATGACTATCACGGCGCTCAGCCGCGCGCTGCACTCCAACCGCGGCAATCCTAATTGGCGCTCAAGGCTTGCATCGGCCGGCAAAGCCCAATCGCTCGTGGAGGTTCGCGTCGCCGGCGAAGATGGGCGGGAGTTGCCGACGGGTGAGGTGGGCGAGGTTCTGGCGCGAGGACCTTCGGTGATGGCGGGCTATTGGCGGCAGCCCGAGGCGACCGCCGAAACCCTGCGCGACGGCTGGCTCTGGACGGGGGATATGGGCGAGATGGACGCAGACGGTTTTTTGACGCTTCGCGACCGTTCCAAGGATGTCATCATCTCCGGAGGCTCGAATATTTACCCGCGCGAAGTCGAGGAAGTTCTTCTTACCCATCCGTTGGTTATGGAGGCCGCGGTTGTGGGCAGGGCCCACCCTGACTGGGGTGAAGAGGTTGTGGCCTTCATCATAACCCGCGATGGCACCCCTTGCGATACCACCACCCTCGACAAGCTGTGCCACGAGAATATCGCACGATTTAAAAAGCCCAAGGCCTACCTGCATGTAGAAAGCCTGCCGAAGAACAATTACGGCAAGGTTCTGAAAAGCGAACTCCGGCGCGTCCTTTCCGAGTGCGGCGAGCCTCAAAAGCCGAGCGTGTCCTGAGGTTGAAATCGCCTTAAACAAAGAGGCCGAAAGTCCACCTCTAGGAAGTGCTTCCGATTTGATTTGATGGAAGCAGCAAGATGAGTGAGAAGCTTGCGATCCCCCAAATTTAGCGCCTCCTTCGGGAGCAAGGTGCTGCCCCCCTGTTATATCTACACATGGAAGAAGGAGCGAGACACCGCCCATGTCCCAACTATTCAGCGAATTTCGCCTGCGCGGCGTTACTCTTGCCAACCGCATCGGCGTTTCACCCATGTGCCAATATTCCTGCGAGGATGGCTTCGCCAACGATTGGCATTTCGTACATCTTGGCAGCCGGGCGGTAGGTGGAGCGGCGCTTGTATTCACCGAAGCGGCAGCCGTTACGCCCGAGGGGCGGATTTCGCCTGAAGATCTGGGAGTTTGGAGCGAAGCGCATTTCGAGCCGCTGGAAAGAATTGTGAGGTTCATCGACGCTCAAGGAGCTGTTGCCGGCACTCAGCTTGCGCATGCAGGCCGCAAAGCCAGCACCTTTCGTCCCTGGTCCGGCTCGGGCGCGGTCAGCAAGAGCGAAGGGGGATGGGATCCCGTCGCGCCAAGCCCGCTGCCATTCGGGTCAAAGTACGCTATGCCCAAAGAGCTTACGCCAGCCGAAATCGAGGAAATCCAATCGGCGTTCGTTACTGCTGCCAAGAGGGCATTTGAGGCCGGGTTCCGCGTCATCGAAATTCATGCGGCTCATGGCTACCTGTTTCATGAATTCCTTTCCCCATTGAGCAACAGGCGCACCGATTCCTACGGAGGCTCCTTCGAGAACCGCACGCGCTTCCTTCGAGACACCGTGGCCGCCGTTCGGAGAAGTTTCCCCGAGCGTTGCCCGCTCTTTGTGCGGATTTCGGCTACGGATTGGGTCGAAGGTGGATGGGATCTCAACCAGTCTATTGAACTTTCGCGTCAACTGAAGGCACTCGGCGCCGATTTGATCGACTGCTCATCCGGCGGCAATGTCGAGCGCGCCGAAATCCCTCTTGGCCCCGGCTATCAGACGCAGTTCGCCGAGGACATCAGGCGGCAAGCAGCGATTCCCACCGCCGCAGTGGGCATGATTACCGGGGCTGCACAGGCCGGTCATATAATCCAGACCGGGCAGGCTGATATGGTGCTCATTGCCCGCGAATTGCTGCGCGATCCTTATTGGCCGCTCCACGCAGCCAAAGAACTTGGCGTTACCATGCCGTGGCCAGCGCAGTACCTGCGCGCGGCTCCGCAGGGTACACCCGAGCGCATCCCGGCTCATGAAATCGACTGATGCGCTATGCGCGGCGAACCTTTGGTCTATGCAAAAGGCTGCGCCGCGCCTAATTTGCCTTCAGAATATACCTACGCCTAGCGGCGCTGCCGCGCATGGAGCCGGCCGATTTTACCGATTTTCCTATCGCTGCTTGTTTTAGGCGCGGTCCTTTACTTACTGGGCTGGCTTCCGAAAGGGAATGGCGGCAAGGCTGCAGCCTGGGTTCGCCAATATAGCGGAATTCTACTCGCCTCAGGCACGACACTGGTTCTAACGAGAAACATCGGCTTCGCGGTCCTTGCGGGAATGCTCACTTATTCGGTGATGTCAAAGTTTGGCTGGTTTC
>JBAUNL010000739.1:0-6030 GCA_049579205.1 Rhodomicrobium sp. | reverse complement strand
AGAAAGATAGAAACGCATTTTGCCGCAGCGACTGCGCTCGCGGCGGTTTGGAGGGCACCGCCACATACAGCCGCTCAGCCCCCGGCAAGAGACCTTTCGGCAAACAACCCGAATGGACCGCTTTCGGCCTCAAGCGCCACAAGAACCTTCTACCGCCGCTATTGCGGAAGATCATAGTGAAGCCGTCGGCGGGCTGTTGCGATGCGGCCTTTTTATTTCTTATGACCGCTCGCCGGCCACTTCCTTTGGGCCTGCCATGAGCCTCGGCTCGCCAGCTCCGCGGAGGGACCTTCCCACAATAACATAGCCAGACGCACGCCTGACCACAGCATCGGCACCAAGGATTTCCACCAAAAGACTTTGGAACTTGTCCGCTGACATATTCGCGCCGGCGCTCCCTGCCTCACGCTTGTAGGCCTTTAGCGCATCCCCGCCGCGCATCTCGCCGCCCTTACCGGCCGTATCAAGCCAGCGTTCGACCGACTTCCGGGCCGCGTCAAGCTTGACGACGTTATTGCCGAGACGTGGCTTTGGCGCTTTGCCCTTGCCCGTGGGCGGAGTCTGCGGCTTCGGTGGCTTCTTTACTGCCGCCGGCTTTGGTTTCGCTGCCTGGAGAGCCGAACGCGTCTTCATGGCGGACGCAATAAGTTGCGCCGCATCGCCGCCAAGCAGGGCGCAAAGCTGGGTTAAAATAATGCTGAGCACGTTCAGAATCAGCGCGATATAACGGGCCAATTCCGAGCTATCGGCGCGAAACCAGCCGGCAATAACGGTTGCAATCATGCTGGCTTCTGCTGGTCCGCCCCTTGCCTCAACCTTGGCCTTCTCCACCTTCACGTCAGCGGCAGCAGCGCGCTTGAGTGCCGCCGCCTTGGACTCAGCTTTGCCTTTCCGCTCAGTGACGGTTTTCAGATCCGCTTCGGCCGTCTGGCATTTCTTATACCGGGCGCACTCTATCGCCATTTCCTTGGCGTGGCCGGTCAGCTCGTCGACCTTCTTCTGAGCGTCATTGACGAGCTTGGTAAGCGCCTCAACACTGGCCGTCTCGGTTATGGCGTCAGCTTCGGCCCGCGCCTTCTTAGCTTCGGCCCGCGCTATGTCAGCATCCTTGAGGGCATCTTCATAGGTCTGTTGCGCCCCTTGGGCAGCCAGGATTTGCAAGCCCTGTTTGGCGGAATAGGCATTAATCGCGCTGTAAACCGTGAGAATTACACAAACCCAGATCAGCGCGCGTAGAAGTCTGGACCAGCCCAGAATGGTGGCTGTGACCGGGACGGCAACCACGCCAAGGGCGGCCAGTACCATGACGAAGGCCAGCTCGTTTGAGCTGGTGACGCCATAGCTGAAGTTGTTGCGCACGTCGACATAGACAGCCGCAAGCGCCATCCCGGCCAAGAGAACGCCTGTGCATAACTGGACGCGCCAGCCTATTTCTTCGCTCATGCGATGCCCCGCGCCAGGGTCCGGCTCTGCCTTTGCCAACATCGAAGCTGGCTTGCCAACTTCGGAAGCTGGCAGAAGCTGGCTGCCAGCATCTCCCCATAACATCCTGTGCCACAAGGGTTTTTGCTTCGATGCTGGCAGAAGCTGGCAGAAACTTACCCATCACGCGCCCCGTCTGTGTTTACTCTCATTGAGGTGTACCCTATAGCGGGTGCACCGTCAACGAGGTGTACCCTGTTACAGGTATAGAGGTACGACTTGTTGACAGTCAGTGGGCGTCATGATAGCCGTAGCGTCATAGAGGTATGTTTGGGATGAACATCGTCACGGTAGCCCAGCAAAAAGGCGGCACCTCGAAAACCTGCCTTGCCATTCACATGGCGGCTGAGGCCGCACGCAAGGGGCACTATGCCGCAATTCTCGAATTGGACCGGCAAGGGACCGCCTCGTCATGGGGCGAGAAGAGGCCTTACGTGGAAGACATGTTCAAGGACATTGATCCCCGCAAGGTCTTCCCCGAAGTGGTGCATGTCGACACTGCCCGGCTCTACACCGCGCTGTCAGCTTTGCAAAAAGCCGGGGCTTCCCTTGTGGTTATCGATCTCCCTGGCACCCATTCCCCGGCGATCACGCCGGCGATCCGGGCGGCCGATTTTGTTCTTATCCCAAGCCGCCCGAATGAGGTTGACCTTGCGGCATCGGCGGAAACGCTGGCCTCCGTTAACCGGCTCAATAAGCCGTACGCATACGTTTTAACGTTCATCCCTTCCACGGGAGGGCGCACGGAAGAAGCGCGCGACGCTCTTGAGGAAGAGGGGCATACGGTGGCGCCAGGCGGCCTAGGCCAGCTTGTCGATTTCGCGGACGCCATCGCAGCAGGAACAACCGTACAGGAACTGAAGCCGCAGGGCAGGGCAGCCGAGCAAGTCCGCGCGCTTTGGAAGTGGCTGGAAAAGCAATTAAAGGAAAGAGCGAAAGATGACGCGCAAGCCTCGGTCGCCTAACGAATTCCGCTCTGTGGTCCGGTCGCTGAAACGCACCGTTGCCGAAGAGGTTGCGAAGGTCGAACCAAAGGGCGATCCTCGCGGCATGATACGGCAGACGCTCTATTTGCCGCCGGCTGTTCATGACCAGCTCCGCTTGCTGGCCTTTAACCGCCGGGAGTCTCAACAGGAGATAATCCGTCAGGGGCTGAATATGCTTTTCGAGCGTGAAGGCCTGCCCAAATGGGATGAGCTAGCCACAAGCAAGGAAGAGGAGCCGGCCGCGAGCGAGGCAGAAGCGCGCGGTAAAGCATAAAGATCATCGTAATTATCCAGCCGGAGTCCCAATGCCCTAGACCCAAACGCAAACTGTGAGCTGCCGGTTGTTGCGACCCAGCCGGCCAAAATTGAAAGGATGCAAAATGTTCGAAACCAAGGGCGGTTCTCCGCCGATAAAGATTGCATCCTATGTCAAAGCATGCAGGCGAGCGCCCGCAGCGCTTTCCGCCCCTCGCCCTCCGGCCCGATGGAGCCGCCGAAGCCTTAGGCATCTCAAAAAGCACCCTTGAGAAGCTGGTCAAGGAAGGGAAGATCCGGCCGCCCGTTTCGATCCGGCCGGGCATTTCGCTTTATGATTTTGCTCAGTTGGCCGCAGATTGGGCGGCCTTGCGTGACGAATGTTTAAACGGGAGTAAAAACGAATGGGACCAAGAGTAATGCAGCACCGGGCACCGCGCTATTGCCATCATAAGCAGGACCGGAACGGAGGCGCCGGATTCTGGTATTTCTCCCGCCGGGGTTATCCCCGCGTCCGGCTTCCAGGCCTGCCTTGGAGCCCTCAGTTTATGGCCGCATATCAGGTCGCGCTCGACGGAAGTCCGCTACAGATCGGCGCGAGCAGCACCCGGCCGGGAACCATGGCGGACTTGATTGCTAAATATTACTCAAGCGCGGCATGGCGGGCTTTGAAACCCGTAACTCAGGAATATTATCGCCGGGTTATTGAGCAGATCCGTGAGCAGCACGGGGAGAAGCGAGCCGCCAAACTTGAAGCCCGGCACATTCGCCAGCTCGTCGACCGCATCGAAACGCCAAGAGCAGCGAGGCGGTTCCTGACCATCATGAGGATTATACTAAAACACGGCGTCACATCCGGAGTCCTGGACCAAAACCCGGCCTTCGGCATCGAGGCCCCGACGGTCAAAAAAACGGCGGGCCTGCATTCATGGACGGAAGAAGAGATCCTGCAATTCGAAAGCCGGTACGCACCCGGAACGCGGGAAAGCCTAGCCTTCGCGCTCCTGCTTTATACCGGACAGCGCCGCGCCGATGTGGTTCGAATGGGGCCTCAGCACGTCCGGAATGGTGTTGTAAGCATCGTTCAAAGCAAGACGGGCGCCTCTGTGGCTATCCCCATGCACCCCGAGCTGACCAAAGTCATCAGTGCTTCAAAGATCGGCAACCTCGCTTTTATCGTCACGGAGCGCGGCGGTCCCTTTACGGCAAAGAGCTTCGGCAATTGGTTCCGGGATACATGCAATGCGGCGGGTCTTCCTCATTGTTCGGCCCATGGCTTGCGGAAAGCGGCTGCGAGGCGCTTGGCGGATGCTGGCGCCACATCTCATGAGATCGCGTCGATCACTGGGCATGAGTCTTTAAGGGAAGTGGAAAGGTACACAAGGGCCGCGAATAAGACCCGCCTAGCGGAGTCGGCGCAGGCTAAAGTCATAGCGGCGTTTCCGCGTTTCCAGCACGAAGAGTGAACAGATGCGTGAAAACAGCGCTGATTCGTTTTCATCTTTTGGAGCTAAACTATTGAAAAAAAATGGCAATTTAGGAGGGGTGCCTGTATATGTCATAGAGCCAGGAACCGGTGTGGCCTCGCGATATCTCGACGCGTCGCGCGGTCTTCAATTTAGCGATAATGTTGAGACGCCCTTTCAGGCTTCTGTCCCACGCTTCCCCTTCGCGAATACCAAGGAGTTGAGCAATCTATTCAGCCCGCTTTTCGCCGCGGGTTGGGGTCCCGTCGCTGCCAAATCGCACAAGATACTCCTACGCACAAAACTTACTTTCGCGCTGATAGAAGATATCGCCTTAATTATGGGTGAAGCCGCCCGAACGACTACATCGGTGGGGTCAGGCCATCCTTTCCATAAGCGATCCGGGCGGCTTCGTAGTTGCCGTCGGGAAGCTTCGTGGCGGCGGCAATGAAAATCTTGGCTCCGGGTTTGAGCTCGTCGCGGCTGCTGGGCTGAAAGGCCACGATTTGCGTCTTGGGCGTGATCTCGATGCTCTTCTCGCCATCCTTGTACTTTACCTTGAGGGTCTGGCCCTCGACGCCTGCCACTTGCTGCTCGATATTGCCGTTAGTCATGGTGCTTTCAGGCACGAGGTCCCAAGGCCGATGGCCGTCGCCTACCCCGCGCATCGATTCCGGAAAGATATGAACCTCCACGGCGCGCTGGCTGCCGTCCGGCCGGGGCATACCTGTGATGCCGGCATAAGTGCCGGGCTTGATGTCGTTTACAGAAGCGGGAACGACTGCCACAACCGGGGCATTCTCTTTCAGCACCACCTTCACCGCGGAGCCTTCTCGCGTCTTGATCGTGAGATTATTGCCGTCCGCAGCCTCGATGGTGCCGCGTATTCGTTTTGGAGGTTCCTGTGCCAGGGAATAACCCGCGGCGAACACCATCAGGCAAACTACAAAGGCCCTGGATACGAACGCGAAAACGCCTCTCATCATGTCCTCCCCGGTTTATAAACTGAGCGCTAACGGCGAAATATGAGCGACAACGGATCTGTGCGCTTCTCCCAGTGAAGCTTCTCCAACTCAGGCATATCCTGCGCTTCTTCCGGATAGCCCAAGCAGAAATAACCTATAAAAAGCCAATCCGGCGGAACATCGAGATCACGTTTCAGTGCGTCGGGGTCGAGGATTGAAACCCAGCCCATGCCGATGTCCTCGGCGCGCGCGGCAAGCCAAAGCGTATGAACAGCCATCACCGCGGAATAGGCCACCGTCTCGGGCATCGTCCGGCGCCCAAGCTTGCTTCCTTGCTCCGGGTCAGGCTCGGCAAAGACCGCAAGGTGGACAGGCGCCTCCTCAAGCCCGGCAAGTTTCAGCGAAGCATACAGCGCGGCCTTCTCGCCTTCGTAGGAGGAAAGAGCTGACTCGTTGGCCGAAGCAAAATTTGCGCGAATGGCTTTGCGCTTCTCCGGATGCTCAACCAGCACGAAGCGCCAAGGCTGGCTCAGGCCAACGGACGGGGCGAGGCAGGCCAGCCGGAGGAGGTGATCCATGTTTCCTTCCGGCAGAGGCTCTCTTTTGAAGTGACGGACGTCGCGCCGCCAAAGCAGAAGGTCTGCGAACTTCTCACGGAAGCCGCTGTCGAACTCCGGAGGTTTGCACCCCGCCGCCATCGCCGGGGCTAATCCGCTTTCTCGAGCCGGGGCGCAAGCCCGGATAGGTCATATCCCGCCTTTTGGGCTTGTAGGAGGATGTCGCCAACAGGGCGTTTGCCCGTCTCGCCGAGCGCCCATAGCGCAGTGCAGCGTGTGCCTGACCGGCAATAGGCGATCATCGGCTTCGGCAGTTCGT
>JBAUNL010000738.1:0-18753 GCA_049579205.1 Rhodomicrobium sp. | reverse complement strand
CGGATTCGGTATGAGGCTTCCTCCGGGACGACCCGGGAAGCTTCCACTGGTGCGGGGTGGGGGCAGGCGGGACAAGGCATCCACCCCCCAGTAGCCAAGCTTCATAAACTCAGCCAAGCGCCGCCGCTTTGAGCACTGCCCGGCGCACCAGTGCCTCGAACAGTGGCAGCTTATATGCGTTCTTGGCAAGAGGCGTGGCCCCTTCGAGAGCAGCAGAGGCGGCAGCTCTGGCGATGGTTTCGCCGATGCGCTTGCCGATGAGAGTGCTTTCCGCCACCTTTGCCCTGTGCGGCACGGGCGCTGCTGCACCGAGCACGATCGATGCGCTCCTGCAATATCCTTCTGACTGAGGTTCCAGCACTAGCACCACCGCGACATCAGCAAGGGGCCAATCGAAGGAATCCTTTTCCCCCTGCTTCAAATGGGCCATGCGCGTGGCCGCCGGAAGCGGCGGCAATAGAATCGCCGTCAATATCTCTCCTGTCTTGAGATCATTCTCTCTTTGCAAATCGCGATCAACGGGAACAAAGAAATCTTCGAGCAGGACAACGCGTACCGTGCCGTCCGCCTTGGTGAGTTCGACACTCGCCCCAAGCGCTACAAGTGCCGTGGCAGCTGTGGAAGGATGGACAATTGCGCAAGGCATATTGCCGAAAATTGCATGATACTGATTCTCGCCCGACAGCGCGAAGCAATGCCCTCCACCCTTTCTGAGACAGTGATAATCAATGGAACGGAAATACCAGCAGCGGGGCCTCTGCAAAAGATTGCCGCCTAATGTGGCAACGTTTCGAATTTGCGGGCTTGCCGAGCTTAGGGCCGCCTCGGCCAGCGCTGGGTAGCGTTTCCGCACTTGGGGGTTTGTAGCTATGCGGGCTAAAGTCGCCATCGTCCCAATACGCAAACCACCATTAGGATCTTCGGCGATGGTCTCGAGGCCCGGTATAGCGCTCAGGCTGATGACGTTTGCTGGTGCGAGCAGGTTCTCTTTCATGAGATCGAGAATGTCGATGCCGCCGGCCTTGATAATCGCTGAGGCGCCGCGAGCTTCCGCACCGGAGACGGTGATGGCATCGGCAACAAGAGCGGAGGCCGACGCGGCGGCTTCGCGGACATTGTGCGGGCTTACCCATGCAAAGCGATTCATGGACTAGCTCCTCAATGGGATTTTGCCGAGAGCAGCAAGGACTGCCGCAGGCGTCATGGGTAAGCTATGAAGGCGAACGCCAATTGCATTGTAGACTGCATTTGCGATGGCCGGAGCAGTGGCGATATTGGAGGGCTCGGCAATACCATAAGCATCGGTTGCGCTTTGGCCTTGGTAGTTCTCCAGAATCACAACCTCGATGTGGGGCGTTTCTTGCGGACCTACGAGCTTATACTGCTCGAGGTTTGGGTTCACCATGCGGCCGGTATTCTGGTCGAGGATTCGGTTTTCGAACAGCGCATAGGAAAGGCCCATGAGCACGCCCCCATGCACCTGGCTCTCGATTTGCTTCGGGTTCATTGGGCGCCCGCAATCCTGGACAGCGACCACGCGCTCAACCCGGATGACGCCGGTTTCGGTATCGACGGCCACCTCGGCAAATTGAACTCCGCCAAGGTCCTGTTGAGCCAGTGCGGCTTCCCCCATGTTCCGGCGAAAACCCCCATAATCGTCAGCCCTTGACGCGACGGCGCTGATGCGGTCCGTCCTCAGCCGGGCGGCCGCGTCGCGAAAACTTATGCTCCGGTTCGGATCTCCCCGCACAAGTATGAGGCCGCCGAGGGCCATCAGCTCATCGGCCTTAGCATTCAGCATTGGCCCTGCTTCGCGGAAAAGCGATCTCAGAACATGCCATGCAGCCGTGCGCGCGGGGGGCGTGATCGATGCTGTGGTGCGGCTCCCATAGGAGGGCGGCCCGGAGGGAAACTCGGTATCGCCGGTTCGCACCGTGATGTCTTCCGGCCGAAGGCCGAAGACCTCCGCCACTGTCTGCGCGAGCACAGTGGTAACGCCGGTGCCGATGTCCTGCACGCTTGATAGCGCTTCTACGGAGCCGTCCCGAAGCACGCGCACTTCACAGGCTGAGTTGATCTGCACATTAGCGCCCCAAAGCGACTGCGCCACTCCAATGCCACGCTTGATTAGACCCGGATCGGTCCCGGGTGCGCTCCGCAGATGCCAGCCGATGCGCTCTGCGCCAATGCGCCTCTCCTCGCGCCTCACGGGGCTTGGATCGATACGGTTGCGCAATTCAAGCGGATCAAGGGATAGCCGCTCTGCAAGTTCATCAATGGCCTGCTCGAGCCCGAAAGCTGCCGGTGCATTCCCAGGGGCCCGCATCGCGCAGCCTGGCCCCGCATTGATGAACACATCGTGCTGAGCACTTTGGAAGTTCGGGCAGCTATATAGAGCTTCTGCGATGTTTCCAACGCCGGCGCCAACCGTCACTCCGGCAGTGCCGTAACTTTCTTGCGAAATGGCCGTCAATGTTCCGTCATGCCGGGCCCCAATCCGCAAACGCTGCCAGGTGGACGGACGGTTGCCTGAGTCAACCTGTTCCTCTGGCCGGGTGAGAATCAGCCGTACAGGGGCATGTGCTTGGCGGGATAATTCAACAGCGATACGTCCGTAATTGCCTAATGTGGACTTAGAACCGAAACCGCCGCCCATACCGTCGACGATGACACGTACACGTCCAATCGGAAGGCCGAAAGCATCCGCCAACTCGTGGCGCACACCGGCGGTGAACTGGGTCGACATGTAAACCGTTAATCCGTCCGCCCGCCAATCAGCAATAATGCCATGCGGTTCGAGGCAGCAATGGGTCTGCACTTGTGTGCTATATTCGCCTTCGACAATAATTCCGGCGTCGGCAAAACCCTTTTCAAGATCGCCGCGGTTGATCAGAAGGGGACCACGAACGTTGCCATTAAGAGGCAGGTTTGGAGCAGCTGGAAAGCCTGATACATGCCCTTTTGGCGCGGACTGTTCATCATGGACAAGGGGCGCGCCAGCGTTCTTCGCCTCGTCCATACTGGCGACGAAGGGAAGGGCATGATAGTCGACGCGAATGAGCTGTAGGGCTTCTTCCGCGGCATCGATAGAAATAGCCGCAACAGCTGCGACTGGCGTGCCAGCATACCGGACTGCCGCACCGGATGGTGCGTACGTATTCGCAATGGCCAGAACTGCGCCGATACCCGGATGCTTCATTGCCGCGGCAATGTCGACAGCTCCGATTTTTGCATGAGGAAGCGGCGATCGCAAAATACGGCCATGCAGCATTCCAGGAAGCTTGACGTCAACGGTGAACTGAGTTGCGCCGGTTACCTTCGCGCGGCCATTATGCCGCAAGGCAGGCTTTCCAATCACAAGAAGTTCTGAGTTCGGAGCAAGAGGCGGAGGCTCATCCACGGGAATTTGCCGCTTCACCTCACCGAGGTTTGCGCCAACAATGCCGAATGGAAATGTTTCGGCGCGGGTCTCGTCCGTTGACATGATCAAGCCCTCCGCGCCTTGGCTGCGGCCAGCACCGCATCTACGACATGCGGATAGGTGCCGCAGCGGCAATAATGTCCACTGATCGCTGCTTTGACATCGCCAGCCGTTGGGTCCGGCATGCGTTTCAGAAGCGCCGCGCAGCTCATAACCATGCCCGGCGTGCAGAAGCCGCATTGTAAAGCGTCATGCTCGATGAAGGCAGCCTGCACGGGATGCAATTCATCGCCGCGAGTAAGTCCTTCGATTGTTGTAACCCTGCGCCCAGAAGCCTCTATGGCGAGCATCATGCAGGAGCAAATTGGTTCGCCATCGAGCAAAACCGTGCAGGCTGAACAGGCGCCACGATCGCAAGCAATTTTCGTGCCCGTCAGGCCAAGCGGGCCGCGCAGTATTTCCGCCAGTGTCATGCGTGGCTCGATCTGGAGCGTATGCCTCACACCATTCACGGTTAGGACAGCCGCCACCGTGACCTTCCTATCTACCGCCGGCTCCATACCCTGTGCATGTGCCGCTTGCGCAACTAATGCCGCCGCTGCATCAGCCATGGCTACCCCTGCGGTTGTTAGAGCGGAACCCCGGATAAATGAGCGCCGGGAGAAATCACGTGTCACGGCACACCTCCCCGCCTTTTATCGCTGCACCAAACCTCACCGCATGAAGATGTCCTGCTTCGATCTCGAACGCTTTGATCCCCGTCAAGCGTCGCCGCGGTTGTAAACGATGAATACGATCAGAGGTGTATTCGCAAAGTCATTCCGATATCAGAGACGCCGGCTTGGCAACTGCTGACACGGGGAGCCCAATGGACCCAAGCTGCCAGTCTCATTGATTAGGGGGTCAATGCATCGCGAGCGGAGTAAAGCCTGGGCCGGGAAACTGGTTGTCACCCGGCAAGGCTCTTTCACTCAATCGCAAAAATCGTAGGCGTACACGCTGCAATAGCCGGGGCTGTAACCGGCAGCGATACAGTTTGTGTAGCAGATGTCTCACCACCAGCCCCAGTCGTACCAATACCAGCCCCAGTCGTACCAATACCAGCGCCCGCCGCGCCAATAGCCGCGCCGGTGACCGCGCATTCCGTGCATTCGGCCTAGGTGCGTTCTTGGCGTAGCTATTCGCGGCGTGCCCGCGCTCGGCGTGCCTATCCGTGGCGCGCTGAAGCTACGAAAACCTGAGCTCCGCGGAACTCCCCCGGCGCTACCGCCTCCGGCACGTCCACGGATACGGCCCAAGCAGCGCCGGGGTTTTTTTACACATCCGCATGTGAGCTTGCGGCACTTCAGAGACGCCTTAATTGCTCAAAGCCTCAGTCCTTTGACGGGCGTCAAGCAGCAAAAAAATTTCTGAAGTAAAATCCCTTCGTTTACTCAATCCGGGAATGTCACATGGACCTCAGGGAAGCGATTTACAGCAGACGCGCGGTGCGTGCGTTCACAGATGAACCTGTGGATCAGGCGATGATCCGTGAACTTATCGGCGCGGCGATTCAAGCTCCGAGCGCTGTGAACCGGCAGGCGTGGTCATTCACGGTCGTGCGCGAAAAGGCGCTGCTCGCCAGTATTTCGCAGAGCGCAAAAGCATTTATGCTTAAAAACCTGCCTACGGGGCCGATGGCTAATCATTTCCAGCAGCTGTTAGGCGATCCAAACTTCGACATCTTCTACCATGCACCCGTGCTCATCGTCATCTCGCATAAAGGGGAGACTTCCTGGGCCATCGAAGACTGCACCCTTGCCGCTCAAAATATGATGCTGGCAGCGCGTGCTGCTGGGCTCGGGACATGCTGGATCGGATTTTCCCAGGCTTGGCTTGCCACGGGCGATGGCAAAGCCGCGCTCGGTCTTTCAGCCGAGTACCTTCCCGTTGCCCCAATTATTGTAGGACATCCCAAATTTGCGCCCCCGCCCGTTGTGCGAAAAGAACCCGAGATCCATTGGATCGGCTAGACCGGAAGCACAAAGCGAGAAAGGGAGCGAGCCTTATCTTTCATCGAAAGCAGCAGATGAATGCGGATGGTCCCGAAGAGACATGCGTACGCAATTTATCCGATTTTGCTGATGCCGGCTTGGCTTCAGACCGTGTCCCGTGTGAACCCGCGGACTTATGAAGTGGATGGACTGCGCTCTCTCATGCTCCAAGGTGGAACCTCAGTTTACGGCTTGCCCTTGGATTTTGCCGTTCTTCTCGCGACCGCGGGCGTATCCCCGCATGGCATTCTGATCGAGATTATTTACAATTAGCATCGCCCGTGCCGATAGGCTTGCTGTTAGGGTATCGAACAATTGACCAGGAGAGAAAGACATGGCGCGCGTGCTGTCATTGGTTATAGTTTTGGCGATTATTACGATTTTGCCCGCTCTCGGCGACGAGGTGCCCTTCGCCGCACCTCCCCTTCCCGCTCCCGGACAGCCTAAGATCCCTGTTGCTAGCCTCGCAGACATCATGGCGCAAATTCAACTCCGGCATATCAAACTTTGGTTTGCCATCAAGTTCAAAAACTGGGCCCTCTTAGACTATGAATTGCAGCAAACCAAAGACAGCTTGACTGACGCTGCTGTGCTTTATCGTAACATCCCCGTTGAATACGTTGGCTCGGCTGCAAAGCCGCTTAACTCCCTCCAGGAGGCGGCCAAGGCGAAAGAAATTTCCAAGTTGAAGCAAGGCTTTGATGAACTGACGGCTGCCTGTAATAGTTGTCACCAGGCAGGGGGGGTAGGGTTTATCTCAATTAAAACGCCGGCATCCTCGCCGTTTAGCGACCAAGAACTTGCGCCGAAATAGCAAGTTAGCTTTTAAAGCGGAAATAATTGCAGCACTTGCCTGGGCAGCTGCTGTTTTGCCTGTTCCAAACATTCCGGACGATCTCATAGATCGCGCAAGCTGCGTTCCATGGCCGTGTCCCAGAGCGTTCGTGCCTCTCATCAAGCGCGGGGTCTGCCCTGGCAGTGAACCAGTTATTGCGGGCCATCTCAGCTTCTAATACCTACTCCCTGAAAGGTCTCCCTTTTTGGCTCGCTCGTCAGGGAAGCTTTGCCTGCGGCTCACCCCCGCTGCTAGTCTCGCTTCTCCCGATAAACATTGCTTTCAGGAATCGCTCAAAGAACTCCGTCGTCCCCACTCGGTTAAGATGGTCGGTGTCAAAATAAAAGCGCGGGTCATCCATTGCTCGCGAAAAGTCTCGAAGCTCGACGTGCTTATCATTAAGCAAGCGCCGGATTGCACTGTCAAATGCCGGTTCGGCTGGCAGTTGGCTAAGAAATTGAGAGGGCACAGGAAGCTTGATCACGAGTACTCCGGCATTTCTCTCTTGCGCCATTCCGATCACGGAGCTGAAGATCGAAAGATATCGTGAGAGCGCAAGATCTGAAGTTGGCCGCGGATAGAGATAAGCGATGCGGTTGCGGGTTGCGCTTGCTGAAGGCCGATAAGTATGCTCGAACTGTTTTTCGCCCTCCCAGACATCAACCTCGAACCTCTCTCTATTATTGATTTTGGAAAATCCTGAAATGTAATCGAGGAGGGCACGTGGATCGACCTGTTCCTTCCGGCAGTAAGTCAAGAAGCGTCGCGCGAGGCCTAGGTCGAAAGGTGTGCGGCGGAGCAGGTTGGCGTCGGAGAAGCGATCCTCGTTCCATTCTGGGTAATAGAACGCGAAGGAATCCACTACATACAGCAGGTTCTTCGTGTTGTGCCTTTGCAGGAACTGCTCGAAGACAAACCGATTATACAGGGGTCCCGTTCCAGGTGATGCAAGATCTATAATCCTCGTTTTCGTCTCACGCTCCATAAACGAGTTGACATCAGAAAAGCTCAGCGGCATGGCGTGGGAGGCGCCGAGGATGACCCAGTCATAGCCGGGTTGATCTGCCGTCGCGATCTTGAAGAAGGGATTGCTCTTCCCGGTTTTGTAGACCAGCCATTCAGCGGCCCCGAAGAGGCCCACATAGATGACGAGCCCGATGGCGATGAACAAGAATGCTGATTTTATTTGTGAATGGCTCATTGGATTTCAGAACCGCATATAGATAAATTCTTTCAACTGCCATCGTCCCAGTATGATGACAGAAAAGATCACTCCATAGTAGAGACCCCACCTGAGCCAAATAGGCGCCACAGCGATGCGCTGAATGATGGGCCGGCGTTCGTCAGCGATCTCTGTGGCAACCAGAAGAGCGATGAGCGAGAAACCTATCAAGTGCTCGCTTGTGAACGGATAATTCATAACAAGGCCGGGCAATTCGGAGGCATAAGAAGCAAGTTTACGGAGGATCAGCACGGCATCGCCGATCGACTTCGCACGGAAGAAAATCCAGGTCACCGCAATCAAATGAAAGGTTAGCAGGACACGAATAATGCTAAGTCCCCAACTGGTCGCGAAACCTGGCACTTTTTGGGAAATAAAGTTCCCGACAGGGCGAGTTGCGAGGTCAATCCACTGATAAATTCCGTTCAGTGCTCCCCAGATTAGAAAACCCCATCCTACACCGTATCCAAGCCCGGCGTGCCAGAGCCCGCTTACGAGAAAAACCAGCATGGCATTCGAATAGGTGCGCAGGAGGCCCTGCCGGCTGCCGCCCAGCGGAATGTAGAGATAATCGCGGAACCACCGGCTAAGAGAGATATGCCACCGCTCACCCCAGAACTCGGAAGTGCTGCGCGAGAGATAAGGGCGCCGGAAATTTTCCAACAGGCGAATGCCAAACAGTAGAGAGATACCGATGGCCATGTCCGTATAACCTGAAAAATCGCAATAGATTTGGAATGCGAAGAAATAAACACTGATAAGAAGGTCCATTGGCGTCGCGAAGGCAGCAATGGCAAAGCTGTGGTCCACCAAGGGCGCCAAATTATCGGCAATCACAAGCTTCTTGAAGAGTCCGAAGCCAAAGAGCTGAAGTCCGAGAAGGACTTGAGTAGGGTCAAATAGGACTCCCCGAACTTGTGGAAGAAAGCTTGTTGCGCGCTCTATTGGACCGGCAAATATCTTCGGGAAATATGCAACATAAAGCGCCACATGTCCTGCACCTGGTGTTGCAGGCAGCTTTCGCACATACGCGTCGATCAGATAGCTAGCAGCGGAAAAAGCGTAAAAGGAATAACCGGCCGGAGCCGTTACACCGATACGCGAAAGGGTAAGAAAGGGAGCCCCTCCCGCCGGCGTCATGAGCCTTTCCAGCTCGGCCGCGGCGAAGTCGTAATATTTGAGGCTGAGCAGAGAGCCGAGCACAACAATCAACCCGCCGGCGAATATGGCTCTCCGCCACCTCTCCGAAACATTCTCGATAGCTCGGGCTGAAGCATATGTGACAATGGTAACAGCCCCCAAGAAGATGAGATTGCTCGTATGCCAGAGGCCGTAGAACACGTAGCTGGAGGCCAATAGACAGAGCCAACGATGCTTTGAGGGTACTGCTGCAAAAACGAGTAGAGTGATGGGCAGGAACAGAAAGAATTCGAACGATGTGAACAGCATTCGTCATTTTCCCTATCGCGCCCAGGCCAATTCGGATCCCCAAAGCCAACGCAGTATTAGCTCCTAAACCGGTCGTCGGCGCCGGCCATCGCGCGGGCGATCAAGCCAAGCACTGCCAGCCATCGCAATTGTCGGTCCTCCCGGATCAGATCATCGCCTCGTAGTCACCTGCAGGTAAGCCATCAACAGCGCACTCTCGTTGGCGTCGAGCCCAGCATTGGCGGCTTGCGTCTTCATGATCGCCGGCCACTGGTTGACGCCGAGCGAATTTATGTCGGGCAACTCGTGACAGCCGCCGCATTTTTCGGCATAGATCGCGGCGGCACCCTGCCACACTGTTTGCACGTTATCGACAAGCGCAGCAGTCTCCACCCAACCGTCAACCGTGACCTCCTGATACACCGTGCGGTTCGCCGTCTGCCTCGCACCGCCCTGTCCTTGGCCGCTGTAGCCGCTGAGGAGTACAATTCGCCGCGCCGGCGACGAAAACACCACCGCATTCGTTCCCTGCGCCGACCAGCCATGCAGCGCGATATGCGTCACGGCGCCCGATTGCCCGAGAACGTCCACCGCAATACCGGGCTGCAGCGAACCAATCGGCTTGCCGCGGGCGGCATCGAGAAGCGGTGTTATCGCTACGGCGTAGCGCTGCGCCTCGCTGGCTCCGGCGGGGATCGGTGCGCCCAGGGCGAATCCGGCGGCGAGGCAAGCGGCGACGGCGAGCTTCGGCACTCCGCTCATGCTAGACTTTTTCATCGATTGCGTTCTTCGCTGCGATCAGCCCTTGGACGATGGCGCGCGCCAAGCCGTGCTGGCTAAAGCCGCCTGCTGACTCGCCGCCACAGTAAAGTCCTGCGATGATTTCTCCGTCGAGATCGACCACCTGGCTTTTATCGTTGATGCGCAATCCAGCGCGGGTGTCGTGCACAGCGGGCGTCGCCCAGGCGGCATAGAATGGCGGTTTGGCGATCTTGTAGAGCGGCTTGGGCTTGCCGAAATCCTCGTCCACGCCTGAGTCGACGAAGGAATTGTACCTGGCCACCGTTTCCATTAGCTTTTGCGGCGGCATCGGCACGCGCTGGTAGCGCATTTTGATCGCGCTCGCGAGTTCGCCAAGCGTGTTCGCCGTGAAGAAGAAGCCGTGCTCGGGGTCGACATGGGGCAGTTTCGGATCCCATTTTTCACGGGCTACCGCGTCAGCGTCAAAGATCGCCCAAATGGGCCCGCCGCCGTTGTGGCCGTCACCGATGCCCGCGAGCGCGGCGTTGAGATAGTTGTTAGGGCTATATTTGATGTTCTTGGCGTTGAGATAGCTGTACTGAGTGTAAGGCTTAATCGAATCAACATCGTTTGCCGTGAAGCCGCCCGAGGTCTCGTCGTAGAAGCGCTCGCCCAGCATGTTAACGAGGATGACGTCCTGCCAGTTCATCACGCGCAGTCCGGTAGCGCGGGCTTTGTCGAAAACCGCGCTGCCCGGATTCCACGACTCGATCAACTGCACCATCGGCAGGTAATTGTACTGGCAACCAACAAATCCCGGCTTGCTGATGTTGGAGCCGAACTCGCCCGTCTGGTTATAGAGCCCCGAGAGCGAGGCGCCGATCGCCATGGCCGCCAATTCACCGCTGGCGTCTTGGTTGGACCATGGCATGCCGGCTAAGCAGCAATATTCTTCGGTCAAACGCGGGTCGAACATGCGGCGGAAGTTGATGTTTCCGGTCGAGCCGCCGGTGCCGACGATGATGGCCTTGTGCGCGCGGATGTTGAGCTTTTGCCCCTTGTAGTTCACGGCGATGCCGCGCACCCGGCCGCCGGCCGGGTGCTCGCGGTAGATCTTGGTCATGCGGTGCTCGAGCAGGATTTCGACACCCGCTTTCTTGGCGGCGGCTTCGAGAGGCCCGGTAACGCCGGCGCCGATGGCCGTGACTTCGCGGATATCGGCATCGAGCGGCTTGCCGGTCCAAACATCCGTCCAGTTCATAGCGGCAGCGTGCATGACCCGCGGCGCTGAATTGCCGGAGGAAACGCCATCGAAGGAGTCGGGAGCCTTGTCGACAAAGACCACACCGTGCGCCATCAGCCAGTCATATGCCAACGGGCTGTGATCTACGAAAGCGCGTACCACCTCGCGGTCGTTGTAGCGATAGTCGGGAAAGCCGTTTGGTTCAACCACGGACCAATCGGTCAGGTCACGGAAATACGAATCCCGGGAGTCGGCGATGCCGGCCTTCTTCTGCGCGGCGGTGCCGCCGCCGAGCACGACATTGCCACCGCTCGTCGCAGCGTGACCACCGAGATGCGGCTCAGCTTCAACAAGGATCACCGAGGCACCCGCCTCCTTCGCGGCGATCGCAGCGGGAAGGCCCATGGCTCCACCGCCGATCACGACGACATCAGCGTCCCGATTCCATGCGGCCGGCGCCGGCTCGGCTTGTGCCGATGCGCTGGTCGCAGCGGCCAGGCTCGATACGCCGGCCGCTGCCGTCGCGACAGTTGCGTTCTTTAAAAGATCACGGCGTGAAAACTTTGCGCTCTCGGCCATGGCGTTCCTCCTCAGCAGATGAATACTAGGTTTCGCGCGGCTGTCTCTGTTTGACGCGGATGAATACGGCAGCGGTTTGCTGTTTGCATCAGCCAGAACCGCGGTCACCGCATTTGCGCGAAATAATCCGCAAAAGAAGACATTCATATTCGCCGATGCGCGGGGTGTCCGACAGGATCAAGCGGCGATAATGGATAGAAAATCTCTTCGTAGCTTTCCTCCCTTGATAAAATGAGTCTCGCCGATCTCATGGGAAGAAGTATAGGGACGGATAGCCGTGCATCCTTGATTTGTATCAAAGCACTCGCCTTAGGGCGATGTTGATATCAGTCAAGGTGAGGAACTCTGGGGTAGGCCTCAGACTGCCAGGATCAACTCGCCTGCGAGGCAAGCAATACACCGGTCACGGGACCGGCCAAATTTGACGCCACGATTGGAGCAGGACGGCAACAAGCGCCAAGCTTATGCCCGCGCCAAGGCCGGTGCCCTTGCTGCAAGCTTTAGATCGGGTGGCGCAATGGCATAGGACACGGCGCCATTAAACGGCAGAAGAGAGAATACGGCACCGCGCGCTAAGCTGTGTGCGTATTCGATGGCCGGAAAAAGAGACCCATCAACTTTGTTAATGGGAAGGTTGAACATGAAAATAACACACCTGAAAGCCGCTGCGGTAGCCGCACTCGGTTTATCTCTCCCGGTGCAAGCTGCATCGGCGGCCGACCAGATCGATATCGGCAAACAGGAATTTGAGGCGAGTTGCGCCGTCTGTCACGGCCTGAGCGGCAAAGGCGACGGTCGGTACGCGCCGATTCTTGAAGGAGTGAGCTTGCCGGACTTGACGACGCTTTCCCAACGAAACGGCGGCGCTTTTCCAATGGAACGGGTCTACGAGCAAATTGACGGGCGAACCAGTGTCAGGACGCACGGCCCTCGGAAAATGCCGGTATGGGGCGATCTTCTTGAGCCCGCGCGCATACAGGCGATCGTTGACTACCTATATCGCCTACAGGCAAAGTGACACTGTCGTAGCCGCTTCAATAAAAAGCGCACTCTTCACTTTTTGAATTTTGAACTATTCTTTGAGAATCCATCAAGAAGATGCAGTTTAAAAAAATTTATATTTTTTGAACAATGACCGACAAAGCTAATTTAAACCTATTTGACTTCCATCAAAGCGGGTTGGAATAACAAGATTAAGTCTTAGAAAGCCAGAATATTTACACGCGAGGATCACCATGGCAAGCTCTGATCAACTCACTAGAGACGTCACAGATCGTACATCTACGACGCGCCGCACGCTTCTGAAGGGACTCGCCGCTGCCGGTGCAGCGGTGTCGGTGGGCAGTAAAGTCGCCTGGGCTGACGGTGAAATCGGGTATTGGGCAAAAGATCTGCCTAATGAAAAATTGATCGACATGTTCTCGACCATCCTGCGCATCAGGTGGTTCGAGCGTACTCTAGCCGACAAACAGCTGAGCGACCGCAGCTTCCGCAATCTGATACATCTGTACGCCGGCCAGGAAGCAGTCGCAACAGGCGTCTGCGCGGCGCTCAACAACAAAGGACCGTTCAGCCAGATCGACGTCATATACGGCACGCATCGTCCGACCGGACATGCTATCGCCAAGGGCGTCGATATGAAAAAACTGGCCGCCGAATACAATTTCAAGGCGACCGGCCTAAACCGCGGATACGCGGGAGAAATGCACCTCGCTGACAAGTCTGTCGGTTACATCGGCGCTGACGGAATCGTCGGCCCAGCGGCCGTAATTGCCTCCGGTTCGGCGTTCGCATTCCGCGCCAGAGGCAGCAAACAGGTTGCCGTTGTGTTCGGCGGCGATGGCACTTACGCGACTGCCGCGTTCCATAGTTCAATGAACAACGCGGCGCTGCTCAAGCTGCCCTTCATTTATGTGGTGGAGAACAACCTCTACCACCAATTCGCGCACTATTCTTATTCCTGCCCGATGAAGGACATTGCGACTGCTGCCAGCACGTACCGCGTCCCCGGTGTCGTTGTGGACGGCCAGGACGTGATGCAGGTCTACAATAGGATGAAAGAGGCGGTGGAGCGTGCGCGTGCCGGCGACGGGCCGACCCTGATCGAAGCAAAGACCTACCGTTACTATGCCCACTGGGGCGCGCCCGGAGCCGAAGCCGGTAAACTCGGCTCCTTCGGCTACGATCCGCAAGCAATCACCTCGTGGCGCCCGGAACGGGAGCTGCGCGACTGGCTGCAGCGAGACCCCGTCGACATCTGCCGCAACACCCTGATCTCGTGGGGTGTCATTGACCAGGCCAAGGCCGGTGCCATCGAAGCCGCCATGAAGCAGGAAGTCAAGGAAGCCTTCGAGTGGGAGGCTAAACAACCGCTGTGCAAGCCCGAAGACGCCCTGAAAAACGTATTCGTTGAAGGCACCGTTCCTGCGCGCCAGTTCGGCTAACCGCAGGACCGCAACCCCATTCGGAGATAGGAGAAAGACAATGGCAAGCAAGAGCTCTATGTACGCGATGTACGAGGCCGTGCAGCACGAGATGCGCCAGCGCAAAGAGATGACCTGGATCTTCGAACTGACGCCCGCGGTCGCTTCGAACCCCGGAACGCCGGTCATCAATCTGGAGAAGGAGTTTGGCCGCACCCGCGTCGTCAACACCGGGATCGATGAAATGTGGATGGCCGGGGCCACACTTGGCGCAGGGTTGGCAGGCAGCACCGCTGTGACCTACATCCCCTATCAGGGAAGTCAGATTCCCTTCGAGCTGCTCCAGAACCACGCCGGCAAACTGCATTACATGAGCGGCGGGGACTCCACGATGCCGGTGGTGTTCATCATCGAAATTTCAGGCCAGGCCGCCGGGTTCGGCGGACAGCATTCCGATTATGAGTGCGACAGCTACTATGCTCATATCCCAGGGCTTAAGGTCGTCATTCCGTCGGGACCCTATGACGCAAAGGGCTTGATGGCTTCGGCAATCCGAGACCCTAACCCGGTGGTCTATCTCTTTCCCCAGGGCATCCGCCAGTTGAGCGAAGAGGTTCCCGACGAGCAATACACCGTACCACTTGATAAGGCGGCCGTGCGTACCGCCGGCAATGATCTAACGATTGTGAGCTCCGGCCCCGGAATGACCGCGGTGCTCGAGGCTACCGGTCAACTGCAGAAGACCGGAATGAAGGTCGAAGCGATTGACTTGCGCTCGCTCAAGCCAATGGACACCGAAACCCTGGTTGCCTCGGTGCAGAAGACGAAGCGGTTGCTCACGTTCGATCAGTCCTACTACACGCTCTGCCCGGGCGCCGAAGTGATTGCGCGCGTGGCCGAGAACGTAGACGGCGCGCGCTACAAGCGCATCGCATTTCCGGATGCGCCGCCACCCGCATCTCCCGAAATGTTCAACTGGATGCGTCCCAATACCGGCCACATCGTGCGGGCCGCCACGAAACTGGTGAGCTGACCGCAAATCGATCCAAAACCCAATGGCAAGGCTCTGCCATTGGAACTCCTCGAACCACAGGAATAGTACATATGATGGACGCTACTCCACAGCTATCCGCTCCTTGTCCCGTTTGCGAAAGCACGGACACCCATCATGCCCATGTGCGTTCGGCGTTTTGGCACAATGATCGCTTGGTCGTGATCGAAGACGTGCCTGCGCTTGTGTGTAACACCTGTGGCGAGCAGTTCTACGACGATGCCGCCGTCCTTTTGATCGATCGGATGCGCCAGAACGGCTTTCCGCCGGAGCATATCGATCGCGAACTGTGTGTGCCGGTGTTCTCCTGCACCAAGGTCGCCTTATCCGAGGCGCCGTCAGAGATGCCGCCGGTTGGAGCAACGAATTAGAGAAAGGACGGTATCATGCGCTTCATGTCTCTAGCCGCCTGCGCCCTTGCCGGAATGTTCGGCGGTTACCTTGTTCAGCCGCTTGTTGCGCAGACTGCTGAGCAGTTGACTTTCATCCCTTCAGGCGGCCGGACGTTCCTGACCGGCATTGCCACCAGCAAGCCCCCGGCCGGCGAGCTCAAACCTTTGCTCGCAAGCAAGCACCCGCGCGACGAATGGTCGAGCTACTTGAATGCTCACAGTAAAGCCATTCCCGCGTTACAGCAGCTGAGTGACAAGGAACGGCTCACACTTGCTGATTATCTCTCCTTCCACATGCCATTGCCGGCCAATCAGGTCCCGGCAGACCCGGCGCGCACCGATTGGACGCGTAATCTGCCTAAGGATGGGCGCGACTTGGCACTCGCCAATTGCCAGGGCTGTCACATCATCACAGTGGTCGTGACACAACAGCGGACCAAAACGGCCTGGCTCGGTACCCTGAGCACGCCGAGCCATGCTGTCATCAAGATCACCCCTGCGGAGCGCGAAGAGCTGGCGAGCTACCTTGAGATGAATGCGGGCATCCCAATCGAACAAGTTCCGGAGGAATTGCGGGCGTCCGGCGCGACTTACTGATGTCCAGCGGAACTCACCCGGAAAGAAACCTCAAGTGGGCGGGAGAAATATTGCCACCTGTCAGGTTTTGCGCCGCAAAAAATAGCGTATGGCGCCCAGAGTTGACGCGGATCAAGGCAAGCTGTGACTTTCCTCTTATTATTTCGCTATTGCTTAGCGGTACCATAGGAGGATTTCCATCATGGCCGAAACACCAGTAAAGACACCTGCCGAAGCTCGGGCAAGCCTACCGCCGGCAAGACCACGCGACTTCTTCGGCGGCCTTCGCGGCGAGATCGATCGGGTCTTCGAGGAATTTGACAGAAGCTTCTGGGGCATGCCCACACGGTGGCGCGCACCGGAAACCAGCTTTTTCCGGCGGGCACTCTCTTCATCTGCTTGGAGCCCATCAGTAGATATCGGTGAAAAGGACGGCATGTTCGAGGTCACTGCCGACCTTCCAGGCCTTGACGAGAAGAACATCGACGTCAAGCTCTCGGACGGGATCCTTACAGTGAAGGGCACGCGCGAGGAAAGTAAGGAAGAGAAAAAGAAAGGCTATTACGTCTCGGAGCGTCAGTTCGGTAGCTTTGAGCGCACTTTTCAAGTTCCCGAAAGCGTCGATGCCGACAAAATCGACGCCCACTTTAAAAATGGCGTGCTCACGATCTCGCTTCCCAAGAAGCCCGAAGCTTTGAAAGCCGAGAAGAAGATCAGCATTAAAGCAAGCTGAGATATGAGCAGAGCCGCAGAGCAGTTCCGGCTGCTCTGTGGCTCTTCACTCCTTCAATTGCAGCCTACTCAGCCTTTCATAGAAATTCGCCGGCTGGTTCAGCGACGGCGGTAATGCCGGTCTCTGCCGGTAGTCAAGGAGAAACGATGATGACTCGGCGCGAAGCCACGGCAGGGCTTTTTGCAACGGCCGCACTGGCCAGCCCATCCGGCCTTGCCGGAGCGCAGGATTTAAAACCAATCGCTTTGCCGCCGGTATCGATGGAGGGCGGCATGCCGCTCATGTCCGCCCTCAAGCTCCGTCATTCGACGCGAGAATATTCGGACCGGCCGCTTTCTGCGGAGACTTTGTCGGGGCTGCTCTGGGCTGCCTTTGGCGTCAACCGCCCCAGCGGCGACAGGACCGCGCCCTATTGGCGGCATGTCATGGTCATCGACATCTATGTCTCTCGGGCCGATGGGGTGTGGATTTATGAACCAAAGGCGCATGTGCTTCAGCCCTATGTACCGGGTGATATACGCGCGCTTACTGGCCTCCAGGATTTCCCCGCAACAGCGCCTGTGAACCTCATCTACGTCGCACACAGCGAGCGCATGATGGACATCAGCCCCAGCGAGCGCCGTCTCTACGCCTCTGTCGATGCCGGGTTCATCGGTCAGAATGTCTACCTGTTCTGCGCATCCGAAGGCTTGGGCACTGTCTTCCGCGGGGCTGTCCCCTACGAGAAGCTCGAACATGCGCTGAACCTGCGCGAGGGGCAGTTTGTAACATTCGCGCAAACCGTCGGTTACCCGCGCAGCTAGCAAAGGAAGGCGTGATGAGAAAGGTCGCCCTGGAAGAGCATTTCACCACTCCCGGCCTGTCCCGCTATGCGGTCGGCCCCAAGTCGAGCCTTGCTTCCTCATTCTTTGGCCGGTTCGAGGAGCGGCTCTTGGAATTCGGCGAACTCCGGCTCCAAGCAATGGACAACGCTGGCATCGAGGTCGCGGTCTTGTCGGTTACCACACCCGGTGTCCAAGCCGAGAAAGATACGGGGGTTGCGATTAAGCTTGCCCGGGAAGCAAATGATTTCCTTGCGGGCCAGATCGAGAAACAGCCTGCGCGTTATGCCGGTTTTGCACATCTGCCCATGCAAGATGCAGACGCGGCCGCAAACGAGCTCGAACGCTGTGTCCGCGAACTGCGTTTTAAAGCTCCTTTGGGCAGCCGCAAGACCTTCCTGGACCTCTTGGGCGCGAGTTCCAGGTTTGCTATGACATATCACACTCCTTGACGCTAATGCTGATATCATCCTAATTGAGCCCGTGGATCGCGCTTTGACCCCAATCAATCCTTGACCGCCGGGTGCCATGTTTCGCGGCGACACTAGTGCGACACCAGAGTGGGAACCCAAGTCTCGCGCAAAATGGAGCGGCTGGTACCGCCGAAGATCATCTCGCGCAAGGGAGAACGGCTATAGCCTCCCATAATCAGAAGATCGCAGCCTTCATCCATGAGACGCGAGAGGAGCATTTCTCCTGTGCTTTCGCTACCCGCGACTGAAACATCGAAAGTCGCGAGAATGCCGTGACGGGAAAGAGCCGCCAGCAGCTTCGCTCCTCCGGCTGTGGCTTCACCCCTGTCAGCCTCATTGGCAATCAAAGAGACAGCCCTGACGCTTGCTGCGTTGCGCAGGAAGTCAAGGGAATCGAAAACGGCCCGGGCTGCCTCGCGGGTTGCGTTCCAAGCGACCACAACATGCCTGCCGAAAGAGGTGCCCTGCATATTCTGAGGCAGCAGCAAAACAGGGCGGCCGCTTTGGAGAACTGCTGTTTCAGCAAAGTCCCCCCATGGATCGGACATGTCCTCGGTGCGCTTTGCGCAGACGATAAGGTCAGCGCAGTGGCTCTCTGCCATAGCCTCGCTCTTCCCAAATCCAAATGAGATATCAACGTAACGCCATTCGTGGCTGAGCTGGTTTGCTTTCGCAAAGGCCTCGAATGCCTGCCTGACCGCCTCCTCGTTCTTTCGGACGGCCTCCCCGAGCTGCTCGTAAACATCCGGCGGCAGTTCAGCCGTCATCTCTGCATAGAGGGG
>JBAUNL010000737.1:0-6962 GCA_049579205.1 Rhodomicrobium sp. | reverse complement strand
GCAGGACGCCCGATCAAGCTTACTACGGAGCGCACAGCTTGCCGCCAGTCCGCTTGGCGGCTTAACCCCGGCAGACGTTCCACTTATCGAAGCGGAAATTCTGTCCGAACAACCGGGGCCACCTCAGGTGACGATCGACATCCCGAGGCACCCGAAGGCTTTTCTTTCGAAAACGAAGATCTCCTGCTTTTCTCCGCGGCAGCTGTTGCTCTGCCTCAGCGCTGCCTCTCTGCTTTGGGTTTCTTTGGTTCGCGGTTGCCTCTCTTTGGCCCTTGGCCATGATTGCCTCCTCGGTTAAACCTATCTAGGTTGATCTTCTAGAATACGATCCAAGGGCGCCGTTCTACGCACATCAAGATTGCTTAGGGAAGAACGTTGCTGGATGAAAGGGCGTGCGCTTCAGCTAACGGAATGGCTGTCTAACGAGTCATGACCACCAATTGTATAATGAAAATTAGGGCGAGGGCGATCGCAACGGCCAACCTTGTGCTTAACAGGTCGCTGAAGCCAAGCTTCGGGCGACGAGGGATCGTTAGACCGGGCGGAGACGGCAAAAGGCATATCAAGCGATTGGAAACCGTTCCGGCATCGGGGTAAGCACTGGGTATGGCCGCAATCAATGAGACTAATCTCTGGACCGCGGACGCGCGAGGCAATTGGGCGAGCTTCGCAGCCTCTTCCCATGGATCAAAGCCAAGGCGTGCCAGCACCGAAAGCATGCTGAGCGGGGTCTCCTCGCTGTCTGCATTGATCCGCGCAAAGAGAAAGTCGTCGAATATTGGCGTGAGAGAAGCAGAACCTGTCATGGTCTATCACCGGGGCTCGGCCGTCCGATCGACTGGCGACGAGATGCCAACTGAATATGGTATGCCTGAGCCAAGCGCATTAGACCCGAACTCTATTCAGAGCGCTACGGTCCCCGCCATTACTTTTCGCTTCGGTATTCGGGAAGCGGCCGCAATAGGGTTCTTGAATGGCCTCGTTATTCTTTATAAGCATACCCATCTACGCAAATGACAAATGCTCAAGGACATCACATCGAGCGTCCCCGCGGAAGCTACCGAACGAGGGCTCTGTTGAACCGCAGTTCGTCCACTTCGCCACTGACGCGAGCCCCGTAATAGCGACGGCCTGCTCCTTCATCGCTGGGATGGAGCGCAGCCGCTGATGGCACTTAAGCGCGTTATGGACGATCGGCTGATCCCAGACGTCCCTCAAGAGCCACGAATACAACGCTCCCGGCAAATGAAACCTTCCGGCAATTCAGCACATCGTCGCCAGCGACTATCAGCGAGGCCTGGCATTCAACCGCCTACACCCTTTCATTGATGTGCTACTCTCCGACATTACAGACAGCGGCTAAGCGCACGACGCGAGAGAGCTTGCGTCACCCCTGGGCAGCGCCGGTCACGAACGCTGAGAAGAGATGGAGACTATCAATGGAGATCGACACATTCCGCCAATGGCTTTCGGAGCGCGGGTGCTGTTTTGACACACAAGCGCATCAACGGGGCGAGGGACACGGACCTCTGACGATCCATCGCGAGAGCTGGGTCTCGCGGAACTGCCGCTGACCGGATCGCATCATCACCTCGATGCGGATTTGGTTCGCGGCGTCTGCGAGAAGCTGGGGTTGGATCTCCCAAAGGACCGCCTCTAGCCCTCGCGCTTAATCATGTAGACCTAACTGCTTTTTTCGTCGAAAAATCCCGTTAGGCTAACTTTCTATGCAATGATCAATTTCGCCGTCGTATTGCCGTTCGAATTATGGAGGACACTATGGTCAAAGTCGAACCCCTGATTAATGCGGAGGACTACCTAGCCTTCCAAGCGCTGATGCCGAAGGAGCCCGCGTTCAAGGACGCCCCGACCGGGATTGGCATTGACTTCGCCACGTTTTCGATCCGCGAAAACATACGCATTCAAAGCGGCACGAGGCTAAACAAAACCATTGTCATGGTGAATGTTCAACCCGGTAAATTTGAGCAATATTGCGAGAACTATGACAAAGACCGCGATTGGCAATCCCTTACAAATTTCGCTGATGCGAAATTCGACATGGGGCTCGACGAGGTCAACGACGAATGAACGGCGGCGACGCTGTGCGGGCGGTGGCCTTCGAGGATGGCCACTCGATCGGCCGGGATATATAAGCAGTTTTGTCATAAAATCGTTTGAGTACTGTATTTTGGAGCCTCTGTTGAAGACGCTTAAAATCCAGCACAGGACAACCTTTCGCTACCGGCAGCGGGTAAGCTTCGGGCCGCACCGTTTGATGCTTCGCCCGCGCGAAAGCGGCGATCTTCGCCTTATTTCAAGCGACGTTAAGGTAACGCCCGCCGTCGCGACCGCCACTTTTCAGAACATGGCGGACACTCTCGTGATCGGCAGTTCCGTCGTAATTGAGCTTAACGCCGCCGCTTGGCCCGTCTTCGATATTGCCGCCTCCGCCATCGTCTACCCCTTTCAATATTCAAGTGATGAGGCCACCGACCTTGGCGCATTGACGATGCAGCAATACCATGACATTTCCGGCCGTTTGAGGGACTGGGCCCGTGCATTCGTTCACGGCAGCTCAACAGACACGCTTGCGCTCTTGAAGGACCTATGCGCGGGTGTCTCAAACTGGATCAGCTATCAGAGCCGGGAGGAGGAAGGCACGCAGTCTCCGCTGCAGACTCTCGACCGGGGCTGGGGATCGTGCCGGGATTTTGCGGTCCTGTTTGTCGAGTCGGCGCGCAGCCTCGGTTTTGGGGCAAGGATTGTGTCCGCTTATCTCTATAATCCCGGTCAGGATATTGCGGGATCGACGCATGCATGGGCGGAAGTTTACGTGCCCGGGGCGGGCTGGATCACCTTCGATCCGGCGAACCGCAGTGTCGGTGGCTTCAATCTGATACCCGTAGCAGTTGCGCGCGACATCCGGCAGGCAATGCCCGTGGCGGGCAGTTTCGTGGGAGGGACGGGCGCATTTGTGGGCATGGCGGTGGAAGTCAGCGTCAAAGCATGAGGCCGCGCCCGAGTATGGGTCAGCACCAGCTGACACAGGCCAAGCAAATTCACGTGTTTTCCACTAAGTGGAAACTTCCAGAAGTGGTCGTGCGCGCCGAGGTGCGATCAGAAAGCGGTCATCGAATGTGGAGTAACGGGCGGTGTTTCAGCTCTTCTCCGTCTTTTCTGGATGATTATCCCTATTCCCCCAAAATCACTCGAAATATTTGCAAATTCCTGAAGTACAGCACAAAAAATACCCCGAAATGGGGAGTAGCCAAGCGTAAGGCATTCCATAAATAGGCCACAGCGTTAAATTAACAGTACGTTTTAGAAGAATTCTAATCCGACTGGGGAGTAAATTGGGAGAGAACGGCAGTTCCTCGCTTAAGTTGTCCAATATATTTACCTTTGTATTTGTACCCTTTCGTCCCATCCACCAGGTGGTAACAATTATGGCTTTCATACCTCGAACTGTGATGCGAGACTGAATAACGTTGAGGCCCGTGCGGCTGCTCCGCCGCAGCGGAGCAACACTCACCGCAGGTCGAAAGCCGC
Source organism: Rhodomicrobium sp. (assembly GCA_049579205.1). Taxonomy (GTDB): domain Bacteria; phylum Pseudomonadota; class Alphaproteobacteria; order Rhizobiales; family Rhodomicrobiaceae; genus Rhodomicrobium. The sequence continues at coordinate 3,413 of JBAUNL010000737.1, read as the reverse complement.
CTAGATCTCTTTCATCCCTCCTTCCGCTACCACGGACCGATCACTTCATCTCCGCAGCAGTCTATTGAGCCGTGAGTCTTGGCAATGCCTCCATATAATCGACCAGTAGTAGAGAGTGGCAAGCGCGGCTGACAGTTTCGATCTTGATCCCCAGCGCGCCCGCGATGGCAGGTCCACCCCGAGACTTGCTTGGCCTCTGGCGCAAAAGAGCCTCAGTTTAAGCCCAGTCTGCATCACCCCATTTGAGAGGAAATGCCAAAAAAAGGAGATCGGGTGCGGCTGCTTTCCGAGGATATCCTCAAAGAACTTAGTGTGGAAGGCCCCTATATCGAGTGGGAATGGGATCCCCGCACGCAAGGAGGCGACTACATCGCCATGCGTGACTCTTCCGGTCTGCCCGTGCAAACGGCTCATGCAAGGCATCAAAGATCTGGATGTCCCAGTAAGAGCGCTAGAGGAATTGATCGCGCAAGAACTTGTTTGCGAGGATCAGACAAAAAGGGAGTCTGGATTCCGGCTTTACCGCTTAAGCGCGGAAGGACAGAGACGCGCTAGACCTGCCGGATGGGAGCCAACATAAGAATCCATCCCGGCTGGATTCACCCCAAAATTCATCCAAAAAAGTAACTTTAGCTTAGTCACGCTCGCGGGCCGCTACCATCCATCAACCTGGCGTACCGTCTGAATTCAACTCAACAATGAGGCTCATATGATGCTTGCTCCAATAGAAATCACCTTTGATGGTGTCCAGCAATCAGATGCAATCGAAGGCTACATTCGCAATGAAATAGAAAATCTTCGCGATGTGGATGCCCGGGTGACCTCGTCGACTATTGTTATCACCAAGCCGGGGGCCAAGCATTTCTCTGGGATCCTTACAGGCTGCGCGTGCGGCTTACGGTCGAAGGGGGTCCAGATATCAACGTCAATCATGATCCAAGCGCGGGCAAGCGGCATGACGCGATGCAGATAGCGTTCGCGATGCGTTCCGTATTGTGAGGCGGCGTTTGGAAAATACGAGCCAAAATTGAGGCGCTCCTATTCGGGATTTAACGCATTTTACTGAGTGTAATATTCGGCTCTTGTAAAATATAGATAATGCTATAATTTACAAGTATGAGAAAATCCAAATATGCTCTATTCTGATCCATGTATTACAATTGGCGCAGCGATAATATAAACATGCGAAAGGTTCAACAATATGAGCTTGGCTCTTAAATCATCAGCAAAGAATACCTCAGATATTCTGGATACTGCAAAATATTCCGGCACCCTTAAGACACTCGTCACCACTGTGAACGCCGCAGGACTTGCCGATATGTTAAAGGGAAAGGGCCCCTTCACAATCTTCGCTCCGTCCGATGAAGCGTTCGAAGCGCTGCCGGCCGGAACACTGGAACACCTGCTCAAGTCCGAACATCGCAGCGAACTCGTCCGTGTTCTCAAACATCATGTGGTCTCCGGCGAGATCATGTCCGACGTGATGAGGGGCAAACGATTCTCCCGGAAATCTCTTGCGGGCATCGAGCTGTCAATTGATGGGAACGATAACATCAAGGTGAACAAGGCCCATATCAACACGGCAGACATTGGCGCGTCGAATGGGGTCGTTCACGTCATCGATGCGGTTATTATGCCACCCAAATCCTAGTTCGCTTCGCCGAAGCAAATCGAAAACGCAAAGGCGGCCAGATCCATAGGCCGCCTTTTTATCATCGAGACTCTGGACGTTATGATCATGCGCATCAACGCCGGCTGTGAGCTGTCATTCGACTTTCTGCAGATTTGCGTTAGAGGCCGAGCGGCGAAACCGCCCGTCGAATATCCGGCATAAGGGGGGTCATAAGATGCGCAAAGTGCTTTGGGGTTTAGGCGCATTGATTGTCGTGGTTTTAGGTGTCCTGGGCGCCGTGCTGGCGTTCGATCCGCCTGTGAAGCCACCCGCTTTGGCTTCGGTTAGCAATCCTTTCGAAGGCGTCGATTTCAGCGATCTGCCTGTGCTGCAGACTTAATCTCGCGCGAGACGGCGCCGGACTCGGTTACAGGGTTTATGACGGCGGTGGCGGGCAAGTGGTGGTATTGATCCACGGCTCGTCTGACGACGGCAGCGGCATGCATCCGCTTGCCAAGGCACTGCGCGATGCTGGGTCGTCAGTTTACGTGCCAGTTCTGCGCGGCCATGGGAACTCCGGACGCCGTGGCGACATCGACTATGTGGGCCAGCTCGAAGACGATCTCACCGATTTCGTGGCGGTGCTCCGGCTGCTTCATCCTACCACCAGTCTTACACTAGAGTCTGTCAGTCTTAGACGGAAGCATAGCCTGCATTTCTAAGGTAGCTTGAGCATTCGGTTGAAGTGAAGGTCTTGAGGACGCGGCCGGCGGCTTTCCAAAGCTCGTTGGCCGTTCTTGCTTCTGCCTTTCTGATCAGGGTCTTGAGTTTGGCGAAGGCCTGCTCGATGGGATTGAGATCGGGACTGTAGGGCGGCAGGAAAAACAAATGGGCGCCTGCAGCCTTATTGCTTTCCCGGCTCTTGCGCTCTTGTGGCTGGAGAGATTGTCCAGGACCACGATATCGCCAGGCTTCAAAAGGGGGATGAGTTGGGTTTCAACCCAAGCTTCGAAGCTGTCGCGGTTGATAGGTCCGTCAAGCACCCACGGTGCATCGATGCGATCCAGGCGAAGGCCAGCCATGAAGGTGAGCGTCTGCCAGTTTCCATGGGGGACTCTTGCCTTGAGGGGGGTGCCCCGTTTGCTCCAGCCGCGAGCGCGCGTCATGTTGGTCTTGATCCAAGTCTCATCCACAAAGATCAGCCGCTTGGGATCGATTTTATGCTGATACGCCTTCCAGCGGGCCCGAAACCGCGCGGTCTTGGGGCGCATTTGCTCTTGAGCGAATACGGTTTTTTTTACAGCTCAAGTCTTCGGCCTTGAGGCATTTCCAAACGGTGTCGTGGCTGACTTTGAGCCCCCGGCCCAGGAGTTCGGCCTGAAGAGCCCGGACGGTAAGATCGGGCTTCTCGGCGATCCGCCTCACAATGAAGATACGGGCTTCCTCGCGCAAGATGGGCCGCCTATGGCCGCCGGCTTTGCTTGGGGCCACGCTCCCCGTTGCCCGTTGCCGCTGGCTCCACTTGACCACCGTCGAGACCGCCACCCCAAACAAGGATGCAGCCTCCCGCACAGTCGCGCCCGACAGCACCTCATTCACAACACGCTCACGCAAATCTATCGAATAGGCTCGCGTCATGCATGCTGGCCTCCTCCAGCATGCATCATGAATCATTGTGTGTGGACGGCCCCGTTCCGGGGCAAGACCTAAGATCGGAAAATTCCGGCGCGCAATCCCGTGCTGACGTGTGTCCGGCCTTTGATGCGCCGGATCGCGCCGGCTGGCCCTGATGGGATACGCG
>JBAUNL010000736.1:0-4685 GCA_049579205.1 Rhodomicrobium sp. | reverse complement strand
TTAATTCCCTACTTTAGGCAAATCGCTTTGCTAAAGCTTTAATGCGGGTAAGGGCATGGAACTAAAACGAAAATTCTTTGGCGGCGCGACTGAGCGCGGACTGCTTCGGCGGCCGGATGGTTAATTCACAGGGTGAACAAGGAATTTCTGTACTTTTCAAGCACAAAATTCGTAGGCAAAAACGCGCTTTTTCGGGTGTTTTTCGCGCATCGTGGCGCTTACGGCGCGCCTGTTAACCACGCCCATAGGCCCTGTGTGCGAACTATTAACCACGCCATAGGCGCTATAGAGCGCTTCGTAGGCGCTCGCGCGGCTATCATTAGGCCCCGTAACAGCAAATCATAGGAAACGCTGATGCTGCCGTGCGGCCCAGCGCGAAGTCACCAACCCTTTCCGCCGCCAGCTTTGGTGAGCCCTCCTTATCCAATCGGGGAAGTTTCCGAGTAGGCAGACGGTTGGCGGGAGAACCCGCACCCACATTTCGGATGCCCGCTCCGTACTGACGCTCATCAGCGCGAAAAAGACCGTCCAACGCTAATCTGGCGGCTATATGCGAGGCCTCGCTTTGGTATGGGAGGAAGACAATATGGCTACCCGCAATTCGCAGCAAAACGCCGCCCCCGGCTCGAACATCCAGAGGAACCCGGATGAATGGAAAACCAAGGATGAGCCGATGACACCGGCACAGGCATCGTATCTAAGGACATTGAGCGAAGAGACCGGAGAGCGTTTCGATCCGAATATGACCAAGGCGGAGGCGGCAAAAAAGATCGACGAGCTGCGTCAGCGCGATCCACGGCTTCAACAATCCGGGAAAACCTCCCGGTAATCCACTTCAGGGGAAGTGTGATGGCTGTTGTAGCAACCGGCGCCAGTGAAGCTGTTGAGGCTGCGCGTACATTCTTCACAGCCTACAACGCCCATGACATCGATAAGATGCTTGCCGCCTGCAGCGATAGCGCACAATTGCGCTACATGCCCATGGGTAACCAGGGGCTAGGCAACGTTCGCGATGTGGGCAAGACCATTTGGTCTGGCATAATCGATGCCTTCCCGGATCTGCACGTAACCGTCCAGTCCATGTTTGGTAACGCGGAAAATGTAGCGGCCGAGGTTGTCATCGGTGGAACTCAGTCTAAGGACTTTCTCAACATCCCTAACCGAGGCAAGCATTATGAGCTGCCTCATGCGTTCCTTCTGGAGGTGGACGGTGTAGGCAAGATCACGAGCATCGCGGCCTATTGGGACAACGCGAGTTTTTATTTGCAACTTGGGAAAACGGCGCTTCAGTAACCCGCGGGACGGATACGGCAAATCGAAGCCGTTGGCGTGCCTGCGACCGTCCTTCTTTGCGAGGATCTGGTGGCGCCGGGCGGGATCATCGCGAATATCGGCGTACACGGCTCCAAGGTGGATCTTCATCTCGAGCGCCTCTGGTCGCAAAATATCGCGATTACGACGCGGCTTGTGGACACCGTTACCACGCCGATGCTGCTTAAGACGGTGCAATCCAAGAAAATCGATCCGAAGCTCTTGATTACCCATCGGTTCAAGCTCGGCAAAATCCTGGAGGCCTACGAGACCTTTGGACACGCAGCCAAGACGGGCGCTCTCAAGGTGATCATTGAAGCGTAGGGAAGGCGGTCCAAAATGTGCGCACGGTGCCAAGTCTCCGTACTAAGGTTCATTCTATCCACTATGGTAAGCCTTGTAAGCATCCGAATAGGCAGTAAGGGCCACCATAAGACCATTCGGCGTGTCTTGCCTTAATTGGGTAGAGCTGTGATTAGACCAATCGTCTTGCTTTTTTTCAGGGCCAACACCACCCGCTAAGAAAACAAAAGAGTCGCGAGGCTCAATGCGCCAACGCCAATAAATCATCGGCCCATAACGCGAGGGCACCTTATCGCAAATTGAATATCCACTTTCCTCCCTCGGTTCGTCACTCTTTTTCGCTTCTTCAAAGATCTTAGAGCCTACTTCAATTAAGAAGTTACGAATGGCGTCACCTTCAGATTCGGAAATTATGTCGATCGACTTATTCCCTTCCTGATCGATGACTTTAAACTCTGTTCTTTGGAGAGTTTCCCACCGTTTGTGATGTATCGAATGCATAATAAACTGAATGCCGTTTGGTGTATTCCAAACCTGTTCGCGGCGAGTCTTGAGTTCTTCCTGTGCCTCGTCCAACTGCTCTTTCGTCATTTTTCCACCTTTGAGTAGCTCGCTAATAGTCCATTCACGCGTTATCGCATCGCAGTACAATTTTGGCTTCGGCATAAACGGGTGCTTCTTCGTAATCTTACCGAAAGCATTCCGAAGCCACCCTTCCAAAGGAAGGTGAAGCTGTCCATTATCGTGGCCAATTGCCTCGATCAGGCTGATCAAATTATTGGTGAAGTGTCCCTGCCAGGCGCGTTTTCCAGACCCGGTAGCAGTAATGATGTATAGATCCAGAATACTACGAAGCAAATCGCGATGAACATCCTCGAATGCCTCCCAAAGTCCCATCTCCTCCCCGTCCGCTGCTACTCTGCATGCGTCTAGAATCACGATCTTTAGCCCTTGCACGCCACGGAGCATTTCCACGCACCCTAAGAGCGACAGAGATTTTGCTGCCTGATCGTGATCAGCGCGGATAACGTCTTGACCCCAAAGATAGATATCTTTTGGATCGCGACTTTCCACAGCATGACCACAGTAATAGAAGATCGCCATCGCACGTTGATTGGCTGTTTGCTCCACAAGCGCCTCAACGGCGCTCACCATGTCAGCTTTGACAAGGCCGAGGTTTCTGCCATAGTTCGTGATCACAACAGCTCTTGCTCCAAGACAATCGACAACTTTCTCTACGTCGGACCTAATTCCCGGGCGAAGATCATTGCCGGTGGAAGGATTTCCGATCACGCACGCATAGGCCGTCACAGTATTCCCCTTTCTCAGCCGTCTCGATCACATAGTGGTTAGGCTATAGACCAGTACTTGCCCGTGGCGGTTCGACTTTCCACCAGCCGCCGCCGCTTAGTGGATGCTCCCTCCAAGGCACTCTTTAGGTCTTCGGCAGCGCCGCATGAGTAATCCGAATGCCGCCAAAAGTCGGGAGTGTCATAAAAGCAACCTTCGGTCGACACGATCTCAAGGCGATCATATCCGCTCCCTGAAAGTCTGGCCGGATTGGCACCTGCTCTTACGCCTCCGAATACTTGAGCAAATTCTAGGGCCTTATCCCGTCTGGAAGCGTAGACAAAGATCTTCTTCTTCGCGGTCGCAGCCGGTTTGATCGCGTCATTGAAGTCCTTCACCTCTATATCTGGTGAGGCGAGCACGATATTGGAGATATTCTTCTGGTCGAAGTGAATCCGATTGGTGAGGTCGCAGAGAACGCGGCAGCCAAGAGAATGCCCTATCAATAAGATATTCTCTGCGTCTGAATCGCTCGCTGCTCGCCGTATGACCTCTGCGAACTTGAGAATTCGACTGTTCTTCTTATACTGCTCAAGTGCGTCAAAATAAGATTCGCTTCCCAAAATGAAGCCGGACGGCCATGATAAAGTTAGGGGTGCACCTTGTAAGCCTAGGTCTTCAAAAAGTTGAGCCGTGGTGATAAGCGCGTCTGCATGGGTTTGCCGAAAGCCATGTACGAAAACCATCAACGTTTTTTCATTCACCGCCGCCTTCAGTTCTGAGAAAAAAGCCTGCTCCTCATAAATTGGCGTTGCTGGCAGCAAATAGAAATATCGTCCAAGATCAATGTTTGAGTGTTCTTTGAAAGAGCTTTCACGGGAATGATCCCGTTCTCTCGAGTATTTCTGTCTAGAGATCGGCACCGACACTGTTGCTGATCCGAACGTTAGCTTGTCAGCCCATGAGCCTCCAAATCTCAAATACGCATTGTTTTTAGCGCGCTTGTCCAATTTTCTAAACGTTGCAAAGAACAATGGAACATACTTACAGTCTCCGGAGCCTCCGGCAATGGAGGCACGGACCCGATGGCCCAATTCTGGATTCGTTCCTGACTCGTCATAAGCGTCGAAGATAGCCTGTGTGCGGCCGCTGAATTCTTGTAAAGTTACAACTGCGCTTCTTTGATCGATAGGATCCAATACTGCCGTCAGTCTTTCTGCCTCGCGTAGCAACTCACCAGTCGGAATCGGGGTGACACCTAAGACCAGTAATTGTTGTGCCAGGACCGTAAACACCTCCAGATGTGTATCTCGGGAGACTCTCAAACTGCGGTCATGGAATGCAATGATCAAGCGCTCGACGGCGACAGCTGTCCATCCCGCCATTATTTCCGAATGCTTTGGTGATATCTGCGATCTAGCAGCTGCTTGACACGCGACGTCCTGAATCAGCAGCATCCACAACGAGAGTAGGTCGTGAACATCAACCCTCCCAATAAGTGACACAATGTCATCCAGGAGCTTGTTGAAGGGAGCTTCCAGCCTCCTGAACGGCTCTACTTCTTGTGTTGCGCGACACCGGCTTAGCCAAGCCAACGCATTGCCGTAAACTGCCTTCAAATTCTTCATGAGGCATACCGAAACTTTTGCAACTAGGGGTGCCCAAAATAACGATTATGGCGAATTATACCGAATCCGACTGATTGAGTCGCCGCGCGCATGGGATTCCGCTCGGGATTCGAAGCAGTTATATGGAAGGGTCATGATTCGTTTGCGGGGGCA
>JBAUNL010000735.1:0-9969 GCA_049579205.1 Rhodomicrobium sp. | reverse complement strand
CCTCGCGGCAATAGTCGATTGCAGCTTCAAGCTGGACCCGCTTTGCATCGACGCTCGATAACTGTTCACTGAAAATTTTCTCGCAGCCAGCCGCCTTGAGATCACGGATCTGAGCCTCGAAGCCCGCAATCTGCTCAATGGTCGAGGTCCTTGCGTATCCGATCTTCATTTTCGCCCCCATTGTGCCGTTCAAGTCTTAGACCGTATGGCCTAGCATGTGCCGAAAGTCAAATATACACAAAGCGGCGTCTTTGGCGTTGAGTCGCAAGGGCAGGCCCTAATGGCACAAAGAGATGGAACATTAACCACAACGCTCGGGTTACCAATTTACCGCGCGTAGTGAGCCACGCTCCGCGGTCCTAACCCCGCTGTCGGCAGCGTGGCTCCTCCCGCTTTCGCGGTCTCAATCGCCTTCGTTTCGCGCCATCTGCGCATATACTCAGCGTGATAACATCGCCAACGATCTGGATAGCGTTGACGCCAGCGATAAGTTTGAGCTTTGCGGAGAGCGCTTTTCTCCCGCTTTGTGTGAGTAGGGCCGTGAGTAGGGTTGTGAGTAGGGCCGTGAGCAACGGTCAGCGGCACCGCCTCGGCAGGCTTCGGCTTGGGGGCAGCTTGCGGCTTGCAGACATGCGGGCGCCCTATCGTATAGGGCTGCCAGCACTCGGGGCACATGCGCTGCGATTTGTCCATTTTCAGCGCCCTTCCAGTGCCGCTCATTTTTTGCGGGCCCACTCCGGCTCGTAATCGCCCTCGAAGCGCTGGCTGCGGTCCTTGTAGCGCAAATGTGCATAGGGGTCGTCAGGGTTGCCGCGGCTCCCCTGGCGCTGAAACATTGATTTATGAGGATCGTATTCATATTCATAGTTCGCCCGGCCCGTCAGTTCATTGGCATGATCCCGGGCCTCCACAGGCATCGCGAAGGTGAGCGCAAGAGCATCGCCATTGTCAGGAGAGGCAAGCCCCCTGCGCTTCATGTCTTCCTTCCGCTCCAGGATGATCGCATCCCTTCCGTCCTTTATGGTGTCGCCGTATTCGACGCCGGTTAGGTCCGCGGACAGCTCGGGGCAATCAGGGATGGCACCGCCTTCGAGCCACTGCCGCATGTGAAGCCACATTTCTGCCCGCCTATTCGCAGCAACCACGGCGCCGTCCTGGGCGATCGAACCGCGCACGGGCTTGCCGCCGAACTGCACCTCGATTACGTTCATATTCAACGATCTAAGCCGATCGACCACACCGCCGCCGACGCCGCCGCCATCAACAAAGATTGCGTCTGGGCGCAGCCTCCTCGCCTCGTCCATGATCCGCGCTGATAGCTCCATGGTGTCGATCCCACGAAACTTCAGCCACTCATGCATTCGAGCATCCCTGCCGCGCCGGATCGCGATCACGCTGGCATCGTCTCCAAATCGCGCTACATCGACGCCGAACACAAGGGGATCATAGCGGGTCACATCCACGTCGCGCTCCTTGGACATGGCTTCCTCCACCAGATCGCCGGCAATGAACTGCATACTGCCAGCACGGGGGAAGACGCCGCGGACGCGAACGCGAACGAAGTCCGAGTCCTCGCCATAGTCTTTGATCCATTGGGCGATCTGTTCCTTGTTGGTGAGTCTGGCAGTGCGGCTATCGACTTGGATTTGATCCCAGCGATGCCGGAACCTGCCGAAGCATTCCCGGAAGCGGCCGGTGTTGCGGGTTGGGTTGCCGCAAACGAGCCAAAGGATCTCTGTGTCCTCGTCCGTCAAAGCGCCTTCGGTCGTTTCCCAAATTACATCCGGTATGGCGCTCGCCTCGTCGAACACAACCAGGATGCGTTTGCCCTGATTATGAAGGCCTGCGAAGGCCTCAGTGTTGCGCTCAGACCATGCAACGGCGTCTATACGCCAGGTCTTTTCATGCGCCGGATCGACCGAGAAAAGCGCCGTGGCTGTGAGCTTAAACCAGTGTTTCGCTATGAATAACCTGTGCCATTTGGCAACCTCAGCCCACGTCTTTGTTCTCAGCTGATTTTCGGTATTTGCGGTGACGACGCCGCGCGTATCCTCATGCGTTGAGAGCGCCCACAGAATGAGCCAAGCGACAAGCCCGGATTTTCCCACTCCGTGCCCCGAGGCTATGGCGATCTGTATCGCTTCCTCGATGTTGAGAAGGCCATCTCCAACACATTGGAGAACACCGATCTGCCATTCGTCAGGGCCGGTATGTTCGTCAAGTTCGCTGCCAGCTTCTCCCCACGGGAAAGCATAAAGCACAAAGCCAAGCGGATCCTGCGCGAATCCGGTGATGTCATCAACCAGCGCCTGTTCGGAGTCTTGCTCAGCTTTCATCGGTGACCTCTATGATCGGAAGTTTTCGCGCTTCGATGCGGGCCCGGCCTGCCGCAACGCGTTCAGCGAGGGAAATGCTGATCTCGCCAGAGACATCGCGCCGCTCGACGATCAGCCCATGCAGCCGGGCGAGCTTTTCGATGGCAATAAGCTTGTCGTGGAGCTTGACTCTGATCGTGCCGCCGTCTTTCGTCACCGTTTGACTTACTTCCGAAATGCAGGCGCGCTGCGTCCTTGAAAGAGTTGAACTGTCCTTCACCTTGACGCCGTCCGGGCCCCATTCGTAGAAGTCGCCAGCATCGGCGAAAGCGATTGGCAAAAGCTCCTCGGTGAGCTTATCGACCGTGATGTCGTGGCGTTTCGCGTGTCTCGCTTGAAACTCCTCGATCCTTGATGCGATCTTGACGTCTTTCAAAAGCTCATGCGCGAGGCGATGCACGCTCTCGGGTTTCATCTTTTCGCAATTGTATGCGCCGCGATAAGCTTGGGCTGCGCTGCCAGTTTCGATATAGAGTTCACAGAACTTCGCTTGCTTCGGTGTGAGCTTCGCGGCTTTCTCCGGCTCTAGGGTGATCGCGGCATTTCGAACCGTTGGCACTGTTTTCACCGGAACGGCTGGCGCGGGCTTTTGCTGTTTTGCGCTGCGGGACATCGTCAGTGTTCACTCGCTTCGGCTGCATCGAAACATCCGCGGCGCCGCATCTCTTCAGCAGCGGCTTTGCGCATCTCTGCGGATGTATTTTCGCTGCTCGCTATTTCCGCCAACTGCTCGTCGCTCAAGGGCAAGGCTTCGACGATCGCGGCAGCGATGGCAGCGGAGAAATCCTCGTGCGGTTCGTCTTCAGTGTTGGTGGCGGTGGGTTCTTCGCTCATTGGCGTGCCGGTGTCCTTGTGAATTGTTTTCAGGAACTCGACGCAACGAACGCACGCTTTTGTTCGGGTCAAAACGGCAAACGATCATCGAAGGTGGGGTCATCGCGGCCAACTGCTCTCTGGTCTCTTTGGTCTGGGATAGGGGGAAAGCTCTGTTTGCTTTCGCCGCGCGGCGCCTTGTGCTGGCCGATTTGTGCGATGAGATCGCAGCGCCAGGCGGCCAGAGAGAGCCCGGAGCGCTCCTGTCCATCCTTCTGCCACTTATCGAGCTTCAGGCGCCCTTCGGCATAAATTTTGCTACCCTTATTGATTTGGCCGCTTAGCTTTGCAGCTTGATCCCCGAACACGGCGACCTGACAATATTGGATTGTCTCACCTTCGCCGACGGCGGCGCTGAATTTCAGCCACGGCTTGCCGGCTTGGGATAAGCGGCTTTCGGGATCGCTTGTGACACGGCCTGTGAAGCAGGCTTCGATCGAGTTCATGATGGTTTCCTTCTGGCTTGCTCGAACGCCTTTTGCACGGTGTCCCGCGCCTCTTTAGCGGTGAGCCTGGAGGTGATGCTCGACGCCACTAAACGCGCTTCGACATCCGCGGGGCTACAGACGCCGCTCGCGACATAATTGCGATATGCGAAAAAGGCTCGCGAGCTGAGCGCGCCGTTCCGGTTGCCCTCGCCGGTTGAGGCGATGATCTGAGATTGACAGTCCAAGCGCTCTTCCGCCCGTTCATTGGTAAGCGGACGAATTGGAACGTAAATCTCCGGTTTCCGCGGCGGGCAGAGTATGTCGATCGCCCATCGTGGGAATGGTGCGATCAGCTCATTCAGCTTGATGATCTGATCCGGCCTGATTTCGCCGGTCTCACTGTCCATCCACTCATAAGCGCCGATGCCAGGACCGTCCTTGCGCTTCGCTCGGCTGGGCGACAACAGGATGTAGCCGTTGCCGCCTCTGGTATCGATGCCTTGGCCTAGTTTCGAGGACGAGTTCTTGACGGCATCATGCGCCTGATAGACGAGATGAAAGCCACCGGACGCAGTGAGCGCCCGCAGGGTGGGCGGGAACATCAAGCCCTTCGCAGCGAGCGCAGCAACCGAAGCCTCTCCCGCATTTCTTGGATCGATATCAACTGGGGCAATGCCCGATTTGCCGCAGTGGACCGCTGGGTTAGCCTCAGGCCACTTGCGCCACCATTCGCGAAGTACCCGCATATCGTTTGACGCGCCGTGCAGCCATTCTTCAGGAGCGGAGTGCGGTCAAGGGGCACTACCGGAAAAAGATGCCATCCAAGCCCCGTGTAAGCCTCCAGGGCCGCCATGATGTGATCGGGGTTAGCCATGGTACCCTGCCCCGTTCGTACTGATCTCGGCCATGGCGCGGGCCTTACTGATGAAATCCTGAGGGAGCGTGCATTCGGGATGCCCTGGAGGTTGCCCGAGCAGATCGACCATGTTTTGGCCCCACTCACGCTTGCGCATAAAGAACTCGGTGACGAGCGCCAGTCTGCGCTCATCCTTGCGGGCGGTGTCTTCGGCGAAGTTCCTATAGATGCCCTTCGAGAGATACTTGCTCGCGTAAACCATCCACTCGCCGGCGGAGCGTGCATAGTCTGGCAACACAGCCTTCGCCAGATGCCGGTCTTCCGTGCTCAACGCAAGCCATGCCTCAAAAGCATCCGGCTTCGGCATGTTGTTGCGGTTCTTCTTGGCTGTACCGCCGGCCCTTTCCATCAAATCGCGGAAGTTCTGCCAGAACTCCTCAAAGTCGAGCGTGTAACTAACGATTGGCGCCCGTTTTGAGCGTGCCTTTTTCGGATGGTGTGCCTTACCATTCGCGGCGCCATCCTTCTGGGCGCCCGCAGTATAGAGGTTCTTATGGGGGTTAATAGGGGTTCGGGGTACATCCCATGTAGGGGGTTTCTGCATGGGATGAGGGGGGTCACCTGCACCGGGGGTGACCTCGACGCCCAAGACGCGGGAGATATCCGCGATGCAGCGCCTTATCGTGCGCTCGTCAACAATCCCGCACATTTTCGCAAGCCGCAGTATGCCAGGATTGCCTGCGCGCGTTTTATGGTTCATGTGCTGGCGGATCGCAAGGGCGACTAGTTTGGCATAGGGATCAAGCGCGGCATCCCAGATCAGCCGCTCAAAATCGTCCGTGCTGAATTGAAATGTAGGGCTATCCATTCGCGCCCCCTTCGAAGCGGAAGCGCTTGGCATCAAAGCGGACCTTTACAATCGCATCACCACCCTGCCTTTGTTTGCCGATGATGATATCTGCTCGCCCCGCATGCTCCGCGAGGGCATCCGACCATTCGGAATAGGCTGAGGCGTCATTAAGGCTTGGCTCTTCCTTAAGCAGATAAGTTTCCTCCCGGTGCAGGAGCAGCACGAAATCGCTGTCGGCTTCGATGCTCCCGCTATCGCGGATATCGGAAATCTTCGGCCGCCGCTTTAAATAGCGCTCTCGGTAGTTCCCCCCGTCAGCTCGCTTCTGATTTTCACGATTGAGCTGTGCGAGCAGCAGAATTGGAACATCGAGATCGACGGCCGTTCCCTTGAGATCGGCTGTGATTTCAGAGATCTGCTCGTACTTGGAACTACCCTTTGCTTTCATCAGACCGAGATAGTCAATGACCGCAATTCGGACGCCATGCTTGCGAATGTAACGGCGCAAGATTCGATGGATCAGTGATGCATTGGGGCGTCTTAGATATTCGATAAAAAGGGGGCGCCCTTTATAGGCTTTCGAGGCAGCAGCAAGCCTGTACGCTTCCTCGGCGGTGAAGCTTGCGCTAGCGATGCGCGTGGCTTCGATGTTTGTTTCCGCGGCCAGATACCTTTCGGCAATCTGCTTCTGGGTCATCTCAAGGGCGAAGAGAATGGCCGGAATGCCTTGCCTTGTGATGTAATCCAACACGGTGCCGCCAAAGGCGCTTTTGCCTTGGCCGGTGCCGCCGCCGACGGTGCCGAGCTGCCCGCCCTGCAACGGCCCAAGTTTCTCATCCAGGGATGGAATCCCGAGACGCAACCCGGTCACGATACCAGTCTTATACGCTTCAAGCGCCGCATCGGCCGCCTTCTCCATGGCGGCGTCAATCCGGGTTGATGTTGATGAGGTTCTGCCGTTGCAGATCTCGTCAAGACGCTCAATTGCAGCGTTGATGATGTCTCTGGGTTTCTCGCCAGTCAGCGACGCCCCAAGCTTCAATTCTTCGGCGATGACGATGGCTTGCCGTTTCTCGTATCCTTCTCGAAGAACAGCAACATAGGCTTCGATCGTAGCCGGATCGCCTCGCTCTTCGAGCATATCGGCGAGGGCATTGCGCTCACTTTCGCTAAGCTGCATTCCCACGGTAACGTCATTTGCCAGTTCGCCCTTGGTGATGAGGCTTTCGGCGACGGCAAACGAGCGTCTGCAGGTCGGCTCGGTGAATAGCTCTAAGAAGAGCCCGTGCCGGTCGTAAATATCATTGTCCAAGAGTAGCGCAGCAGTGACATCGCGCTGAGCGAAATCCGCTGGCGCCTCGATTTTGCAGGGATCGAACATCATGCCCTCCCCGCTGTATTATGGAGATACAGTGGATTTACGCTGGGGAGCGCAAAACTGAGAAACTCGTCAGTGAGGTCGAAGGCGTTAAATGCATCGGGTGCATCGGATCTGCCGGGATCTTCGAATCCGCAGTATGCAAAGTAGAAATTTTCAGTACGCCCGATAAGGTCACGAGAGACGAGCCCAGCAAAAACGCGATCGATATCAAAGCCAGCTCGCCTTATGGGCGAGAGTGGTATGACAATTTTACCGCCGCACCGAAGATAGATTGTCTCGAAACTTTTGCGCGTCGCAGCTTTTTTAGCAAGGACCCTATAAAGACCATTAGCGCTTTGCTGCTCTTTCGCTTTTTTGACCAAGCGTGTCTTACGCTTTCGCTGCGTACGCTCTTGAATTTCTGGCATGTGGAAAATCTCGCCGGTTGCGAGGTATTCCGATGAAGAAGGGCTTGCGTGATTCGCACAAATCGACTAAATAGAAGCTAGCGAGGCTTTCATCGTCCATTGTGGCGAACCTGTTTCCCTTCTTCATCAGAAGTCTTTGTTGCTGAGTTTGGTTCACTCCGCAGACTGTCGGGTCTGCGTTCACGCAACAAAAGACATCACACACAAATTCGCCGCCGGGGGAGACCTCGGCGGTTTTTTTATGCCGCAACCCAAGCACGGCTATCTAGATAGCGATTGAACTCCGACTCACGTACGCCAATGCGCCGCTGGCTTATGCGGAGCAGTGCAAGTTTTCCACGTCGCGCTTCGTTTTTAAGGGTATCAGGATGACAGCCCGCGATAGCAGCGGCGTCCTTGAGGGGCACGATGGGATCGACACCAAACCGTGTATAAGGTCCGACGCGGGGATTGAGTGAACTGGCCCGCAAAGCTCTCGGGGATGTTCTTGTCTCAGAGGATGCCGTAGTCTGTCCGCCGCCATAAGAGATGTATTGGTCGTAAGGAACAGGGCACATTTTTTCGCTCGTTCGTCTGTTTTTCATGAACAAGCCGAAAGTATCCAGAATAAGGGGTAAAGCGAGAATGAAATACGCTAGATTGAGCTACATTAGCTCGCTTCAATTTCCGGTTGAGATAAGGAGTCTATTAGTTCCCAATAGGGGAAGGCTTTTCTTAGACGGCTTCTGATTGTATCGACTTCGATAGACCGTCCATTGTGGTTCCCGTCGCTTTTCTCGAACAAGCGGAAGATCTTCTCTGCAAATGCGATTAAATCTGGTGAGGGTTCGCGCGCGAGAGGTTTCCCCAGCATTTTCCAAGTATCAAAGATTGTATTCGAAATAAATTGAAATTCAGGTTTAGCTTGGGTGGCTTGGGGTATGAGAGGAATTTCCTCAATAGGTAATACTGCATTTCCGACTAGCACCCAAAGACGGCTCTGACGACTGTTCTCTCTCCATATTTTTTGGGCTTTCCCGAAACATCGGGATAACCGTTCCAGCGCAGCGCCGTCCAGCAGCATCAGTTCTTCAGCCCGCCCCAAGGCACTCTCCTCCAACGTGTTGCTTTTCGCGCTTTCATATTCCCTGGCGTAAACAGATATTAGTATTTGACGAAAAAAAGGGTCGAGGACGTCGCGGTGCGAAACCAAAAGATCCAGTGTGTCTGGGATGCTGCGATTCTTTGTTTTCTTGTTTGAGCGAAGGTAATAGCCAAGGCCGAATACTTGATCTAGGCGGTTCCGAACAAGAGGTAGCATTTCCTCCGGGATATAAGCGTTAAGCTCTCTTCGCATTTGCTCGAGCGACAAGTGACTTTCCTGTGCTCTGGAGCCACGTTTAATCACCCTAATTTTTGTCATTTTTGTCGATCATTCCAGAGATGTGATTTGCCCAAGCCTCGAAAGCTGCGCGCTTTTCGTTAGCGTACAAGGCGCGATTGTACACACCGGCGACCCCCGCACGATGACCGCTCTGATGATTTACGCAGGCCTCGACTATGTGTGGCAACGCCAGCCTATTCTCGGCCATATGAGTGACGAAGCTGCGCCGGAGATTATGTAGCTGCCAGGCACTAATGGGTGACACGCGGCGCGCGCCGCGATCGGCGTTTATTTTCTCATCAAGGGTCTGCTTGCTCTTCGACCAACCTTGAAATCCGATAGCACCTAAACCGAAAACATATTCGCGGCCGGCGATGGGATCGACTTCTTGAAGGATTGCCTTCGCGGGACTGCTCAGTGCGACGACATGCAAGAGGCTATTCTTGGTCCTCTCCGGCGGTAGCGTAATCTCCGCCCGATCAAAATTAATTTCCTGCCAGCGCAGGTTCCCAATTTCATTACGACGTTGGCCGGTGAGAGTGAGGAGTTTCACGATCCTGCCGTAGTCATTCGCTGGACAAGCGGCCCAGACATCGGCGATCTCCTGCATGCTGAGCACGCGGCTGCGCGAGGGGTTTGCGCCGCGGCGCCTGATTCCCAGAACCGGATTGGTTTCGCAATGGTTCCGATCGAGAGCCCAAGCGAAGAATCCGCTTAAGGAGCTCTTGGCGCGGTCGGCAGCCGTCTTGCCGTGCTCTTCTGCGATCCGGTCCATTTCAGAAACGATCTCGCGGCGAACGATCTTCTCGACAGGCTGGCCGTGAAGCGGAGCCCAGTGGCTTCGCAGATGGAGGATAATGCCTTCCATCGTACGAGGCTTCAGCTCAGCCTCGCGTTCGCCAAGATAACGATCAATAAGGCTGCCAATTGTTACAGATCGTCTCGCCAGGGCTTCCTTGTTCTTTCCTTGGACATCCTGGCCGAGCCGCACTTGAGCCAGCACACGCGCCGCCTCTTTGCGCATCTCGGCGAGCATACCCGGCACGACCTTGCCGAGCGTGATCTTCCTTTGCTGAATGCCTAAGCTATATTTCACAAAGTAGGACGCCTTCCCACTCGCGAATTTACGGACGCCAAAGCCGGGGAGGGCGTCGTCAAAGATGATCACATCCCGCTTTCCTTCCGGAACTCGGATTTGGGCAATAGTGCCCTCGATAAGCTTGACCATTGGCTAGATCCCCGCTACTGCGGAACGTCAGCGGAACTCGTCTTCTTCGTCTTGTATCCGCTTTGTTCCTGCAATGACCGGGGGTATAAGCGCCAAATGTCTAGATTTCAAGAGATTTTTCAGGGTTATTCACGTTCATTCATTAGAGCTACACCGGTCTGGGGGACCGGGGGTCGGAGGTTCAAATCCTCTCGCTCCGACCATTTAT
>JBAUNL010000734.1:0-4626 GCA_049579205.1 Rhodomicrobium sp. | reverse complement strand
GACGAGAGGCTTGCCGCTCTCCGCCCAGGGCATGTCGCCTTTGCCCCGGCGAATCTTCGTATTGTGGAGGCTGCCGTTGATCCGGTACTCGAAACCGATGTGATCCCCGATCGTCCGAAAGCCGTATTGCTGGGCGAGCCCCATATCCAGGCTGCGCGCCTCGATCTCTGCCCTGTGCTTTGCCGAAAGCTGACTGCTCAACATTCTTCACCCCTCCTCGCTCGTCGCAGCGGAAGCATTTCCAAAAAACCATGTCGTCACGGATTTGGACGCTCAGCTTGCGGCGTCCCTTGCGCTTGTTCTCGGCCGCGCAGCGCGGGCAATTCACATATTGGCTTTCGCGGTCGCGGATGACCTTGATGCCACGCCGCGCAAGTTCATCGGCTGCCTGTTGTGAGATCATCTCCCCGGCCTCCGTGCAGGCGTAGGCACTGATTTATCGAGGGCGCGGTCAATCAAGCCGGCTAGCACATCGCCGGAGCCTGATCCTTCGGATAGTAGGAAATCGATATGCATCCGAAACCGGCTATGGTCAGGCTTCGGGTCAACTCGCCCCATATAAAAATCAACCGCGTGGATGACACTAAGCGCCAACTCCAACCTGTCGAGGCCGCCAATTTTAACAAGGCGAGCGTGGAGGCGCTTATCGGTTGTCTCGCTTCGAGAGCGGTAAAGGCGGAAACCGTGCCTCTCCGCATAGCGGTTGTAGAGGTCTACGGCGCGGTCTACGAGCGCTTTGCCTTCTGCATCCAACGCACCTCTATCTTTATGATTATTATTATTCTTATTACGGGTCACCCCAGGGCTTGTACTTTTGGGGATATTCTCCAAGCCATAGGGTGTACTTAGGGCTAGTTGTACACCCTGGGTGCTTGTACTTAGGAGTACACCCCAGGGCTTGTACATTGGCGCCATTCTCCAAGCCATAGGGTGTACTTTTACCACAAGCCAGGGCTTGTACTTTCTTCCCATGCTCGGCGCACCACTTCTCGATTTCAGAGCGCATTTGCTCCGTGCTCACACTGGCCGGCCGAAGCGTATAATGGAGAAGCCGGCCCGGATGATTTCCAGGACTGACGCGCCGCTCCCATTGCACATAATTCCACCTTCGCAAATCGTAGACGGCATTCTCGGCGCCTTCGTCGCTTAGCCCCTCTTCTGCGGCAATAGCGCGGCGAGAGACCCAAGCGGTGCCGGTGTCATATGAGATCTTCTCAGTCAGATTTGCGAGGACCTTCAAATGCGGCCGTTGAATCCGTGGGTCGCGGATTGCCGCACAAAGTGCCCGATAGCTCGCGACAACAACACCTTCCAGTACAGCATCGGCGTCGTCCTGGAACGTAGCCCGGCGCACGTCAATTGCACCATTTGCCTGCCGCGGCAGAGATTCGACGAGGGTTTGGTGTGGCATCAGCATAGCCCCGCCTCGTATCCGGCGCGCCGATCATAATCGCTGATGCTAAGGCGCATGATGTCGTACAGGAAACCGGACACACGGCTCCGATCCGGTTCGCTGAACGGGAACGGCGCAACAAGAACGCCGCCCTCTACATCCAAATTGAACGTATCGATCAGCTTGCCGATCGCAGCAACAGGACAGTTCCCTGCAAGAAAGAACTGTTCCGCCGATACGTAGAGTACCGCCTTATCGTCAAAGTGGATTTCATGCCAGCCACTTTGGCTCGGTATAGGAAAGCCGCATCGGCAACCTGGTCTATATACCGGGATTACACTAGAATTTTTCTTGGACTTTCTAGGCGATCGTCTCGCCCGCTCTGTAATATTTTCCACGAGAAAATGATCTCAAAATATGAGACATGGAAACTCGGCTCTTGCAAATCGCAAACGGGCGCGCTACATCTT
This sequence comes from Rhodomicrobium sp., assembly GCA_049579205.1. GTDB lineage: Bacteria > Pseudomonadota > Alphaproteobacteria > Rhizobiales > Rhodomicrobiaceae > Rhodomicrobium. Next base: position 2,763 of record JBAUNL010000734.1, on the reverse strand, counting down.
CAAAGTCATTTAAGATAGCGCGGGTCTTCACGATTCGACCTTTCTGTTTTCCACGTCTGTTTGTGTGTCCCCCTTGGGACGGCCATCGCCCGGTTTGAGCCGCCGGACGCCACGCCAAGCCACAAACGCAATGCCGAAAAATACTTGCCCATTCTAGCCGCCGGGGATTCAGATTTCCGGCGGCTTTTTTATGCGGCAAAATTCCTGTCCCGATCCGCCATCCGCTCACTTATCCAGGTATCTATCTCGCTCTCGGCCCAAGCCACGCGCGCGGCGCCAGCGCCGAGTTTGATGCGGCGCGGAAAAGAGCCATCCTTTTCTTTTCGCCAGAGCTGCGACGGCGAATACCGGATGCCTTTCGTGGTCTTGAGTTCGTCAAAATGAAGTAAGCGCATTGTCAACTCCTGCCAGCGCGGTTATTGCTAATAATATGCTGTGACTACTAACTGCTTGCAAGTAAAATCAAAGCAATGTATTTCCGCATTGGAAATTAGCGTAACAGAATGGACAGCTATGTGGACGCTAGAAGCAGATTGGATGTATTGCCCGGATGGGGTTAAGCTCATTGGGAGCACGGAGCGCCATGCCTCGCCACGTCCGCTCCGGCACCAGTTTCAGGTGTTCCCTTTCCTTCAGAGAGAGGGACAGGAGGAGAGAGATGTAACAGAGGGAACCATCATTGAAGATTCTGAGCGTGAACCCGATGATAATCGTTACTTCATTCCGGTGAGCAAGCGCCGTGCTCCCATGCGAAGGACCCTGGAAAATCTTGAAATTCCGCTCTGCATGGCTTTGTTGAACGCCAGAGACGAGATGGCCATAGTAAGTTTTTTTTCGTGGGCCGGGCTCCCCAGAGAGCGCAGCTACACTTTGGGAGATGCAATGAAGCTGCAACGTGCAGTTGAGACACAGATCGAAATAGCTTCCAGTGACCGGAGAGCAGCTGTATCCGTCATCAATCAACAAATGTTACGGCGTGATGCTGTTGTTAAACCGCGGCTCAGTGAGGAACTCCGAATCAGCTTAACTGTGCCCGGGTTAATGTCCTTCATGATCATGGAGATCGCAGCCATCGTGGAAGCGGACGCTAAGCTAACCACCTGCGAATACGAACTCTGCGGCAAAAAGTTTCTCACCGGTCCGCATACTAATCGGCGTTCAACGGCGCGGTTTCACAGCGATAAATGCAGAGTATATGCACTCCGGGAAAAAATGCGTTCTAGCTCGCGCGCTTAAGCCGGATGACATTTGCGGGCGCCGGCATCGTGATAGTCCTCAATCGCAAGTTCCACGCTTCCAGCGCCTCTCGCATTTCCTCTAGGAACTCGTGCTGATCATAGACGCGCGCGAGTCCTTTCTTTCCATGACCGATCACCATCTCTGCGACAGCAGATGGCACCTTCAATCCAGATAGACGGGTGCGAACCGTGCGGCGCACATCATGAATCACAAAAGGGACGAGCGTAACACTAGCCTGGTTTTCCCTGCGTCGCCGCGCGAGCGCCCCAAGCGTGCGAAGCATTCGCCGATCAAGCCTTGCTTTCGCCTTGCTAAAGCCCGAGACGGGCTTCTCTCCAAACGTGGTCGAAAATAGATGGTCGCCCTTATTAAAACGAGGCAGAGACCGAAGGAGGGCAACGGCATCATCGGTTAAAGGAACAAGTTGAGTGGCATCGGATTTAAAGCGCTCAGGGGGAACTATCCAAATTCTTTTTTCGAAATCAAACTCACGCCATCGCGCATCGGAAACCTCGGACTTCCGCTGCCCGGTGAGAGCAAGCATCTTAAACATGGCGCCAAATGGCGCGCCCAATCGGTCCGAGGCCCGCACATAGGCGAATAACTCATCATCACTGAGCACTCGCTGGCGTGGTTTTTTAGGACCAATAAGGCGCGCGGGCTTCAGACGATCGAACGGCGATTTTTCAAGCCCATAAATGTCCCGTTCGATCGCCCAATTAAAAAAAGTTCGCCCATGGCTGAAGATGTTATGGGCTTGATAAGGCGCAGGCCTGTCGGCAATCGCCTCGATCAATCTCACAACATCACGCCGGGTTATCTCCGCAACTGACTTGTCCTTCCACATAGGAAGCATCTCGCGGCGGATTTCCCGCTCGACATCAGCGGCCTTTCGTTTGCCTCTCACATGACGCCTGATGAATTCCTCGATAATAGTAGCAAATGTGTTGCCACGCTTGGCATCCTCCGCTTCTACCGCACGGCGCTGCTCGGCAGATGGATCAATTCCACGGCCGATAAGATCAAGCCACTGTCTGGCTTTCTGACGTGATTGCTCAAGCGTGATCTCTTGAGGGTATCTTCCAAGCTTGCGCCGGGTTGGATTTGGCTTTGGAGTCCCAGGATATCGGGCGATCAAATTGAGCGTGATCTGTGCGGCCTTACCTTTATTGTTCACTTTGTCGCCGATACGGGCGCTAAGCCCAGGCACTACCGCGTCAAAATATTCATAGCGCTTCCCCTTTGGGGCCGCCTTCAGCGACTTAAGCATTCTGTCCGTAAATACGACCTTCTCTGCCACGGACCCCTCTCATCTCTAGCAATTCACCGGTAAACCGCCCCATTTTGTGCCTGGGCAACAGTGGGGCAACAAAGTAGATTGCGCTCCGGCGTTATATCTTGCAACGCTATGCAATCTCTTGCACAGTCAAAGTCAAGTGATGAAAAGGATTTTTGCAATCATATGCACAGTGCTGAAAAGCTATGAAATTGAAATTATAGCGGCTGTTAACCGCTGGGTCGCTG
>JBAUNL010000733.1:0-2976 GCA_049579205.1 Rhodomicrobium sp. | reverse complement strand
TCTCGATGATCCTGCGGCAATGGCGCGTGCCTTTACCTCAGACGGTTACTTCCGGACTGGCGATCTCGTTGAGAGCGGAGGTGCCGGATTCGTCTTCAAGAGCCGGATCGGTGACAGTCTTCGCCTGGGGGGATTTCTTGTTGCGCCTGAAGAAATCGAAGGCTTCCTTCAAACCCTGCCAGGGATCGCCGAAGCCCAGGTGGTTGGCGTGGAGTGGAACGGAGATTGCATCGCGGTTGCTTTTGTCCGGCCTTCTGCTGGCGCAATCCTTAATGAGGCGCCTATTCTCGAGGCCTGCAGAGCATCGCTTGCGCGGTATAAGCAACCTATACGAGCCATCTCGATAGACGCATTTCCCGTTACCGAAAGTCCGAACGGTGTTAAGATCCAGCGCACGAAATTGCGCGATATGGCACGCTCTATCCCGAAGCTTGTCGAATCCTGTTCTTAGGATGATTTCCGTTTGCAATCGACGTCTTCGTTTACGCAGCAATCGCGCGGAGTTACGATTGCTTGTTGAAACTTACCGCAGCCTTCGATACGAGGCCTTCCTCTCATCGATTCTTTGGATTGAGGCCGATTGCCGGAAGCGATCGAGGAGAAAGAGGCAGCAACCTTATCGCTGAAACCGCCGTGACCTTCGTTCTGACGAGCGGCGGTCACAACGCTGGCATTGTCAGCGAGCCCGGCCATAAAGGCCGGCATTACCGGATTTCGCATCAGGCGCCCGGTGCCCGGTATGTTGACCCCAAGGCTTGGTATGCGCAGACCAACATCGAAGAGGGATCGTGGTGGCCGGCCTGGCTCTCCTGGCTCGATGAGCAATCGCCTGTCAGCACAGCGCCGCCCGCACTCGGTGCTCCCGGAAAAGGATACCGGCCGCTAGAGGATGCGCCGGGCAGATATGTTCTCGAGCGCTGACCGCCCCCCTTTCCGGCCTGGGATTTACGTCGTCGCGGACCTCGTCGAGAACATCCGCCGCCAGAAATACGATCATCTCATCTCGGAGGACATTCTAAGAGACGCTTTCGCGCACACACCTGTCGATGGCGAGATTGAAAAGCGCAAGATCCCGGACCTTGCGCTGCATTTGTAGCCTCGTGCGGATCGCCCAGACGTGCTTGGGCTGCACGGGGGCCCGAGAAGGGCTTTTTGGGGAGGGAGATTGTCAGAACACCGTTTTTGAGGCCCACCCGGGCCTCTTTTGCGACCCGCGCCTCTCAGAAGCAGCCCCGAACTCAATTCGTCTGGGGCTCGTGATGCCTGTCGACCCAAGTCTCGGTTTCACCAAACAAGTTATCTCCTGCGTGGAAATCATCAATGAGAGGCGGTGCGGGGATGGTGTCTGCGGCTGTCATTTCGGGTTGTGGAGCCGAACTCTTCTGGATTTCTAGCAGGGCCGAGAGCTTTGCGTTGATTTGTTCGCTGGCAAGGAGCGTGACATCGAGCCTTAGGCGAAGCGCGGCCAGCTGGCTCAGTATTTTGGCGTTCTGACTTGCAATGTCGCGAAGATCAATGTTTTCGGGGATTTCTTCGTCCGCCATGATTAGGTCCCGCTGTCCATAGATCGAACGCAGAACTGCTGGACGTCCCTCGACTATTGCCACGACTATGCTCTCAACTTTGCGCCACGCTGAACACCGAAAGCAGCGAAACGGTTATCCCCAGCATTCAAGTTTGCTGAGAGCCTTGTCTGAGTGGGCTTCCGGTTTCTTCGCGAAGGGCTTGCTATCTCGGTTTCAGAAGCTTGCGCGCGGCCTGCGCAACACCAGCAACCCAGACGGCGGTTTCGATTGCAACGGGCTGCGGGTTGCCACAAAGCAGCACCTGCACCAGACGGCATTGCTATTCGAATGGGGCAGACCCACCAAGGGCGACGTAAATGGCCTTGTTTCTGACTGTGCCTTCGTCGCGGACCTTGACCCGGATGGCGTCGAAGAAAATCAGCGCGTAAAGCGGCTCCAAAGGCCGGTTCTGCCATTCGGCGATCTCGTCCAATACCGCGTCCGTCACCGTGCTGACGAGATCGGGCGAGGCATCGATGCCGTAGAGCTCGCGCAGATGTCCCTGGATCTCCCGCACGCTCATGCCGCGCGCGTACATCGAGATGATCTTCTCATCGAAGCCCGGAAAGCGCCGCTGATATTTGGCGATCAGCTGCGGATCGAAGGTCGATAGCCGGTCCCGTGGAACCTCAAGATCGATCTTACAGCTGTCGGTCAGAACCGACTTCTTGCCATAACCGTTGCGGCTGTTTCCTGCGCCGTCGCCGGCGAGATGATGATCCATCTCTGCGTTCAGCGCCCTCTCGGCCAGCGCTTTTTTCAATTCGTCAAGCAGGCCATCCTTGGCAGCCACGCAGTCCGGTCTCTGTGGCCTGGGTTCCGTGCTTGCGGAAATCTTTGATATTTCTGCAGGTTAGGCTTTAATGGGGGACTCTCAGGCCGGCAATCTTCAAATTCTGGCTTATCAGTCGCCCGTTTTACAGCGGCCGTCTCTGCTCGGCAAATTCTAATTTCCGTATTTAGTGCCCTGGAGACCGGTTCGAGATGCGCCAGAGAACGGTTCGGAAAAACTTCCTCAGCGGTCGTATATCCTATTGCTTACCTCAAAAACACATATTCGCTTGAATAGGGCACGCTAAGTAATGCGCCCGCCGTGGTGCAGGCACCCTCCATGGCACCGCCTTTCGTTTTGATACGCTGAATAGTGGTCGTATCGCTTAACTGACCACTTCCACGATGGGAGGAGGCATCCAGCTTCAGCCATGGGATGTCTTTCGGTGTCGCCGCTGGAGCGCGAGCAGTGACTTTGCCGCTCACGGTGCTACCATCTGAAAGCTCCCAGCTTGGCCCGAGATAATGCCTGCCGATAGTCTTGCCGTCGAGAATCAAGGCAGCGATCGGTTCCCGAAATTGCCAGGTCAGCTTTCCGTCGCTGCCGGGCTTGCATTCGTAGATTTGGGCGCCTTCAGCG
>JBAUNL010000732.1:0-13183 GCA_049579205.1 Rhodomicrobium sp. | reverse complement strand
AGCAAGCGATTCCCGGGACATCGGTTCGAACTGAACAAAATTTATCGCATTTACCGCGCTGCGGCGAGAGACGGTAGCGGGACCAATAAGCAAGAGCAGCAGCCTCCTACGGCGTGCCCTCCAGACTTGTGCTTCGCGCGCACCGTTATCCAGTGGCAGGACCAGTTTGCTGATTGCGCCCGGGGCTTAAAAATTGGCGTTATCGACACCCGGATCGACATCAGTCATCCGGCATTCAAAGGCCAGCATATTGAGCGAATCGATTTCGCCCCGGATAATCGGCCTGCCGCACCGGACTGGCATGGCACCGGAGTGCTCGCGGTGCTGGCTGCCAACCCTAACAGTGGAGCGGCTGGGCTCGTACCGGGTGCAGAATTTTATGCCGCAAACATCTTCTTCGCTGAAGAAAACGGTGGAATAGCAACCGATACAATCAGCCTCATGAAGGCCCTTGAGTGGATGCGGGCAAATGACGTGAAAGTCATTAATATGAGCTTTACGGGGCCAGAGGATGATCTTGTCAGGGAAACGATCGAGAAATTAAGCTCCAGCGGCGTGGTCTTAGTTGCAGCCGCAGGGAATGAAGGTCCCACCGCGGAGCCAGCGTATCCCGCAGCTTATCCTCAAGTTATTGCCGTGACTGCAGTTACTAAGGATCTACACAATTATAGGTACGCCAATCGCGGCAATCATATTGATGTCTCTGCCCCGGGGGTGGACATCTGGACGGCCGTCCCCGGTGGCTTGCAGGGATACCATTCGGGTACGTCCTTCGCTGCACCGCATATCGCTGCCATTCTCGCGCTAATGCCGAGGGATAACTTTGCAAAAAACAAGAACGATATACTGGATAGTTTACCCGTGGTGGACCTAGGCTCTCCGGGCCGTGATCCTATTTATGGCCGGGGCCTGCTAGTTGCGCCTCCCTATTGCTCTCCGCCAAGCGACAGTGTCGCGAGTGCCGATCGCTAACCCGCTTGGCGGCCTTATTTCCAGTCCTTGGCGATGACGGCCTCTTCCTGCTTCTTACCAAGCGCGTCGCCATTTATCAGGCCGTCAACGACGGTATCGAGTGCATGCTGCCGAGCACCCCCTGCGAGAACAGTTTTCCCTCCTTCCTGGACATGAACCCGAATAGCCCATTTCCCTCCGTTAGTACGGCAGGCAAGACCGGAGAACCGCTCCTCATTTGCGTTTGCAAGCTCATACTCCCTGCAATATCCGCCTTCCTTATTCTTGAAGGTCAAGGTCGCCCTGACAACCGTGGAATCCTGAGCTGAGCCTGAGATCCTCACATCCTGGCCGCTCGGAACTGCATTCAAGACCTGCTGCAGTGGGCCCTCGGCAAATATCTGCCCACGTTCGAGAGCAGTGAGGCGTTGCCCCCCGTCGCCGGCGCCCCCAGAGTGTAGAACCCAGCCCGCGCCTGCTCCCGCAAAAAAGACGGCTACGGCGGCCGCCGCAGCCTGCCAATGCATAGGTGCAAAGGCGAACCTTTCACGCCACGCGCTCAAGTTCCACACGTTCGGCCGCCGTATCGAAGACCTCTCGTCTTCCTTGCCGTAACCCATTACGAAGTCTATGAGGTGAGAAGGGACAGGCTCCAACATCGGCTTGCGATAGAGATCCGCCAAACGAGCGCCAGTCTGCCGGAACATCTCAACGCGCCTGCGGGATGCCGCATCGGTTCTCAAGACCACCTCAACGCTACGGCGGGTTTCGCCGTCGAGAACATCGTCCGCGTATGCCATCAAGGTTTTATCGGTTAAAGCGGCCACGGCGGCTCTCCAAATTGATAAGCGGGGCAGGTTCTTGACTCCGGTTAGCCTTCTCGAACAGGACGGCACGCGCACGGGCGAGCCTGCTCATAACGGTGCCGATTGGAACCTCAAGGACCTCTGCCGCCTCTTTGTAGGAGAGACCATCGACGCAAACGAGAGCGATAAGAACCTGCTGGTCAGCGGGCAGCTCGGCGATGCCTTTCGAAACCTCATTCAATGTGAGTCGAGTCTCGGCGATATCGCGTCCGTCATCGCCTGCAACATCATAGGCTTGATCGAGGTCGATGGCGTCTCCCCTCACCTTGTGTGCCCTTCGCTGATCGAGCCATATGTTTTGAGCGATCCGAAACATCCAGCTGTCCAGTCTAGTCCCCGGTTCCCACTGCTTCATGCGAGACAAAGCTCGCGCACAGGTCTCCTGCACCAGATCGTCGCCCTTGTCCTGATCACCTGTCAAAGCGTAGGTAAAGCGGCGTAAACGCGGCAAGAAGTCCACGATGAGGAGGCGGGGATCATTTTTCACAACCCGTTCTCCTCAATCGCATGGATAACGGTTCACGGCGGGTCTTAATCCCAACTGCGGCAAAGTTTCTGCGCTTGATTGCGTGATATGTGGCCAAAATATGACAGGATGATTCCATTGATGAAGTTGTTCCTGCTGATCTGGCTTGATCTACAATCGCTTCTGGCATCCCGGACGCACGTTGCGCATTTTTCACGCGCAGGCAAACTTTCTTACATTCTTTTCGCGCTCAAACCGCTCAAGTCAAGCCTAAGGATTTGCAAGCCAAGGAAAAGCTGTACCTCGACTTCATACACGAAAGCATACGCGGAAGCTTCTTACTGGGAAGATTGACCCATATATCGGAGGGCACCAGTACTGAGCGCTCCGCCGACGACACAAGGAATGCCGGCCACGACCTGCCCCACCACCGCCAAGCCAAGACATCCGAATGAAAGCGCTGCCTCTCCTGCAGCGCCCCAGCTCATGAGGTCGCGCGTGGAGCCTGGACCCTTTTTCTTGAGCTCATCGAGCGCCGCGACAGCCTCCTTTCCGATCCGGCCCGTATCGACAAGCTCGGCTGCTTCAATGACCTCGGCGAGGATGGGTTTCACGTCCTTGGGCTGACCTTCTTGAAGGTGTTTCAGTACGCGAAGCAACTCGGCATCTCGCGCGGCATTGGAAGCAAGCGTGAACTTCGCCATGCTCCCAATGGTGAGCTTTTGAGTATTATCCCGGTCCTTAGACCAGGGAAGAAGGACAACGATCTGGGCGATAGCTCCTTCGCTGCCCGTCGCAAAGTAAACGCCCCACAGCGCATCGATCAGCTCAGGCGAAGTCTCGAACGTAACCAGCCGCTTGGGATGCTTATCTTTTTTGCCAAAAAACATATCTCCGGTGAAGAAGCTCTTCACCTTGTCCATGCTCCCGGGCTTAGGCGACTCCAATGACACTTGGTTGAGCGGCGGCAGATCTCCGCTAATGTACCGTTCGGCCATAACTTTGCGATTCGGGAGGCGTAGCGCGAGTCTCTGCATCTGCTCTTTCCAGTCCGGTACGCCTGAATAGGCGACGGCTCTGATCACAATCCACTGGTCTTCGAAGGGCAATGGGAGGGTCTTCTCGATCAAAGACCATGACTTCGCCGGGTTCGCATGCAGAACGCCTGCAAAAAACCCAGTATAAACTCCCGTACTCTCCGGATCCTTTATAGAGCCTTGTTTGCTGAGGGCTTTGATAAGCTGTGGAACAGCAGCCGGGTCGGGCTTTGCACGGTAATTCTTTATCCATTTCAGGGCTGTTTCTGCTGAACCCGCCCCTGCAGGCGGCAACGTCGCAGCGAAGGTGCACTGAAAGAACACGAAGATGCTGAGTGAGACCAGAACGCGGCGCATTGACTCTCGCTCCCAGCCTAGCGGCACTGTTGCCGAGCTGATACGGAGCAATCACTAAATGGAGTCTGCGTGGCCTTTTTGTGAACGTGGGAGCTTAAAGAGGAGCGGGAAAGTTGGAAGCTTAGGCGTGTAAATTTCTTAAAACCGCATCAAGGAGGCCGGGGAAACGACGGTCCAGCTCTTCTTTGCATAACTTGGATATGAAGCAGACGCCCTCTTTGCGTTGAGCGATGACGCCAGATTCCCGCAAGATTCGATAATGATGGGATTGGGTGGATTTCGCGATGTCGAGTCCTGCAACTGCCGCAAAGCAGGGAAGCTCTCCCTTTTCCGCCAGGTTCCTCACAATGTGGAGGCGTACTGGATCGCTCAGCGCATAAAGTACGGTATCTATCTTTAGTGGCGCCATCGCCCAAAGAATCTCCTCCCTCATCACCGCAAAGATGGCATCCCTAACGCTAAGATCAACACTTAGATGATCTGGCCCGGCAACTCCAGACGTGGATCGGAGCCTTTGCCGGAATTGTGCCAGACCTGGCTCCCGGAAACCAGCTGTGGATTGCAGCGCTTCACTTACCGCAAGGCGCTTTCCTTCCCGCACACTCTCCAGAAGTGATTCGGTCAATTGGGGGCAAGCATGGCGAAGAAAGCGGAGCGCACATTCACCGTCGACATGTGGTGGACTGGCCTCCACGACGTCGAAATGGGCTTTTTCATACATTCACGGCACCGCGCAAAATCGAGGGAGTTCGGGCAAGATACCGATGTCATTGGCGAGGTTTTGGAAGATAGCCAAAGGACAGGGTTGATTACTTACCGCGAGCAACTTTGGAAATCGGAAAATCCGGGGGAAAAGCGGCTTGTGCTCAAGCTTTTCACGCCATCGATGAATTGGCGTGCAAGCATGGACATGCTGGTCGGGCGCAGTGTGCAGCTTTCAGCCGGCGCTGGCGGTTTTCCTGTCATTGCCTATTCGGTCCACATCGAGGGCTACGATCAGATCATTCAGGTCGAACGCTCGGCACGAAAATGGCCGGGCATGCCGGAGCAGTTCTCATTTTTCCTGATCGAGGATGGGGAAGCGAGGCTTTACCGCCTGCGTCAGGACTGGATTGATATCGGTGGTGACTACACCTTATTTGATCAAACGGGGGCAAAAATCGGCCGCTTGAACGGACATCTTTTCGACATTGGCGGGCGTTGGGACGTTACGCTCAGCGGCGGACAGTCGCCCTATCTGGCGACTACACTCCAACTCGTAAGTGCGATGTTAAAGTTCAACGTGGCCGCGCGGCGGCACGTCGGAAGGCTTACGCAGGAAATCACCGCGGGTGCCATGAAATTGGCTCTCGAAAAGCAGGAGACGGATCTCTATCTTAACCCGCGCCGCCCGCGCTGAGGTCTGTGCGGTAGGTTTTTTCCCACCGCGACAGATGTTCGGGGGCGCAATGCGGCCAGTAAGCGCAGGAGATGCTGAAGGCTGATGGCAATGCAACCCGCCGTGGGATCGAAGTTGGGCTGAGCGGCATGCAAAAATATGGCGCTCCCACGGCCATTGGACCGCGGTTTGACATTGTAACCAATCACCGCCACCAGGTCGTAGAGTCCATCGCCTCGCCAAAGGCGCTCTGTGCTTGCCTTATATGGGAGCCTGACTGGCCGGTTATAGTTGCGGTCTTCCGGTTCGTCGCACCAACCGGCATCCTGCCGGATAGGATGGAGCGGGGTCGCGGTTCTTGGACGCATTACCTTGTCCGGCCGGTAATATGCCCACAAAATAGGCCAAGTACCGAGTGGCGTGGCACCGTCCCCTTCGCGCTTAAGAGTGCGCACGCCGCCGCGGCCAAGAGCGACGCGAAAGACCAGGTGGCCATAGTTCAAGGTTCCAAGCGAAGCCGCGTCTGACAGGGCGAATACACGCACCGGTGTGCGTTTTCGAGTTCGTTCTAGCTGCTTGTGTTCTAGATTCCGTTTGCGGCGCACTACACCACCGTTGCGTTGCCGGGCGTGGTCTCTTAAATCAACACACTTGAGATGTCCGGAGGCAGACAATGAGCAACACGCGCAATATCCTGGTTGTCGACGATGATCAAGATCTCGCGCGATCTTTGTCAGAGCAGCTCACATTGCATGAAGAGTTTGACGTAACTGTCGCTCATACGGCCGCTCAGGCCTTCGCCGCTGTCAAGAATGGGCATATAGACCTCATTCTTCTCGATGTGGGATTGCCCGACATGGATGGGCGCGAAACCTGTAAGCTGTTTCGGAAGAACAACTTCAAGCACCCGATAATCATGCTGACTGCTCAGGATAGCGATTCCGATACCGTTCTTGGCCTCGAGTCTGGCGCCAACGATTACGTTACAAAGCCGTTCCGGTTTGCGGTTTTGCTGGCGCGCATCCGGGCACAGCTGCGCCAGCACGAGCACAGTGAAGAAGCCGTGTTCTCGATTGGAGAATATTCATTCCGCCCTGCCGCCAAGGTCCTCGTCGACAAAAAGGGCAGTAAAGTCAGATTGACCGAGAAAGAGACCTCGATCCTAAAATATCTCTATCGGGCCGGGGAAAAAGTCATCTCCCGGGATGTGCTGCTCCATGAAGTCTGGGGCTATAATGCCGGCGTCACGACGCATACGCTCGAAACGCACATTTACCGTCTTCGGCAGAAGATCGAACGCGATCCCTCGCGTGCGCAGCTCCTCATCACCGAATCGGGCGGTTACAAACTCGTTCCCTGACGCGTTTGTACTTTCGGCTTTTCGCCGTCTGCCGTCTGCCCTCCGCCTGTTTCGATTTCGAAGATCGGAGCGCCGGCGCAGGTTGCGCCCCAAACCATGGGAGAAAAGCTTCGAATTGCGGGACATGCTGAGATTTTCTTGATCGCTACCGCGAAGGCCATTGACGGGTGCAAAGCTGCATGAAATCCTTGGTATATGGATACCGGTCCTGCTATTCGAGACTATAGTTGTCTCTCATCTGTTGTTCGCGCTCTAAAGCTGCTCGAATATGTTGGAGAGACTGGCCGGCGGAGCTTTTCCGATATTGCTTCGTTCAGCGGGCTTCCTAAGTCCACATTGCTGCGCCTGATGGGAACCTTGGTGGAGCATGGGTTTCTCCAGCGAATCCACCACGGCCAGTACGCGATCGGAATGAAGCTGTGGGGCATAGGCTGCACCGCAATCGATATCGACAACGTCCGGGACTTCATTATCAAAACAATGCGGAAACTGACGGAGGAGACAGGCGAGACGTCTCTCTATGCGGTTTACGACTCCGGCACCGCGGTCTATGTCGAAAAGGTGGAGGGTTCTCATCCTATTCGGGCTTACGCCAATGTGGGCGGGCACTCTCCCGCATATGCGAGCGCCACGGGAAAGGCCCTGTTGGCCTTCCGCGAGCCGCAGGAAATCGCAGCTATAGGCGCTGCGGCGGAGCGGCTGACCGAGACAACCCATGCAGGGCCGGAGGTTCTGCTTCGCCATCTCTCGGAGGTCCGGCGAGTGGGTTACGCGTTTAATCGCGGTGAGTGGCGTAGCGGTGTTTGGGGAGTAGCGGCCCCGATTTTTGGCCGGGATTCCATGCCTATAGCAGCAATCGGCGTGACTGGTCCCCGCGATAGGATCGAGCCCGCTATCGGTACCTTGGCTATAGTGGTGATGAATGCGGCTGATGAGCTGTCGGCGAGACATGGTGCGGACAAACGCCTTTCGCGGATCAATCAGCCAAAGAAGAACCTGCCAACTAAGAGGGCTGCGGGGCCGGCCCCTTTGTAACCGATATTGCCTTTTCTGGATGGACAAAACCGATCATGGACATGGGAAAAGGCCCATCCGCAGCTTTCGGGCGTTCAGGCAGGATCATGCTGGATGCCAATGCCAATAGGGGAGAACGTGGCAGGACCAAAATGCCGGATGCAAACGCGCCTTACGCGACCGTTGTGAAATCTGTCAGCCGGCAGGCAGAAGGCATCTGCTCTATCACGCTGCGGAAGCCCAAAGGCGGGCAGCTTCCGGCTTTCACGCCCGGCTCGCACATTGTCGCGCATCTGCCGGGGCAATTGGCGCGCCACTACTCCCTCTGCGGCGACCCTAGCATTAGAAAAACCTACACCATTGCGGTGCTTCTCGAACCAGAGAGCCGGGGCGGCTCGGTTGCCATGCATGGCTTGGCCCCCGGTGATACGCTGACGATCTCCGGACCCAAGAATAATTTTCCGCTCGGAGGCAAAGAAGCAAGATTTCATCTGCTGCTGGCGGGCGGGATCGGTATCACGCCCATGATGCCAATGATGATTGAACTCAGCCGCAGACAGGCAAACTTCCGGCTCCATTACTGCGCCAGATCAAAAGAGCATGCTGCCTTCCGGGATCAGATCACGGAACTTGCCGGCGAGCGCGCCGATTTCCACTTCGATGGCGGGGACCCATCCAAGGGGCTGAACATCCCGGACCTTCTAAAGACCTACGACCCAGGCACCCATCTCTATTATTGCGGGCCTCCCAGCTTCATGAAAGCGGTCAAGGAGTCCGTAGCGGCGTGGCCTCCGCACACGGTTCACTTCGAGCATTTTGCCGCACCCGCCGGAAGCGCGCACTTGCCCCGCAAACCCTTCCGCCTCCGCCTCGACGCTCTTGGAGAAACCTTCGATATCCCGGCTAACCAGACCATCGTCGAAGTGCTCGAGGAAAATGGAATTCCAGTTACGACAGAGTGCCGCGAGGGATATTGCGGCTCATGCATCACGCGCTACCTCAGTGGCAATCCTGAACACCACGACACCGTTCTTAGCGAAGAGGAACGGAAATGTTTCGTGATGCTTTGCTGTGCGCGAGCAGAGGAAGGGTCGCTGCTCACGATTGATTTGTAAGGACGAAAGGCGAAGGAGGTTCCCTCATGTCAGCGATAGAGACACAGTCCCAGCGTTCATTAGCCTTGAGCGCATTGGTGAAGAATTGCTGGTACGTGGCGGGGCTTTCAAAGGATTTCCCCCCAGGGAAGCTGACAGGCCATGTCATCGCGAAAAGGCCTGCCGTGATTTGGCGCACTGCGGAGGGCGACGTCGTGGCCTATGATGACCGCTGCGCCCATAAGCGCTTCCCGCTTTCCAAGGGGCGCCTAATGGCCGATGGAACGCTCGAATGCGCCTATCATGGCTTGCGTTACGATATTTCCGGCAAGTGCGTGATGATACCCTCGCACCCAACGGGACCGATCTCGCCGAGAGCCGTGATCCAGCCCTTCCCTCTCATAGAGCAGGATGGGCTTGTCTGGGTTTGGCCGGGCGATCCGGCGAAAGCAAAGAAGGTCAAACCGCCGCGGCTTCCCGAGGTCGCCGACGATGCCTTTGAAACGATCGTTGTTGGCCCGATGGAGGTGCCGGCCAACTATTTGCTCCTGATCGAAAACCTGCTCGACATCACGCATTTCTATCCGCTCCACGACGGCAATATCGGCGATATCCAGAATAGCCGGATCCCGATCGAGCTTGAGGAGGGATCGGTGGATGGGAACCGCTACGTGATGACAATCCGGAAAACAGAGAATTACACTCAGCCCCCCTACCTCATTGATTGGATGCAATATGATGTCGTCGACCGGCATCATACCCATTGCATGATGAGCCCAGCCATAACGCGCGTGGTCATGCGCGTTGCACCGCCCGGCAAACTAGAACCTCGCGAAGGCAAGAAGGAGTTCCCAGGACGGCTTCCCGCTAAGGGCGATGAGCGCGGCTATGTGCTCATCCACACGCACACGCCGGTGGACGAGAAAAATCACATCTGGCGCATAATCGTGAACATGCCCGCACATCACATGTCGAAGGGCGATCCGACAATATCGGCCGCGAAACGCACGGCAGAGATGTTTCCGGCAGTAGCCGCGGAAGACCATTGGGCGCTTATCCAGCAGCAAGCTATGTTCGCCTATCCCGACGGCGATTATCAGGAGGTCTTTTTGAAACCTGATCTCGCCATCAGGCGGACGCGAAAAATCTTCATAGATATGATGCGCGAGGAGACGGCTCCGGCCCCTCACGCCGTGGCAGCGGAATAGAGACCGGTAGCATAATGGTCAATAACATCGTAGCCAGAGCCGGATGCCTTGCCGGTGTCCGGGTCCTTGAGCTTTGTCAGATTGCTGCCGGACCCTTCGCGGGGTCTCTTCTGGCCGATCTTGGCGCTGATGTCGTCAAGATTGAGAACCCCGATGGCGGAGACGGCATGCGCACCTGGCCTCCATTATCGAGGAACGATCAGGGCGACGCGTTCAGCGAGAACTTCGCCTCCGTCAATCGCAACAAGCGTTCGATGGCTCTTAATCTCAAAAGTCCAGCTGACGTCGCCAAGTTGAAAGCGCTCGCTGCTGTTTCCGACGCCTTGATAGAGAATTTCCGTGCCGGGGTCCTTCCCCGGCTGGGGCTAGGATATGAAGACATCCGTCAGGAAAATCCGAAGCTCGTCTATTGCTCCATCACAGGGTATGGGCAGACGGGGCCCTACGCCCTTAAAGGCGCGTTCGATGTCACCGTCCAGGGCATGAGCGGCCTGATGAGTGTAACGGGCGAGGAGGGACGGCCGCCGGTGAAATGCGGTGTGCCCGTCGCCGATTTCTGCGCGGGGCTTTATGCGGCGCTCGCCATCGTCGCAGCACTTCATCAAGCCAGACAATCCCAGCAAGGAACCTATATCGATTGCTCCATGCTGGGATCGCTGCTGGGCATCGCTGCGCTCCAGACCAGCGATTATTTTGGAACCGGCAAGCCTGGCCGGAAACTAGGCTCGGCGCATCCACGCAACGCACCGTACCAGGCTTTCAAGGCGAGCGACGACTATTTCCTAATCGCCGCCGGCAACGACGGCCTTTGGCACCAGGTGGCTGAAGCGGTGGGCAGGTTGGACCTCACAAGCGACCCTCGCTTTGTGACCCAGATTGACCGTACAGCCAACCAGGAAGAACTTGCGGCCTTGCTTGAGACAAGCTTTGTAACTCGCACTGCGCGCGACTGGCTTGAGGAGTTCGACCGCAGGGGCGTTCCGTGCGCTCCGATTTGCGATTACCCAACGATCCTAGCCGATCCCCATGTGGAGGCAATGGGGATGGTTCGGCCAATTACTCTGCCCAATGGTGTGGTAACCAGGACCGTCGGCTTTCCCGTTTCGATAAAGGATCACCGCTTCGAGATTTACCGCAATCCCCCTGAACTTGGCGCTCATACGGACGAAGTTTTCGCCGAATGGCTTGGCGTGAAAGCGAAGGCTGCGGCCGAGTGAGGTTCTCCTGCCTGCAGGTAAATTATTTCCCCTGGAATTTTTGCGGCTTTATTGGCTGGCGAAAAAGCCCCTAATTGCGCGCAGCCGCTTATTCGCGAGCTTGCTGCCTGGCTTGCTTCTCTGCATCATCATCACGCTCCTTGCCGGACTCCTGGAAATGCTGGAGCGGGGGCTCACCGGCGAGGCCTATCTTGAGGCGTTAGTCATCGCCATTCTGATCGGCGTCGTTATCCGCACCTTTTGGGAGCCCGGAGTGCGCTGGCAAGCCGGAATTCAATTCAGCGCCAAAACGCTTTTGGAAATCGCAATAATGCTGCTCGGGGCCGCAGTAAGCCTCGGTACCGTCCTCGCGCTCGGCCCGTTGTTATTACTCGGCATTGGCGTTCTGGTTATCGCCGGTATCATCACGAGCTATGGCATCAGTCGCGCTTTTGGGCTACCGAAGTGCCTTGCCATTCTCGTTGCTTGTGGCAATTCCATCTGCGGTAATTCCGCCATTGTCGCGGTGGCACCTGTCATCGGCGCCGAGGCCCGCGACGTCGCCGCCTCTATTGCGTTCACCGCCGTGCTGGGCGTCGCAGTGGTATTGGGGCTGCCGCTGCTCGTTCCAGTCCTTGATCTTTCATTGACACAATACGGGGTGCTGGCGGGCCTCACGGTCTATGCTGTGCCGCAGGTATTGGCAGCCACGCTTCCAATAGGGGCACTGAGCAATCAGATTGGTACCGTGGTCAAGCTGGTCCGGGTGCTGATGCTGGGACCGGTTGTGCTAGCGATGTCGCTTCTAGCGGACAGATTGCACGACAAACCAACGGATGGAGGGGCGATCTCCTCAAAGCTCCCAAGGCCGCCCCTTTCCCAACTCGTGCCATGGTTCATCCTAGCGTTCCTGGTGTTAATGGGGATCCGTTCAATGGGGTTGATCCCCGAGCCAGCCCTGTTCCCTATCAAGACAGCGGCCAGCGTGCTGACTACCATTGCTATGGGCGCACTCGGTCTCGGCGTAAATATCCGCGCTGTCGCTAAGGCTGGACTTCCCGTCACTGCCGCCGTGACTCTATCGCTCCTCGTCCTGGGCCTTATAAGTTTGGGGCTGATCCACCTTCTCAAAATAGCGTAAGAGCACCTTCGCGCATGGCTGGTCCAGAATCATCGCGAATTGCGGATGACCCAGATGCAGTAATCGAGCAAAATGCGGCCCTTGCCCTTTCTGCGGCATCGGAGCGCTGCGTTGCTGTGTGGTGCTGGAAGGGACCGCTGTCTGAACCCCTCCGCTGACTGCAACACTAGAAGGAGATCTCAAATGTCCGAGAGTGAGTTATTCCAAGAAGGGCTTGCCGTCCGGCGAGAAGTTCTGGGTGCGGATTATGTCGATGGAAGCATCGCGAAAGCCGATGATTTCATGATGGCATTCCAACGCATTACCACCGAGATGTGCTGGGGCTACGCTTGGACGCGGCCGGGCTTGGACCGGCGTACAAGGAGCATGCTGAACCTTGCGATGCTGACTGCGCTCAGCAAGCCCGCGGAAATCAAGCTGCATGTGAAAGGTGCTTTGACCAACGGCGTCACAGTGGAAGAGATCAAGGAGATTCTGCTTCACGCCACGGTTTATTGCGGCATTCCGGCGGGCCTCGAGGCCTTCAAGGCAGCGCATGAAGTCCTGAAAGCGGAAGGCGCACTCAGCGATGGTAAGCCGGGTGCGAAATCATGACAGCAGACGCGATACAAAGAGTCTGCTTCATCAGCCTCGGTAAAATGGGGCTGGCTTATGGCGGCGCGAATAGTCCGCGCCGGCTATAAGGTAGCGCCCGTTGACGTTGCCGAAGGCGTGGCTGACCGCTTTGCAAATGAATTCGGCGAAGAGGTATTCGCAAGTCTGCCGGCCACGTTAAGGGCGGTATCGAACCTCCGCTGTAATCGCCTTTGTGGTCCGAGGAAACCTCGCCGCCGGATGCGCCTAAGCAGAAAGCAAAATAAATCTGTTATTTGTGAGAATTGGCCATGAGGGCTTGCCCTCTTCGATTGGACGTTGTATGGCCAGCCGGAAACTAGGGTGCTGTGACAAATTGATACGAATAGCTCTTTGACAGGCATCGCAGCCATAGGAAGGCGGCGCAGTAAGCCCTGCCGGAATGAGAACCTTGAGTTATATCGACGAGACACTTGGAAGGAATGAGAAGGTGCTCTACCGGGCACGCATTCATCCTTTGTTCTATATCCGCATCTGGGTGT
>JBAUNL010000731.1:0-2279 GCA_049579205.1 Rhodomicrobium sp. | reverse complement strand
AGGGTGCATATTTTATCAAAATTGTAACGCACTTTGGCGGGTAGGAAACGCAGTTACCCCGCAGGTTTTGGTTTGGTGACGAGGAAGGGAGGAGTGAAATCAAAGAGGTGCAAAATGAAATACGCATTCGCCGGGCTCGTCGCCATTTGGGCATTGTCCGGTGTTTCGGTACAAGCGGCCCCCGCCTCACCCGGAGCGATGACACAGACAGAATCTAATGGCACCGCTCAGAAGGTGCAGTACTACTACTACGGCGCTCCATGGAGATACCGCCGTTGGCACCGGTGGGGTTATTACGGACCGTATCATCCATGGCGGAGATACCGCTATGGGTATTATAGGCCCTGGGGTCCAGGTCCTGGCCCAGCCCCTTGGTACTGGTAAAAGCTAAAGCCTTCGAAAAAGGTTTTGCGCCCCGCTAAGCGGGGCTTTTCTTTCTCTTAATTAAGTGCGTTTGCTACATCAGGCCGGAAATTTCTAGGCGTGCGACCCGAAAGCAGTCTCTTAGCCGCGACCATCGGACGCTGATTAGGCGTAGCGGTTTTGCGAGTTGAAACTGCGCCGCATCAATACGTGCTCAATACAAATCTCGAATACAGCTCCGAAGTGACGCGATTTTCACGACTAAGTCCTTTATTTTGTTGGTGAAGCCACATGGATTCGAACACCTCTTTTAGATATCGATGCGCGCTGCGGGAAATTAAAACGGTTTTAGATAGCGGGCGCGACTGGCTAGCGGAGGAGGAGGAGGCACAGAGAAAGGCGGAGGATGCTGCCCGGCAGCAGGTCTACAACTTCGAAGACTTGGCCAACGATTACCTTGAAAAGCACGCGAAGGCCAACAACCGGACGTGGCGAGATGATCGCAGCAAGTGCCCCAGCGCGCAGCGCAGACGAACCGGCCAGAAATTGCATGCGGGTCAAATTCGCCTCACCATGCCCTCCTTGTTCGCTGTCGATCCGAGGAAGCTCAGCCACCCGATTTCTGATACGCCGCATGGCAGCCATTGCAAGCGGCGCGCAGCTCCGAGATCCTGGTTTGGAACTCGCCACGGTTCGGTGCCCTGCTCGCCTCCAATGCGATTTGAGAAGCGGCATTCGCACGCGCGTAGAAGTCTGAGAACCGCAGCCAGATCTCCGGCGAGGCATAGGTATCCAACGCCGCGTCGCGAGCGGCACCTTCCTTCCACTGGTTCGTGGCAGAGGGAAACAGATGGGGAAATGCCATCAGCAAGACTGAGATGAGATCGGCATGCTCCCGGGCTTCGGCAGACTCGATCTTGACCCCAGGTGCAAGCATGGCCTCGATCTCATCCATGCTTGCATTGATCGTATTCATGAGCGTTTTGCGGGCGAAGATCGTATCGCTAGCCGGTGGCGCGGGCTGGTCTTCCGGCCGTGCTGACGCAGTGGAAACCAGCGTTAGAACAACCGCGCACAGCCCTGCAAAACGCATCGCGATCCCTTCAGCTATTCGAGCCCGGGCATTTCCTGAGCGCGGATATTGGCGGTGTAGATCTTACCGCTTGCCACGACGGTAACCTTTTTTAGCGCGCCGCCGCGAAGCGTCTCATCGCGCAGCGGACTGAACTCGACAATCACCTCATCTCCGGCTTTGACTGCATTGCGCGACCAGCCGCCTGCCCGCACGAGATTGCCCGGAGACGTCATTTCCATCAGCCACTCTTCTTCCTTGGTGCCGCCATCAACGACGCCCCGAACGAGCAAGCTGACATGAGGATTGACCCAGCGCAGCTCGACGGCCGTGCCCTTGATTGTCATGGTCTTGGAGTGATCGAACATCGTGCTCGAGTGATGGGCGGCCACGAGATCAGGGCCCAAGACGACTCCAATCGCCAGGGTCAGTACACAAATCTTTGCAACATACCGGTTCATGTCACCTCTCCAATTCGAAACCCGTTAGCACTCGCGCTACTTCTTCGGCGGCATGATATTTCCCCAGGGGTGGCGCTCAATAGGCACAAAAACGTGATTTCCCTCGGCGTCGAGCCGTTCGGAGAAATTGCCCTCGAGGCAAACGCCTTCGACAATGTCAAACTTGCGCGCCCGTTGCCGGAACCAGACGCGCGTTGTCTTCCACGGCTTGGTCAAAACGTGAGGCGCTTCGATTTTCATATCGAAGTGCAGGATGTCGGGCGCGGCGAGGTGAATGCGCTCGACGATCCTCATATCGCCGTTGTTGGGCACACCGGCCGCTTCGCTTACAGCGAACATGGTCTCAGGCTTGATATTGACGGTCTCGACCACAAGCGTGTCGC
>JBAUNL010000730.1:0-4330 GCA_049579205.1 Rhodomicrobium sp. | reverse complement strand
AACCGCTGGTCAGGCGGTATGCTGTCAGATCGAAGCTGCTGTATTTCGCACGCCCCCCGAAGCTCTCGGCATCTGTGGACGCTTCTTCGATGGGAACGCCAGTAGGCTAGGTGATGACTGAGCTTCTGTGCCAGATAATGCAAGGGATCGCAGATAAAGCTGCCGCGCCTCGTAAGACCGTTTATGGCTGTGTAATCTGCCGCGCGCGTAGCGCCCACATTGGCCTTGGGCAGAGCGGCGCTCGCGCTCGATCAGCTCAAGCTCGCAAAGCCTGAGCAGATAGCGCACATGATCCACGCCGCCGCGCGCGCAGTCCTGTGCTTGCTTTTCATATTCGGCGAGAAAGGCCGGCAGTTTGAGCTGCTTTAGATGATGCTTCAAAAGCAGCTGCGGTTTGTCCGCGAATAGGGATAGGCTGTGATGTCAAGCCGGGGTGGCCGCTTCTCGATGCGGCACAGGATCAGCTGCTTGACGGCGTCAAAGCCCGGCACGCCGAGCTTGATAGCTTGCGTGACCGCATGGGCAACCAGATGCTCATCGAACACCTCCATGAGCCTGAGCACCTGGATGAACTCGCGCTTGCCGCGATTGCCCATCCTGGCTTCGAGAAGCCGCCGCAGATGATCGAACTGTTCTGGCAAGGCCCAGCCTTGCAAGGGCCGCGCCTGATCCAGAGACCCTGGTTTTTGCTCGATCTGCCGGGCGATCTCCTCGCCGCCGCAGAAGATGATGACCTGATCGACAAAGCCCTTCACCACGATATCGCGAAAGCCATAAGCCGTAGGCACCGAGTAGTCGCCCATCCGGTAGCGCACCATGGCCGTCGATGACACGCGCGCAGTGCGCTTCTCGCAAGGCTCGAAACTGCCAGACGGCAACGGGCGGAACGCGGTGAGATCGGCCTCCAGCCGCACCCCGGCGGTCTCGGAGTGCCGGCCGGCTTTGCGATCGAGTTCCGACAAGCAGTCCGCTTCCAACCTGGCGTTCAGAGCCTCGAAGCTGGTCGCGGCAGGCACCGGCGTCAGGAACCTGCGGCGGCCATTCTTGACAAGGTTCTCGACCTTACCCTTGTCATTGCCTTTGCCGGGCCGGCCGAACCGGTCTCGGAATAGATAGTGGCTGACAAGGCCGCTGAAGGCGCTTGTCCGCTCGTGCTTGCCGTCACCGCAAATCTTGGCCACTGCAAGCTTGGTGTTGTCATAGAGGATCGATTGCGGAACACCGCCGAAATAGGCAAAGGCCGAAACATGTCCGTCGAGAAAGGCCTCCGTCGTCTCCGCCGGATAGGCCTTCATGAACGGCGCGTCCGAATGCGGCAGGTCCATGAAGAAGACGTGCAGCTTCTGGCGCACGCCCCCGATCACGCCGATCGCTTCGCCAAAGTCAACCTGAGCATGACCTGGTGGATGCGCCAGCGGCACAAAGGTCTCCCGTGCCCGCGACCCGGACGTAATCCTTCACGACCGTATAGCCGCCTGCAAACCCGTGCTCGAGACAAAGCCGCTCGTAAATCCGCTTGGCGGTATGCCGCTGCTTCGGCGGCGCCGTCATATCCGCCGCCAAAATCGCATCGATCACTGGGATGAAAGGGCCTAACTTCGGCTTACCCGGCGGCTTCGTGCGCACATAGCCTGGTGGCGCCGAGTACCGGCACATCTTCGCTATCGTGTCTCGGCTCAAGCCAAAAACACGGGCTGCCTCGCGACGGCTCTTACCCTCAACAAAAATGAAACGTCGGACCGCGGCATAGCTGTCCACGGCGTACATCCCTCGTTGCCCCCTTCCCAACCAGAAAGGGTCAACCTAACCAGTGGCCGGTTAATACTCCGCCACGCGGCAGCACCGCGCCGCCGCTCTACTGGCCCACTTTCTCACCGGCGCCTCCACCAGATTTGCATACAGCGCCAGCTTGACCCTCCATTGGCATTCCTCGATCGAGCCGCGGCATGATGGAAATCATGGTCGAGCGGCGCATCCGCGCTGCGCGCTTTCCGGCCGTGAAGGGGATCGACAGCTTCGATTTTGCCGCGATCCCCTCGCTCAACAAAATGCTGGTCCTGGAGTTGACGCGGGGCGAATACATTTTGCGCCGGGAGAATGTCATCGCGCTCGGGAACTCGGGCACGGGCAAGAGCCATATTGCGCTGGCTCTTGGCCTTGCAGCCTGCCAGCGTGGGATGGCCGTCGGATTTACGACCGCTGCCGGCCTCGTGGATCAGCTCATGGAAGCGCGCGACGAAAAACGGCTTCTGCGCCTGCAGGCGCAGCTCGCCGCCTATAAGCTTCTGATTATCGATGTACTTGGTTATGTGCCGCTGTCGCCAAGCGGTGCCGAACTTCTGTTTGAGGTCTTCAGCCAGCGTTACGAGCGGGGATCGATCATCGTGACGTCCAATCTCGCCTTCGAGGACTGGACATCCATCTTCGGCTCCGAGCGGCTGACCGGCGCATTGCTCGACCGGCTCACTCACCATGTCCACATCCTTGAGATGAACGGCGACAGCTACCGGCTCAAGCAGTCAAAGAGCCGCCGGCGGAAAGCTCCGGCATCGTTGCCCGCCGAAGCTCTCGAAACCGAAATCGTCGATCCAGAGACCGGCGAAATCACCGCCCAGTAACCCGCCCTCAAATCGTCTGACACGCACAAAGCCCCATCGCGATGGGGCTTTGTGCGTCTAGCCTTCGATGGCCGGCTTTTACTTCGCCCACTGGTTGGAAATTACTCCGCCGTTGACAGCTTGTCTGATGACACGACGTGGTTCGAACCTAAGCCCCTTTGCGCGGCCTTTCCGGGATTGTTCCGGCAAAGCCTGATCCTAAATGTAGCCATACCGTAGCCACGGTGAGCTTTCCGGCTATGGCTACGTTCTATTTTTTGGCTTAAGTCTTTGAGTTTTTTGGTGGGCGCACAAGGATTCGAACCTTGGACCCGCTGATTAAGAGCTATCTGCCCCTGATAAACACCGGCAGACATGACAGCACATTCTCAAGATACAAAACCAAGTTATATCTTAGGCTTATGGTTCCCTATCGCAACATAATTACACACTAGGCAACATGGCTTATCGCGTCAAAACGTTGCCTGTATGTTGCCTAAAGGGCAGCCGGCGTGAAAGATGAACTCAACGGGTTTAACCATCTACCTTTGGGGACATAGTCCGCATGCAAAACCTAGGGGAAGCCGAGCGCCTCGTTGGCGGCCTCACCATCGAAGTCAGCGGAGACGGAGAGCAGCCCGCCGATCGGAGATTTTGCATCCGCGCCGCGTCACGGTGGCGCAACGGCTCGAGCGAGGATGTCTTGCTCTCGTTTAACTACTTGAAAGGACACTTCATGGAATACACGCTTTTGTTTTATCAGAGCCCTGACGATTTTGCGGCCAGTGCTGACCCGAAGAAGAGACGCTTAGCGCGCCGCCTTGCGCTGACGAAGCGGGGACTGCATCCTCGCCTCAAGCCACGGCTTGATCCGTTCGCGAAAAAAGAAAACGTCGCGGCCGATCCGGCACCACGGGGGTGCGTCGCGGTTATTTCGCCAATTTCTTGTGGTGCGAACGGTGACGCCTAGTTGAGCCGCAAGATCTGCCTCTGGCAACAGACCCGCGAGAATCTCTTCTTCGTCTTTTGTCAACGGACTCTCCACACGCCATTTCATGGAACTCGAAAGCGTTCGCGGGAAATTAAGCTCATTAACCAACGGATTTCAAAAGGATTTAATAGCCGCACTAGGCCGCCTTTTTCTCCATACTTGGCACAGCCGACGGACCGCAGATTCGGGCTTGATGATTTTTTCGAGCCGCATCGCCTGCAGCATTTTCAACGTGAAATTATAAAAAATGCCGCTAGCTTTGTTATTCACCGTCGAGACGGTTGGACGCTTGCCGGTTAAGTCAAAATACGTTGCGCCAAGACTATCTATCAGTATTTGCTGGAGGTGAGGGGAGGGTGGCCGTCCCGGTTTTTCAGGCGCGAAGCTTAAATAGGCGCCGTCAACGCTCTTAAGCATCGCTTCCAAAGCCTGCTGTGCTTTTTCCGGCATCAAACCGGCCCCGGCGAGCGCAACAGCTACAGGTTCAGGCAGGAAGGCGAGTGTGTGGATGGCGCTGTCGAGACTGGAGGCGAGCCTGCGCACCGCTTGATCTGCCGCCCGTTTGTCAAGTGAGGGCGAAGGGCCGCCGCGAAGCCGCTCCAACCTTGGGTCCGATAAGAACGACAGCGTGATCTTTGCCCGCCGGGTGAGTTCGCCCGCGGCAACCGCAATGCGGCTTTCGAGCTCCTCTGCTGACCGGTCCCGCCGGAACGGCAGCGTGCGCAGCACGATTTCTATACGC
>JBAUNL010000729.1:0-10123 GCA_049579205.1 Rhodomicrobium sp. | reverse complement strand
TCCATGAATTGCATAAAAAGCGACCGATAGGCCGGTGGCGCAGAGGCTGGGGCAGGGGTACTGGGCTTCCTCGTAATAATTTCCATGAACTTATGGAGCCCCTGCTGGTCAACTAGAATCCAATGAGAGCCGATCGCATTGCCGTTGTAAGGATCATTGTAATCAAAGCGCCCAAACCAAAAGCGTCGCCACCAGAACTGGGTATTCCAAAAGTCTTTGGGTATCGCTATGAGTTCGCCGCCGTCGAGAGCGCACGCTAAAGTCTGAATTTCCCCAGTCAAAAAAAGTTTGGCAAGGACCTGTCTCGTGTATTGTCCCTGGTACCAAAGCTTACGCTCTTCTTCCCGACCTGTCTTATCTAACTTTATTACGAGTTGCCAATCCCCTGGAGTCCAAGCACATTGGATGTGTTTTTGGTTTGATGGGACCTCTCGACTCGAAGCGCAGAAAGGTTCGTCGAATATAGCCCGCGATGCTTTTTCTTGCGCAACGTGTGCGGCATAACGCCGCAAAAGCATTTCCGCGCGCTCATGGAGCTCAGGAGACGCGCACTGAGGATCAACAGGGAATTCGCTTATAGAGCTACGGCGAGGGCCATCGGCATAGCGCCAATTTTTATCGGAAAATAAAACACGTCCAACCTTATAGATGGCAGAATGCAAACATAGTCCTTCATCGAGTCCCGAAGGCGGAAGAAGAGGCTGTTGTCCTTTGCGCTCCGCACGCTTCAGCTGACGAATTTTCTCCTCTTCTTTATCGACGACGTATTCACGCGGTAATTCCCTCCAGATATCATCGTCAAGGAAGCCCTCAGTGGCTGCCATGCGCATCGCAAGTTTCATGATCACATGCATGCAAGAAGAATTTGTATCCCGCCGCTAGCAAGATTCTAGGCTCGGGTGCAACTCGATATCTCACCGAATATTTTGCTTGTCCGCCGAATAAGGCAACCGCCGAGATCAAGGCTGCCGCCCAAAAGTATGGGCATGAGCCCCTCAAGAAGCTTGTCGATCTCATGCGCGGCTCGAATGACCCGAAAGTGCAGGTTTTGGCTGCAAGGGAAATTCTGCAGCGTGCCTATGGCAAGCCGGCCCAAACGATTCAAGGCGATCCCGAAAAGCCGCTGGCGGTTAATGTCGGCCCTTCTCTGAACAAACAAACTTGCCAACGGCACAGGTCCCCTTCGCTATCACCACGAAGGGAATGAAGAGCTGCGCTGCGAAGAATAAAATACCGGTAAATTTAACTAAATTGGATGCGGCCCAAGCCGTCCGCGCCCGCACGGCGCGCATTCCCTACACCGATCCCTCCGTAATGGGAGGTGCATCAATAAAAAACCGTTGGTCTCTCGCCCGGGGGGAGACCAACGGTCTGCTGCCGTGAGCCCGAAAAGCTACGAGCGCAATAAGCGGCGATCAACTTCAAATTGTTAACGGAATGTCGCAACACCTTACTGAGGGTCATAATCGACCCCCAGTGGCGTTTGCGCCATAATACCGGGCTATCGCGACATATGGATCTAAGTCAATGACACAACACATTAAATCGTATTATGTAGTCAGATAGATGTCAGGAACTGTCGCGATGATATCCCGCTGTGTCGCTTGTACACATCATTCGCGATGTCGAGACCGATTTGCTGGCGTAAGTTCGAATTTCTCGAAGGTTTGTTCACGACCCGACTGTATGGACCGGCCGTGCTCTGCAAGCTGAAACTGGTGAGCTGGCGGTATTTGGTCTTGCGCATCTGTATCCGGCCCTTGAATGGAGCTCGATGCTCCTGGCCATCATGGATATGCCATCTTTTTCGCGTCGAACGGGAGGACGTTCTGGGCGTCTTCCTTCATGGCAAGCGCAATGAAGCCTGAAACCTTGTCCGCCGCGGCAAGCAAGACATCATCGGGCTTGTGTATGTAGCTAGCTGTGACGCCGCGCTATTTATGGCCAAGAAGCGCAGCCACGGTGCTTTCGTGGAACTTGCAGTCTACTTCGGTCGCGCTTGCCACGGCGTGGCGTAAGTTATGTGGCGAGGGAATGCCCATGCGCTTGAACGCGCCCTTGAGGCCCTGGTAAGGCTTGTCCGCGTTTTGCAGCACGCCGGGGAACACGAAGGCGCTGGCACGTTTGCCGGGCTTGGATGCGTCTCTGAGACCCTTTAGGATTTGAAGGGCGGCTTGTCCGATCGGGCGTATTTCTCCGCTCTTGACACGTTTGCGGCCGTCGGCTGCGTTGGCAAATCGAAAGCACCGGTTCTCAAAATCAATCTCGCTCCACTTGAGTGAGCCGATTTCCTCTTTTCGGCACCCCGTGAGCGCAAGAAGCTTTGCGATGGTCACAGCCTGCCAGCATTCCCCTTTTTCCTCTGCGGTCTCAAGGACCGCTCCGAGCGCCTGCCATCCGTCCTTATCAAGCCTGAACTCGCGACGCTCATCCGCCCTCATGCTGATATTCCTCGCAGGGTTAACGCCGTCCGGACGATATCCTAGCTCCATGGCATAAGTCATCATCCCGCCAAGCAAGCCGACGCAGCGCTTGGCTGCAGTGGGGCCGCCCTCCACGATGGATTTTCCACGCTTCTTGCCAGTCGGCGCCACTCGAGCGGTTTTCCCCATAACGACGGCATTGTAGAAGTGCTTGACCTGATCGCGGGTGAGTTCCCTAACCGGTTTGTCTCCCAGGAGCGGCTTGATGTGAGCCGAAATCCGGCTCTTGTCCTGAAATAAGGTACTGGCCTTTTTGGTCTTACCCCGGGCGATGACGAGTCCATTCTCCGCAGCCTTTACATATTCATCGCACAACTGGCTGATGGTGATTGCGGTCTTGGCTTCCTGTTTTGCCTCAGCCGGGTCTAGGCCAGCATCGGCCTGCTTAAGGAGCTCCTCGGCTCGCTTGCGAGCTTGATCCGGCGTCCAAGGATCATGGCGGCCGATGGTTAGGTAACGCGATCGGCCTTGAGCGTTCCTGTACTTGATGAAATAGCTCCTGGCTCCTTTTGCGGTTATGCGAAGCCCGAAGCGCGTCACGTCATCATCCCAAAAAACTGCATCCCCTCCCGTGACCGGCAGTTTAGGGATTGTTTTGAGGGTTAGCTTTGTCATGGCGAAATTCCAAATGTGAGCAATGTGTGAGCAGAGAATTCGTTATCAGCGCTTGTATACAGTTTTCAGCGCTTTACGAATCGATGATTTATCAATCAGTTGTACTGCTCAGTACAATTCAGAGAAATTGTGTAAAAGTCAATCCATAACCTGCCAAGGTTAGGGTCGGGCGTTCGAATCGCCTCGCCCGCTCCAATTAACAACTAATTTCTTACATAAATCAGCGCTTTAAGGGCGATTAGTGTTGTATCGTCCATTTTGATCCATTGACCGAAATGACCTTCAATAGCATTTTGCCGCTACCCCGGCGCTACCCCGTCCGGTCGGAGCAAGCACATCATATGAAACTCAATATCAAGGGGCTGGATGCCCTTCAGCCAAACGGCCGCGACGTCGTCTACTGGGACGATGACGTTACGGGCTTCGGCATAAGAGTTAAGCCATCTGGCGTGAAGAGCTTCATTGTTCAATATCGAACGGCGCAAGGACGCTCACGCAAGTTCACGATAGGGCAATACGGCATCTGGGCTCCGGAGCAAGCACGCGTCGAAGCCAAACGGCTCTTGCGCCTCGTTGATCAGGGCGTTGATCCGGTGCAGACCGCACAAGAGCAGTGGCGCGCCATTACGATCGCGCAGCTGTGCGACGAATATATGCAGGCTGCACACGCCGGAATGGTGGCGACGCGCTCCGGCAAACGGAAAAAGGCGAGCACGCTGCATCAAGACGAAAGCCGGATATCGGCGCATATCAAGCCACTCCTCGGCGACACGCTTGTCAAGGATCTCAGTCAAGCGCAAACGCGGCGCTTCTTCGAAGATATCGTGCGCGGGAAGACCGGGAAAGTTCAAGCCACCGGCAAGCCTCGCGGCAAATCGAACGTTCGTGGCGGTCTGATCGCAGGCAAGCGTTCCGTTGGGCTGCTCGGCGGCATGATTACCTATGCAGTGCGGCTTGGATATAGACAGGAAGGACCGAACCCGGCTCACGATATAGGCATGCCGGCCGACACTCGCCGCGAATTCCGGCTAGACGTTGAAGGCTGGCGCGCTTATGGCACCGCAATCAACGTTGGAGAGCAAGCTGGTGTCGCCTGGCAGGCAGTATCCATTGCCCGGCTCATCGCGATAACTGGATGCCGTCTCGATGAGATTACCAGCCTTCGTTGGGCCGAGGTTGATTTTCCAGGATGTTGCCTTCGTTTCGATGCTGAGCGCGTTAAGACGGGGCCATTGCGCCCGATAGGACGCCAAGCGCTCGGCATTCTGCTCGCGCTGAAGGCTCGAGCCGAAACGCATCGCCGCGACAGCCTTCACGTCTTCCCCGGAACCGCCACCGGTAAAGATCAAGCTTATCTTGGTCTTCGGAAAGCTTGGAGCCGCTTCGGCTTCGATTTTACGCCCCATTCTTTAAGGCACGCTTTCGCTAGTGTCGCCGAGGACGATTGCGGCCTGCATGAGAGCACCGTGGCTGCGATTATTGGGCACCAGAAGCGCTCGGGAAATACTACCCGGTCTTACGTTCATAAGGATGATGCGACGCTGCTAGCCGCTGCCGATAAGGTTTGCGGCTGGATTTGGCAAGCGATAACCGGAGGAGAGATTGAAAACGGCAACTGAGGATGATTTCGATGAAAAGGAAATCTATAGGAAATTGTTTCCACTACCGTTTGAGTGGCCGCCAATCCCTGAGAATGTGCTTGAAAAATTATCGGATGTAATGAAAGTTCCGATCGATGCGCGGCCCGGCTATGAAGAGGAAATCGCGAAGGAGGTTTGCTATTCAATCTGGCTCGTCGGACACGATGAAAAGATAAAAATGCCTCACTCTCCAGGTTCCGAGCCTGTCTCACCTGCGCTGATTGAGGAATTGAAGGATTTGTTCAGAGTAATAGAACCACTCCGTGAATATATCCAAGGAATGTCTTCAGATGCTAAGAAATGGCTTTCAATATTCAGCCTAGCAGAAAAGCGATTTGGCTTCTCTGAGGATCACCATAAGCGGCAAGCAATCCGTGCTACAGAGCACTCATTTCGTTTTGATGCTGTCGAAGCAGGGGAGTTGCTAAATCAACACACTAACGCAATAGCTGCTTTATATAGCGCAAGCGCCTATGTCTCGATAGCGTTTCCAGCCAAACCAAGGCAACGTCCTGCTAAGCGGGATACCTCTTTCGATTTATTCTATATGGGGATACTTGCATCCACGATCAAATATGGAGGGACGGCAACGTTGGTGCCAAAGCATCGGACGGGAACCATTCTGGAGTTTATGCACATAGTGGCACCGCATGTTCCGCCGGACGTCATGCCCCCGTTGGATGAACTACCACTCAATCGAATGGAGGGAATAAAAATAGCACTCAATAAGAGACTTAGGTCGGAAGACATTTGGTGGTTCAGTAAAAAATAAAAGTTTTCCACATGAGTTGTTAAGGTATCTTGCCGCGTTGCATGTAGGTAATCTTCGTCCATCGCAAGCCAAATTCTGCAATGGATGAGTGAAATGATGCCAGACAATTGGCCAGCATATATGGGGCGCAAGCCCTCCTCAGAGTACCTTAAAAAGGTACACGGCATTCAATGCTCGCCCGCGACACTAGCAAAATATCATGTGCTCGGTGTTGGTCCCGAATGCGAATACAGAGGGCGTTATCCCGTTCATTCGCCGGCTCAGCTCGATAAATGGGCCGCCTCTAAATCGCTGAAGGCAGTTCGCTCCTCAAGCGAGGCGAAAAGGCTTCGCCGGTACAGCAAACCCAATCTCACGGAATAGCCGCCTGACATAAAAAATCCCGCCGAAAACTAGTCCCGGCGGGGAATAGGCGTATGCGTCTGATTACGTGCCTCAGTTCGCGTGTGTAACGCACGGTGCCACCCGTGCGGAGTGAGAACTCTCAAAGTAATCTGAGAAACCCAATGCCGCAGCGAATCAAAGTCGGATGCAACATAGGAAGAATTTCAACTCACCGTATAATTCATCCGGCTGTTTCGCGCAAGGGCAAAAAGGTTTCTCGATGGAGAAACCACTATGGATTGGACTGCTCGCGCGCATGAGGCGCGAAAATTTGACTCTTTCGACGCGCACTATTGGATCGGCATCGATTGCCCGATCCGAAACGGTTTCGCATCCGTAACGATTGCAGCGGGCAACATAGTCGGGAATTTCATCCGTCCCGGAACCGTCGCGCGATATGCAGCCGAAAAATATTACTGTGCAATCGGATATCGCGGTGACTTGCCGACGCTGATCTTTACATCATCAGACGTCGGCGACAAAGGGCGCCAGGAGAACGCAGCTGCACTACACTGTCTTCCCATAAATTTCTACAGCTTAGCCACATCAGGAGGGCGTGCATGAGCCTCGCCCGAACTCTCACCGCAGAGCTGGGCGGCGATTGGCACGGCCGCTACGGGCTCACGCCGGGACCCGGACATAGCGCCCGCGACCGCTCCCTTAGAATATCGCCTCACGCGACCGATCCGGACGACATCGTGGTCCACAGTTTTGCTGGCGACGACGTCCTCGAACTTAAGAAGGCTTGGCGGGAAGAAGGGCTTCTCCCGCGCCGCGGCCAAACCTGTCACGTCATCGACCCGGTCATTCTCGCGAAGCGGAAGATCGAGGCGCAAAAGCGCTACGCAGACGAAATGGCAAAGCAGCGTGACAAGGCGCTCTGGATTTGGGACCGCTCAAAGCCGGCCCCCGGAACCATCGTCGAAGAATATCTTCGTAGGCGCACCGGCCTAGACACACCGCCGCTTGACACCACCCGTTATCTCCCCTCGGCCCCGCCAAAATATCCTTACCCATCGATGGTATGCGCATTCGGCTTACCGGCGGAGCCGCAGCCGGGTGCTCTCGATATCTCGCGCAATGCGATCCAGGGAATTCACCTCACCCGCCTATTGCCTGACGGCTCATGGAAGGCCCCGGTCGAAAAGGACAAGACCATGCTGGGCAATATCAAGGGCTGGCCAATCGTACTCTTCCCGCCTGGCGACAGCTTAGCCCTCCTTATTGGCGAAGGGATCGAAAGCGCTCTCGCCTGCCGGCTCGATCTCGGATACGGCATTTGGGCGGCGGGCAGCGCCTCCAATATGACGTCCGCGCTCGCCGACAAAATCCCCTCCTATATCGAGAGCGTTCATGTCGTCCGCGATTTTGATGTCGCTGGGGTCCGTGGGGCTGAAGCGGTTTTGTGCACTGCACACGCCCGAGGCTTTGAATGTTTTATCTATAAGCCGGAGCTGGTCCGATGAAGGCTGAAGGCAACGGCTACGACGGTTTTGATCCGGCTGATGCTCTTGTCACGCGGGGCTCAACATGCGTGAGAGACATCATGTTGAACCCAACTCCTTACAACCCGAAGGAACCGTTCAGCGCACAGACGCCCTCCACTAGAGTCATACATCCACCAACATTCACACACGGGCACGATAGCAAGGCGAATGGCGCTCACGATGCTTCGAATTTGGTGGAATTCCGGTTCGATGCGAACGCCGTTCCCCGGCCGCTAAGATATATCATTAAGGATTTGTGCCCTCGAGAAGGCACCGGTCTTGCTGGAGGCAAGAGCGGGGCCGGCAAAAGCTTTATCGCGATCGATTTGGCCGTTGCTATCGCTTCCGGTGGTCAGTTCTTTGGCCGTCAAGTCCGCGAAACCTTGGGCGTTGTCTATCTGGCTGCCGAAGGAGGCGGCGGTATCGAAAACCGGATTTTCGCAGCCAAGCGCAAAAGGGATCTCACTGCGCCGCTTCCCATAGCCTTTTCTAGCGCTATCGGCGACCTCTCCGATGACAAGGAAATCGATAATCTCATCAACAAGCTGAAGAGAATAGACAGACATTTCTTGGACCGCTTCAAGGTCCCAATCGGCGTGGTCATCGTCGATACGATGTCGGCAGCGTTTCGCATGAAGGACGAAAACAGCAATGCCGAAGGAGCGGCCACATGCCAGCGGCTAGCGAAAATTTCTAGTGAGCTCAAGGCTGCCGCTATGGGCGTGCATCACTACGGAAAAGGATCCGACGCAGAGCTTCGAGGAGCATCCGCATTCCGTGCCAATGTCGACTTCGTTCTTGGGGTCCTCGGTGAACGCGATAATCAAACCGGTAAAGTAACAGGCCGGTCGCTCATCGTGGCAAAGCATCGCGACGGCGAAGAAGGGCCAATCAGCAACTTTGAGCTCAAGTTTGTTGAGCTTGGTGTTGATGATTATGGCGACCCCTTCGGCTCCTGTGCAGTTGAGCCAACCGGCCTGCTTCAAACCGCGCTGGAAAGACCTAAAAAGCCGAATGCCGCCAACGATACATTCCATGCGGCTTTCAACGAGGTTGCTATCAGTTCCGCCCGCAAACATTTGGTCAATGGCAAGGGGCCGCAGGTTCAAGCTGTGAAGGTCGAGCTTGTTCGCAACGAATTCTATCGCCGCTACGTGACTGGCGATGAAGACGGCAAGGCCGCGGCCAAGCGCCGCTCTGCATTCAATCGTGCCCTCAATCAACTCCGGAATGGACGCCCCTACTACACCGAAGTGGAGGATGGAGTTGAATGGATATGGCAATAGCGAACGCGGCGAATTTTTGCCCAGAAGTTCGCGAAATTCGGGTCATCTCTGATCCACGAATTCACCGAACGCGAGAACCCCCCTAAGGGGGGGTACACGCGTTCGCTCAGAAATTCGCTCAGGGGATCAGGATGCGGGTGACCAGCGAATTTTTGGGTTCGCGTTCGCTTCGGAGGTTAAAAGACGCGGGAAGAGAAAAAACTAACTTTCTTCTTCACGCTTGTTGCTCGATTCCTTTTGGGCAGATCGCCGAAGCGGAAGAACGGAGCGAATTCGGCGGAAGCCCCCTGCAAGGGGAGCGGACGGGAATTCGTCCGATGGCTAAACCATCGTTGAGGGTAATAACCTATGTAATTTTATGTTCTTTTGAAAGCAACCATAGTCGAAGGAAAAGAACTCAATCATGAATGCCTATGAATACGAAATTCCTAGGATGGTCTGGCGCGTCGGGTACTCCAAGGCTTGCTCTAAGGCGACCGGTGCGGGGTGCAGCTATGAGCCTGCATAGCGCACTTTACGGGACTGCCGTTCGCGACGGCGAAGTGAAAAAAGCCAAGCCTGGTAATTCCTACGGCATTGCCACCGTCGCCATTCCGAATGGTCAAGACAACGACACAACCATGGACATCACGGAAGGGCTATTTCAATCAGGGGGGACCCATCCCATCTCGTACCACCCGAACCTCATTCCATATGAACCCCAGTTTGGGGTGAGCACTAAGCGCATGAAAAAAAGCCCGCGCAACAGAATGCGCTGCCTAACCCGCATATCGGATCATCAGTGCCTGATGGTCCAAACTGTGATCGCGCCTGTGGGCGCGGTTTCCGGGTAACCACATGCGGCGAGCGATTAGAGAAGGCCGGGATGCCATTGCGCGCCGGCTCCTGCGCAGCGCGGAAACTGGGACATGGCCGGAGGCTCTTGTCGAGGCGAACAAGGCTATCCAGTGCGGCGCCAAAACCAAACTAGGGACGCCCTGCAAGCGAAAGGGCGTCCCACCGAGCTGGCGATGCGTCAAGCATGGCGGTGCCACCCCAAAGCGAACCGCTGAACAGCGCGAGGCACAGCGCCGCTTCGCAACAATGCAGCCGCGGCATCGGGGCCGCTGGCGCAAGGCCCAGAGGGAGACCTGAGTCGGGCGGGCCCCGAGTACCTGTGCCACTGGGGCAGGGTCTTGTGACTCAACGCCAAAGATGCCGCTTTGCGTGCCATGGAAATAGTATTTGACTTTCGGCACATGCTAGGGCCATATAGTCTAGGACTTAATCGGCACAATGGGCGCGAAAATGAAAGTCGGATACGCAAGGACCTCGACCATTGAGCAGATCGCGGGCTTCGAGGCTCAGATCCGTGATCTCAAGGCGGCTGGCTGCGAGAAAATTTTCAGTGAACAGTTATCGAGCGTCGATGCAAAGCGGGTCCAGCTTGAAGCTGCAATCGACTATTGCCGCGAGG
>JBAUNL010000728.1:0-5827 GCA_049579205.1 Rhodomicrobium sp. | reverse complement strand
CAAGCTGGGATCTTGCAAGCTCGCCGAGTTCCACACCCTCCCATGCGTTTTTGACGAAAAGGTCTTGGCTTGCGGCCAAAGCCTGAATGCGTTCGGCGAACCGGCCCATGAAATCCTCGGGTTTGGTAGCCAGCGTTTGGCGGGCCACCGCCTGCACCAGCGCGAGCATATTCTTGGAGCGGTGGTTCACCTCGCGGAGCAGTAGGCGGATATGCTCCTCGTGGCGCTTTTGGCCGGTCATGTTCGTCACCAGCACGATCACGTTCGTGGCGATGCCCGAAGCATCTTTTAGGAGCGAAACATGCCGATGACCCCACAGAATCTTGCACTCTTTGCTGAAATACCTGCTGAGAATTTCGAATGACGGAATCTCACCGGCAATAAGCTGCTTTAAAAGCGCGGTGTTCGCGTCACGATCTTCCGGGTGTATGATCTCTTCACAAATAAACCCGCGCAGTTCCTCCTCGCTGTATCCCAGCATGGCCGCATAGGCCGGATTGCAGGACTTGAACCTCCCCTCCAGATCCTTGATCACGATGCCGGTGCCCGCATGCTCAAAAATGCCGCGGAGCCGCTGCTCGCTATCACGCAAGGCCACCTCTGCTTGCTTGCGCTCGGTGATGTCCACGCAGGCGCCGACGATGCGGAACGGGATGCGGCCCGAGTGACCGTCGCGGAACTGGACGCGACCGGTCCAGGCCATCCAGCGAATCTCTCCACCTGGACGCACGAAGCGGAAATCCCCCTTTATCTGGCCACGGCCAGCCCCGCTAAGAGCCGCCACGAATTTTAGCCGGGCGCTGGTAACATCGTCCCGATGCATGCGGGCGAAAGCATCCTCGATGCTTACTGTTCTTACCCCAGGTACTCCAACCATCGCAGCCAGCTCCGGCGAATAATCGGCACGGCCGGCGCTCACATCGACGGTGAAGGTGCCGATGTCCGCAGCCTCATTTGCCAAGCGAAGCCGCTCTTCACTTTCGCGGAGGGCCTGCTCACTACGATCGCGACCGTCCGCAGACTGCTTCATTGCTTCCCAAAGGTCGCTGAGCTCGGGCGGACCTTGTGGTGGCTTTGCGGACCCAGGAGCGGTCAGCAGTGCGCCGGCATTTTGCCGGAGCGCCGCAATGGGGCCGGTAATGCGGCGCGATATGAGGCCGGCAAAAAGCAGGCTCAGGAGCGACAAGCTTCCGGCAAGAATAGCGGCCCAACGGATTGTGCTCCAGGCTGAGGCTTGCAGTGCGGCCTTTTTGACGGCAATGGCAACCGGCCATCCGCTCATCGCGGAGTGCGCGTTGGCGGTCACGATCGGGTCGCCGTCGAATGAGAGGAACTCGAATATGCCCTCCTGATCCTTGACCTTGCGGAAGCCTTCCGCAGCAAGCTGGCCAACGCTACGTTCGTAGCCGGGCACCCGCACAATGAAACGCCCCTGGTGATCGGTGATACAGGCGAGCCAATCCTCGGGCATATGTTGAGCATTCAGCAGGCGATAGAAGGATTGGGTCTTAACGGCCACGGCGAGCGCCCGGAAGGGCTGCCCGTTCCTGAAAATTGGCACCTCGATGTTGATGATCCGGTCCTGAGAGACGTTGCCTACTCGCACGTCGGCGATGAGGGGTGAGCGTGTTTCGAACGCACGCTTTTGTGCTTCGAGGCCGACCGGATCGCGGGAGGGAAGGCGCTGGCCCTGTTGCTGCGCCGTGTTGATGAGCTGCTGGCCTTCGAGGTCTGCGACCATGATCTGGGCGTCAGGCATTGACGCGAAGGCGCGCCGCGCCTCGGCCTCGAAAGCACCAAAATCATCCTGAAGGAGCGCCGGCGAACGGGCCAGAGCTTGCGCCAGCGCCATATACTCGCCAAGCTTGGCGTCGACAGCAGCCGCGACCGAGCGGGCGGTATACAGCAGGCTCGTCCGCTGCGTCTCGTTCGCTGTTTTCGACAAATGCCAAACAGCGCCGGCGATGACGAGGTTGAGCGGCACCGCCAATGTCAGGACAACTGCAGTTACGCGCGCCGTGATAGTCCAGCGCGAAAACCGCGGCACGGAAATCCATCGTTTAAAACGCCCGCCAAATGGACCGTCAGAGCAGCGCGGAACAAACTCCACGGCTCGGGTGGAACGGGGCTGTGCCAGATACCAACTCATCGCGACGCCTCATGGAAAGCTACGGCCGCGAGCCAACTTCATGAAAGTCCCGATGATCGCCGCTTACTCAAGGGACATCAAGCAACCTTAGGGATTGCCAGCAACGCGTCGCACTAAAAAGCCCTCCCGCACATAACCATCGCCGCAGGGCGCCTCTTTTAAACGTTAGGTTGAGTTCCGTCGCAAATTTCGACTTACTTGGTTAATCGGCGCCTCCGCGGTCGATACTGGCATCCTCCAACAAGCATCGACTTCCGCATCGGGTCACAGTCGGAAGTTCATTAGCGATTTCAATGAGTCCGCTTATCACTCAGCTGCGGACCAAGCTGAAATCTGTCGGTTTTGGCGAAGTGGGGCAACAACGGATGTAGTCTTTGCAGCCTGAAAGTCCACGCATCTTTTCATGGTGTCGCCCTTAACCGAGGCCGGTAATCACTAGGATTGCACCGACGATCGCGCCTGAAACCTTGGAAATTAGACACGGCCTTCGCGCTAGCCCGTTCATGTTGGCGGCGAACTACGGTGCGCGATGGCAGCTCGCCTGTGGAAGCCGCAGCAATAGTTTGGCCAGCTGTTGAGGTCATGCTCCCGCGGCGATTTCAACCGCATGCGCAGAAGACGGCTGCTTCAATGTGCCTTTCAGCAATCCGATCAGAGAATAGGAATGGATAAGAAAGCCGCGCGGTGTGGCATAGATCGGAATCAGCACGATCGGAAACACGAGGCCCGCCCCTTGGATGGCGTAGCCGATTATTGTGGCATTGACGTAATCAGCCATCCCAAACAGGTTCCACAGGATGGCGGCGGTTCGTGCGTAGGGTTTACCTGTGTACCACCAATAGGCGACGAGCGGTGCGAATAAGCCGGTCAGAACGTCTCCGACACCCGCCGGAATTGCGAATACCGCAGGCGCCTCGCCCTGCCACCAGCGAATAAGAAAGACAGCGCCGAATATTCTGGAAGTCTGGATTGCGATGAGCCAATGCGGTGGGATGGAGGCGATGATCGTACGAAAATCCCTCGATAACAGCAGAAGATAACCAAACAGCAATGTCCCGCCCAAAGCGAGCGGGATGCGCGGCGGCACCTCGCCAGTGCGGAAGAAATTGTCAGAAGCGAGCAAGAGCATGCCGAGGAGCAAGGTGAACGCGAAGATCGCCGAGCCGAAGGTCCACAGCCATTTTCTGGCCTTGGCGCCGTCCATGGACTGTATGCCGAAATAAAAGCCGAGCCAGTGCAGCGTTGAGACGATCGATTGAAAGACGGTCTGCACGATGATCAGGGTCATTGAGATGGTTTCGCCAGAGGTTTCGAACACGTGCTCAAGACATAGACGGCCGGTGACCCGTTTACAGTGCCTCCTTGTTCACATATGCTGTTCATTAATGAACAGAGAACCTGGAACCTGGCAGTGGGACGATGTGCGCTTCTTTCTTGCCGTGGCGCGCGCGGGCAGCCTGTCGGGGGCGGCTCGCACGCTGAACGTGGGTCATGTGACGGCCGGGCGGCGGATTGCTCTGCTCGAGAAGCGCCTGGGCGTGACCTTGCTTAACAAGACACCGGATGGCTTTGCCACAACGCCGGCTGGTGAGGCCATCTTGCGCCAATGCATGGCGATGGAAAGCGCCGCGCTGGATCTCGAGCGCATCGCCGCTGGACGCGACTCACTCGTAGCAGGCTCGGTGCGCGTGACCACGACCGAGGCGCTTGCTTACCAAGTGGTTACGCCCGCGATTGCCACGCTGCGGAAGGCTCATCCTGAGCTGCAGGTTGATTTGATTGTTGGGGTTCGCTCGCTCGACATAGCGCGCCGTGATGCCGATCTTGCGGTCCGGTTCGCGTGGCCGCTGGCTTCGGACCTCATCTGCCGCAAGCTCGGCGCGGTTGGCTTTTCGCTTTATGCGTCACAACGCTATCTGGCGAGAGCAGGAGTCCCGAAGCGGGGTCAGGGATTGGCTGGCTTCGATTTGATTACCTTCACGGGCGCGCCGGCAGCGGCGAGCCCATTTTTCATGGGCGAATCACTGGAAAGCGCGCGTATCGCACTCCGCTGCGATAATCCGCTCATTCAACTCAGGGCCGCGGCCAACGGCGTGGGGATCGCCGAGCTCGCCTGCTTTCTCGGCGGCTCCTCAGCCGATCTCGTTCGCGTCTGGCCAAAGGAGCCCCCGGCGCGCCGAACTGCTTGGCTGATCATCCATCAAGACATGCGCCGCTCGGCGCGTATAAAGGCCGTTTCAGGTGCGATAAGCGATGCCTTCCGCCGCCAGCGCAAGATTTTGGAAATGGGCGGTCATGACGAATCAGATTCGGTTTGAAGCTCCGCGCCTGGAACGTTGCTGAAATAGATAATGGCAAGGCTGGAATAGTTGCCGCACGCGGTCCCGGCTATTCGCCCGCTGGCACTCAGGATGGTCGCAGGAGAGATTATTGAGATCGACTATGCACAGCACCAATTACAGGTCACACCGAAAGCAACCCTCTTCATAGATGCACCTGCGACTTCGCGAAAGGCTCAGGTTTTGCGCGATATGGAACCCGCGCGATGTGCAGTACCTACATGGAGTACAATGGCAGAACCTGCCAAGTTGCATTTTCGGGCTTCGGTTACAATCCCAATCTTCTCAGCAAGTTAGGTATCCAACCCGAAGCCTACAGCAATCTCGTCTTCAGGCTCGCCCAAACCCATCATGAGGCAATGCGATCGAGAAATTTTTCTCAAATCTCATCCGCCGAATTTCTTCGAGATGCAATCCCGGTTTACGCGCGTGCTGCCTATTTTCGTTCCGTCGAGAACTTGGACGTTGCGCTCAGGATTGATTCCGAAATCACGGCGATCGCCAGGGACATGTCACCAACCATTTCAGGGGTATTCCAAGGTAGAAGTGAATCATTTACGACCCGCTGGCCCGAGAACAGCACCTTGAGCGTATTTCGTTGGTTCGAAGTGATACGGCCATGTCCGTGGACTTGCACAGCGAACCATTGGGCGAGGTATGGAAGCATTTGCATCAGGACGATTTCTTTCAGGTTGCACTTGAGCCCGATGCTGAGGCCTTAAAGGTTGATGGACAATTTCGAGCGGATTGTGGAGCCAATCTCTTCATTCAAATTGCTAAGTCGGATAAGCGCCTGGTGTACTCTATCGACTCCGACAAAAAAGCCGTCCATATTTGCACGAAGGAACGGCCGGCAGCATGTCGGCCCTGACATCAGTAACCGCAAAAAGAGTTGCTATATCCCGAGCTCCCCCGTTACCATATTGAGCGCCGGAAACTTTCCGTCCTTGCCGAACCACTTTTCGAGAGTCGCAATGTCTTTCGCAGTCATCTCGCGCGCTCCCTTGGGCAACAGGTCAATGAGCATGGGATCGATCGCGCTTTCCGGGAGCCATTCGACTTCGCCAAAGTTCGCTCTTGTCCATGGTCTCGGCTCCCGCCTGATTCGCGCGATGCAGCCGACGCTCTCCCGAGGCATAATTGCAACACAATAGACGCTGTCAGGCTCAATGAGCTCGCTTGCAAGGGTAAAACCTAAGGCCTGCTTCCAGGCCATAAAGAGCGAGAGATTGTGAAAGATGACTTTCCGCGCATACTCATCCTTTGGAAGTGTCACTGCGATCCAATAGTCCCCTTCCGGCGTCGCAATCCGGATTTGTGGGTCGATCTCGTCTTGCAC
>JBAUNL010000727.1:0-3844 GCA_049579205.1 Rhodomicrobium sp. | reverse complement strand
GGATTGCAGTTAACGTTACCCCTCCACAAGGTTCGTTCTTTGTTCTAGCCTTATCCCTGTGAAAAAGGCTGGGCCAACAATCCGCATCTTCAAACGCAAGAACGAGGCCGGCGAGATCGTAGGCTGGTCCGCCAGCATCAAAATCCCTGGCACAAACATGTGGGGCGACGTTCGACAGCGGAGCATGCCTACAGACTTCTACGCTCTATCCTCCAACGAAGGAGGCAGCCATCGAAGCGGCGAAGGCTGCTATCCGGGCGCGGTCAGGTGCCGGGACTTTGAGATAGCGGGCGCGCATCAGTCTCCGCGGTTGTTTTCCTGGGCTTGTTTTTCAGAAGAGACCTCAAATTGAAGGACAAGGTTCGCTCGTTTCAGCAAGTCCATAACTTTGTCGTAGTTCTCCATAATGTGGATCGGGGTTTGCGTGACGCTCATGTAGACGGCAGACCCTTCTTCCGTTCTTTCAACTCGGGAAATATCGCTCACGTTTAGCAGAAGCGACGCGCGTGTTCCCGACCGTTTGTGTTGTTGGAGTTGGATAAACATGGCTGATCCTTTTGGTTCAGGTGTTTGGACGCCCCCATCTTTGCACGTGCTGCGAAGCGGGTCAGATGGCGCACCATAACCGAAAGTGGCGATCTGCGGTGAGTTGAGAGCGGGTCAGAGGCAGTGCGACCATAACGCCGCGGGTATTAGGCGGCGCGGTTTGTTGTTTTCTCGCCGCGCCGAGAGAGAAATCAGCCATCGGGGCTGATCCCGAAGGCGACGTTGAAGTCCTCGGGGAGTCGGATTCGCCACGAAATTATCCATGCGCTTCGGCCGTCGTCTTCCTTTATGAATAGTGGTGGCATCCCCTCCGCGGACAGGAGTACGCCGTCGGGCACGAGGCGAAAGCTCCCGCCAGCGCCTGAAGGAGCTAGATAGGGCGAGATAAGCGACGCGCCAGAAGAAGGAACGGGCTGCGCCACAGATGGACGTGAATGAGGCCTGCACCTTGCTCATCATCCAAGCATTGCAGGAAGGGCTGACTCCCTCCGCGAAAGGAATGGCCGCTCTCAGTGAGAGCTAGCGCCTTCGGTCTTCTCCCTTTTGGCGCGGCGGATGAGTAGCGCAAATAAGGCCAGAGCAAGCCAACCTGGATAGCTATGGCGCTGTGCCTGTTAAACCCAATCCAAGGCACGGCGGAAGCAACGTAGGGCAGAGCGTTTGTCTTCCGCCTTTCTCAGCATCGCAGCGCGCCATAGGCCAAGTTGCTCCAGCACGGCTTCCCGCCCCTCGCCGTCATTGATTTCAAACAGCCGTTCGGGGTTGGGCGGGCAACCATTGGGGAGGGAAATGATGCGGTCTTTAAGAATCCAGGCGCTGGGGTTGGCGGCATCCGTGCTGCTGGCGGTAGGGTGGCCAGCCATCACCGCCCAAGTGGGACCTCGCGACACGCGACGCTCGACCACTTTTATGCCGAGGTTGGCTCATCCCGCGAAATTGCTAGAAGGGCGGTAGGAATCCTTGTTTTTCCCATGGTGGTCAAGGCGGGATTTGGCACAATAGCCGCCACCCGCATTCGAGCCTTGACGGCATGACGCCTGCCTGACGAAATCGTTGCTAAGCCCAGCCCGCCTGAACGACTGCTGCAGAGTGTTGCAGCCTGCTGTCCGCAATTTGTGATACCTCGGGAGATTGAGGGCGAATGATTAGGGCCTTACGCCGTCTTCCTTGCCTTCCTCTTCGGCGGCTCCGGCTCTTCGGGCTCCGGCATCTCAACCACATTCATGACGTTTGTGCAGCCCATCAGCCAATCAAGGCTCACGTCGAGCACGTCAGCGATCTGGCAAATCGCGGTAGAGATCTAGAACCCGCAATCCAGAGCGCTCAAAGTCGATCACCCGCCGGCCGCCAAAGCCGATGCTACGGAAAAGCTGTGCTTGGGTGATATTCCGAATCCGGCAGGCTTCGCTAAGCCGCTCGCGGTCCATCGTGGCCCCCGGTGCGGATCGCCTGCATTTCGCAACGGACTGCGAAAATCCGCATCGCTGACGGGCGAACGGCCTCAGGCGCTAGCACCCATGGGCGATGCATTTCGGGGTTATGGGGCGACGTTATGGCTAAGGCGATGGCTGAATCCAAAATCGTTGTGATGGGGCGCACCAGTGAAGGCGGCGGGACTGATGGCAAGAGGGCGCTATGCTGCCGCTCGACCGCGACCACTGCTTTCAGTGAGCTGCGGTGTTCACGGCATCGGAGCGAACCGATAAGGATCGGGGGAGAACTCGTTGGCGACTTTAAGCGTGTCTGACTCGAACAGTTCAAGTGCTAGTTTCTGGGCAAGCATGACGTCGCCCAGCACAAGCTCGCCATCGGGCATGAAGCACAGCAAGCGCACGGCTCTTCCTTTCTTGTCGAGCTGCTCAACATTGACTTGGAACCTATTCTTGATCCGGTAGCGCCTGCCGGTTTCGCCGCCGGTGACATCGAAATATCCGTACCTGTCATATTGCTCGCGCTGAGCAGGAGAAAGGTTCTCTTCAAGAAGACGAAGGCCGCGTGCACGTGCTTCGTAAGAGGCAGGAGACCCCCACAGGAGAAAGCGTTCGAAGGGCTCACCGATGAAAATGCCGGAAAGGAACGGCACTTCTTGTCTGTACCTAGTGGCCGGCCGATGAAACATGTCCATCAAGATACGGCGAATGCGCGCCACTAACCGCCCTTTAACTGCGGAATAAAGAGCATCTGT
This sequence comes from Rhodomicrobium sp., assembly GCA_049579205.1. GTDB lineage: Bacteria > Pseudomonadota > Alphaproteobacteria > Rhizobiales > Rhodomicrobiaceae > Rhodomicrobium. The sequence continues at coordinate 1,113 of JBAUNL010000727.1, read as the reverse complement.
TCAACGTTCGGATCGAACGTGCCGATCAGTTCGCCCGAGGCTCCTTCCTTGCCAAGCGCGACGGCTCGGAAGCCTTTGCCTGTCAGTTCTCGGAAGCGCTTTTCCGCAAGTGCGATTGACGCCAAGTCAGAAACATCAAACTCGTGCCGCGTGTCGCCACCGCTATCCATAACAATCTGAACGCCCATATCCGTGCGCTCCTCTGTTACTTGCACAAGTGTTCATCTTACGCGCCTTTATGTGTATAGGCAACTTATGCGGCGATCGGCCTAATCCTAAGCGCGAGAATTGAATCGTGCTATATTTGACAGAGGCAAGAAAGCGGAGAGCGCTATGCGTGAAATGCTTTCCAGTGACCTCCTTCAAGACTTAGTCGCAGTCGAAGGCCGCTATATCCAATGGGAATGGGATCCACGGACCCTTCAAAATGACTATATTTCCTTGAGAGAGGCGAGTGGCGATCCGGTTGTGCGGCGCGATGAGAGCGGCAGAGAGTTCTCCCTCCGCACGAATCGAGACGCGGTTCAAAGGCTTATTAGCGAGCATTCCGTCCACGAAGACGAATCGAGACGCGCACCAGGCTTTCGCATTTACCGGCCCACTGAGGAGGGATCGTCGCGCTGCGATTTGCGAAAGGCATCCTAGCCAAAGTGTTCCAACTTAGCTTGGTGCGGCGTTCAGGGGCCAGTAGCGGTACTGGCTGAACGCTAATTATCCATCGCTTGCGAGGCAGCGAAGCCCGGCCAAAGGCTCCAAGAAGCTTGTGAGTTTCTGCTTGTGTTCGGCGGCAGCGATTTCCCGGGCAACGAGGCGTTCCTCCTTAGCGATTGCACAACGCCCGCGCTTTCAGCGATTCATAGCGCCCTGGCGGAAGGCGGGTTGTGGATTTGAGTTTTCCATTCGTGATCCCGAAACCGGTGAGGTGGTTTCGGAGGACAAGGCTGGCGAGTTGTGCCTTCGGGCGCCTTCCATCTTTGACAGCTATCTCTCGATGATCCTGCGGCAATGGCGCGTGCCTTTACCTCAGACGGTTACTTCCGGACTGGCGATCTCGTTGAGAGCGGAGGTGCCGGATTCGTCTTCAAGAGCCGGATCGGTGACAGTCTTCGCCTG
>JBAUNL010000726.1:0-16770 GCA_049579205.1 Rhodomicrobium sp. | reverse complement strand
GTCATGCGTAAGCTCTGAAACGTTATTCCAAGTTACAAAAACCATTAACATGAGAAGCAGAACGAATCCAAACTGAAAACCAACTTCTTGTGCTCTTTGGCTTAAAGGCCGGCCGAGTATGGCTTCCGCGCCATAGAACAAAAGGTGGCCCCCATCCAAAACCGGGATCGGGAATAGGTTGAAGAGGCCCACGCTCACAGAGATGAACGCAATTAGGGGTATAAGATTAACAAAGCCTTGAGATGCAAATGTTTTTGAAACCTCCGCAATCTTGACGGGCCCGCCCAGCGAACTCGCGCAGGCTTTGCCGCGAAAAAGTTGTCCAAAAAACTGGAACGGACCTTCAATGATGCGCCAAGTGCGATTGAAACCTTCGCCAACGGCACCAATCAGGCCCGGATTCACAATCTTCGTATCTCTAGCCTTTGTTGTCCCCACGACGCCCAGCCTTCCGACACACTCGCCGTCAATAAGTTGCGGGGTAGCTCTCAAATCGCGGATTTTGCCGTCCCGTTCGACGGCGATGTTGATAGGGGAGCCTGCATTGAGAACAACGTGAGAGCTAAAATCCTCGAAATTCTTCACGGGCTCGCCTCCGACCGACAATATTCTGTCGCCGGCTTGAAGTCCTGCCTGCGCCGCGGGAGTGCCCGGTTCTACGCAAAGAATCTCCGCTTGCTGATAAACGATCCCAGTCGCCAAAACCATGCCGGAGAATATCAAGAGGCTTAGAATGAAATTCGAGAAAGGTCCCGCGAGCACAATAAGCGTGCGGCGCCACAGCGGAGCCGTGTGGAAGTTCCCTTGCCGTTCCTTTGGCGTCAGCGCCTCGAGTTTCTCCGCCGGCGGCATGCTGGCTACGCTTTCGTCGCCTTTGAACTTTACATAGCCGCCAAGCGGGATCCACGCGAGCCTCCACCGCGTACCGCTGCGGTCGTAGAAGCCGGCAATTTCCGGACCAAATCCTACAGAGAAGGTTTCGACCTTTACACCCAAGACTCGGGCCGCGAGAAAGTGCCCGAGTTCATGGACGATCACTACAGCCCCGAGAACCAGTAAGAATGGCACAGTCCACCAAAAAAGCTGGACAATGGCTGAGGACAAAATTTGCGGCATCATGCGAGGAAACCTTCGAAAGAGGCGGGCATATTGGGCGCAGTGGACGTGTCTTCAACGGTGGCCGGGAGAAGATAGCCACCGCGATGTTAGAGCGCGGCCCATCATAGGTTAAATGGCACCCAGCGCTAGAACCATCCCAGGTCTTGCATCGCTAAGTAAAGACTGCGCGATGCCTCGCGCCCGGCTATCAATATGTATGACGTTCTCCAGGCTGTCGGGAATGGTCCCGGCCAGTTCGCTGACTGCGCTGCTTAGGGTGCGCTCGACGGTTGCCGTTATGCCGGGGAAAGGAAGGCTACCATTCAAAAAAGCCTCGACAGCAATCTCGTTTGCGGCGTTGAGAACTGTGGGCGCAGCCCCGCCCGCTTCGAGTGCCTCCTTCGCGAGCCTAAGTGCGGGAAACCGGGTTTCGTCCGGCTCCTCAAAAGTCAAGCTCGCCGCGGCCGCGAGATCGAGCCGTTTGAGGTCGGCCTCCAACCGTTCCGGCCAGGCAAGGCTATAGGCTATCGGCGTTCGCATATCGGGAAGGCTGGCTTGAGCGATGACGGAACCGTCGCAATAGTAAACAAAGGCATGAATGATGGACTGTGGATGAATGATGGCTGAAAGCTGGTCAGCCCGCACGTTAAATAGATGAAAGGCTTCGATGAGCTCAAGACCTTTGTTCATCAAGGTGGCGCTGTCGATGGTGATCTTGCGGCCCATGGTCCAATTTGGATGTTTGAGCGCATCTTCAGGGCGCGCGGAGGCAATTTGAGCTGCGCTCCAACTGCGGAAGGGGCCCCCCGAAGCCGTAAGAACGATCTTTTCCACATGCTTACAGTCGAGCGCATCCAGCGCTTGGAAAACCGCCGAGTGTTCCGAATCCACAGGCAGGAGAGTTGCTCCGTGCCGGCGGGCTTCGCTCATGAAGTAAGCGCCCGCGGAGACGAGGCACTCCTTATTTGCAAGCGCAACAATAGAACCTTGTTGTAGGGCTGCGAGCGTGGGAGCAAGACCAGCCGCTCCAACGATCGACGCCATAATCAAGTCCGCTGGACGGGAAGCTGCCTCAATGAGCGCGGCCGGGCCCGCGCCGCATTCAACTCCGCTCCCATCGAGCCGGCGTCTAAGATCTTCTTCAAGGCGAGGGTCTGCCACGGCTGCATACTCGGCTTCGAGCGCTATCGCCAACTCTGCCAGCTTCCCGGCATTAGTCTGAGCCGTTAAGGCAACTACTTGGAAACGCGCTGGATTTAGCGAAAGCAGCTCGGATGTATTCTGACCGATGGTTCCGGTAGCCCCGAGGATGCTCACCCGCCTTTTGACCGGAGGATTCGCGCTATTCCCTCTAAGGGCCAGCCCCTCTTTTTGCATATAATTCCCCTACCGCCCCGCTCGCTTCACCACATCAGCAAGGCGCGGCCCGGCTTTAACGGATCTTCCGCCGCCACGATTAACCCGGCCCCCATTGCAGCGAATACAAGTCCGTCCAGCCGGTCAAGCACGCCGCCATGTCCTGGAATTAACCCGCTTGAATTCTTCACGCCGAAGAAACGCTTGATGAATGACTCGCCAAGATCGCCTCCCTGGGCAATAAGCGCAAGGACAACGCTTAAACCAGCAAGCATCGGCACGGAGGTTCGCCCGAGCCAGAGCGCAAAAGCTGCACCTGCGGCGCAAGCTGCGAGCGCTCCGCCGGCCAGCCCCGACCAAGTCTTATTTGGTGAAATCGTAGGAGCCAGTTTCGGCCCGCCAATCAGCCTCCCGATGAAAAATGCGCCTGTGTCCGCAGACCAAACGACAAGAAATAGATAAAGTATTGCATAAAAGCCATATTCCGGATCCTGGCGAATTGCGATCATGGTGATCGCAGGAAACCCGGCATAGTAAACGCCTGCGGCTGACCACCATGGGTCGCTCGGAAGGCCCGAAAGCTTGTGAAGCCAGAAACACGCCCAGGTGGAGGCCAGCACCACCGCAATCGCGAATGCCGGATAGTTCTTGAGCGTAAGAGTTCCGGCCAGAATGATCGATAAGGTCTGAAGCAGGAAGATGCGGTCCGCATTGCGGCGGCGGACAACACGTCCCCACTCCCAACTCATAAGCACGACGAAAAACAAGATTAGTGCAGCAAAAGTGCCCGGGCCAGCGTAAGTCAGTGCGAGGCTTAGGCCCGCAAGGATGAGCGCTGAATACAACCGGAGGATCAGCTCTGAACTTACAGGCTTTGCCATAATTCCTTCGCCCGATGAGTCCTTTGCTGATTCATGGGCAGCACTAACCGGCAACTCCGCCAAAGCGCCTGTCGCGCTGCTGGTAAGAGGCGACTGCGCTTTCCAAAGTGTGCCTTGTAAAGTCCGGCCAAAAATTATCAACGAACAGTAACTCCGAGTAGGCGCACTGCCAAAGGAGGAAGTTGCTGATCCTTTGTTCGCCGCTTGTGCGAATGATCAAGTCTGGGTCCGGAATGCCCGCGGTGTCAAAATTTTGCTCAAGCATTTCCTGGGTTATATCCTCGACTTCAAGCTCCCCAGACTTCACACGCTCCGCAAGCCGCTTTGCCGCGCGCACTATTTCATCGCGGGCTCCATAATTGAAGGCAATGATCAGCTGTAGCCCTGTGTTCCCACTGGTAAGCGAAACAGACTCCCGGAACATGGTCAGGAGGTCGGCAGGCACGCCGTCTTCCGAACCTATCACCCGCAGCTTGACATTATTTTCATGCAGCTCGGCAAGGTCGCGGCGGATAAAGCGCCGCAGAAGGCCCATGAGAAAAGTTACTTCTGCGGGAGGCCTCTTCCAATTCTCGGAAGAAAAGCTGAACAGGGTTAAATAGCTTATCCCAAGATCCGCGGCTGCCCGCACGCATTCTTTCGTGTTTTCGACGCCCCGCCGATGGCCTTCGGTCCGCGGCAGACCACGTTGCGCGGCCCACCGGCCATTGCCGTCCATTATTATGGCAACATGCTTGGGGCACGGGCGCTGCTTGGGAAGCGCGGCGGCAGTTTTTTGCAATCTCACTTAAATACCCAATGCTTAAGGCTCTGCACGGTTCGCAGCCGCCGGGGACATGTTCAATGATATGAGCGGCACTGCTGCTGCCTTTCTTCTTCTCCCTCACCCGTAAGGTCAAGGGCTACCTTGCGGCATAGCGCCTTAGTACTATGCACAAATTGTACGAAACCAATAAATGCGCCTAAACATGCGTGATTTCTTGTTCCTTCGCACTTAAGATGCCGTCGATCTCCTTGATCGTCCGGTCGGTAAGATCCTGCACCTTGGCCGACAAAGTACTGCTCTCGTCTTCGCTAATTTTGCCGTCCTTCTCCAGCTTTTTGATCTGATCCATCCCATCTTTGCGAACGTTCCGCACCGCGACTCGGGCCTGCTCGGTGTACTTCTTTGCAATTTTTGCGAGCTCTTGCCGGCGCTCCTGGTTGAGTTCCGGAATGGGCAGGCGAAGCGTCAAACCGTCGACCACCGGGTTGAGCCCGAGATCCGACTCCCTGATTGCTTTTTCGACAGCGGACAAGTTGCCTTTGTCCCAGACCTGCACCGTAATCAGGCGCGACTCCGGCGTGTTGATGGACGCGACTTGATTTATCGGCATCTTCGCGCCGTACGAAGTATTGACCATAAGAGGGTCTAGAAGCGTGGTGCTGGCACGCCCCGTTCGCAGCCCTCCGAACTCCTGCTTGAGAGCTGTAACAGCGCCTTTCATGCGCTTTTCGATTTCGCGGTTGTCAAAGTTGCTGGGTGCCATCTCCGTCCCCTACTTTTTGTGGTTCGGACCGTGATTGCACCTCATTTAGGCTGCGCCGCCGCTTCCGACAACGCTGCAAACTGCTTCTCCGCGCATTACTTTTCCAATAGCTCCCGTTTCGCGCAAGGAGAAGACGACGATGGGGATGCCAGTATCGCGAGCAAGTGCGATCGCAGCTGCATCCATTACCTTCAGGTCCCGGCTCAGCACTTCCGAAAATGTCAAATGCGTAAAGCGCTCCGCGCCGGGATTAGTCTTCGGGTCCTCGGAGTAGATACCATCGACCTGCGTCGCCTTGAGAATGACGTCACAACCAAGCTCGGCCGCGCGCAGCGCAGCTGTCGTGTCGGTCGTGAAGAAGGGGTTGCCCGTGCCCCCCGCAAGGACAGCCACGCGGCCCTCATCGAGATCGCGTCTGACCTCGTCTCTGGAAAATGCTTTGCAAACGGTTGGCGCCGGCAGGCCGGAGTAAATGGCTGATGACTGTCCATGGCGTTCAAGAGCCTCCGCAAGTGCCAAGCCATTGATCACAGTTGCGAGCATCCCCATGAAATCGGCCTTGACGCGATCCATGCCGCCGGCCGCACCTGATACCCCCCGGAAGATATTCCCGCCTCCCACCACGACAGCGGCACGCACACCGAGCCGGGATACACCGGCAAGATCCACAGCAATCGCGTCAAGGGCATCCATATCGATGCCGTACTGGCCACTGCCCATTAGCGCTTCGCCTGATAGCTTGATCAGCGGGCGTGAATACATCAATGGCGGCATCGAATTCCTCCGCGGCAGAATTCCCGGCTCAAGCACATCCGCCGCAACGAAGCGCTACTGCTTGCCGGCCGCTGCCGCAACCTCAGCGGCAAAATCGCCCTTATCCTGTTTGATGCCTTCGCCGAGCTCAAAGCGAACGAAACCCTTAACCGTGATCGCAGCACCCGCCGCCTTTTCAGCGTCTTTGATCGCCTGCTCGACTGTCTGGTCCGGATTTATCACGAAGGCTTGCTTCAAGAGAACGACTTCTTGGTAAAACTTTTTGATGCGGCCTTCGATCATTTGCTTGATCACTTTTTCAGGCTTACCGCTCTCCTTGGCCTGCTCGGCAAATATGGCCCGTTCTCTCTCTACCACTTCAGGATCGAGACCGGCGTCATTCAAAGCAAGCGGGTTGGTCGCAGCGACATGCATCGCCACCTGCCGCCCAATCTCATTCAGCTTTTCTTTGTTCCCGTCCGACTCCAGCGCGACAAGAACGCCTATCTTACCCATTCCCGGTGTGGCTTGATTGTGGACATAGGTCGCAACAAGCCCTTCGCTAACCTTCAGCGCGGCCGTCCGCCGTAGCGTAATGTTCTCGCCGATCGTTCCGACAAGTTCTCTCAAATGGTTGCTGACGGATATCTTCTTTTTCGGGTAAGTCATTTCGGACAACTTCGCGAGGTCACCGCCGGCTTTAAGTGCGAGCTTCGCAATTTCGCCCACCGCCTTCTGAAACTCCGCATTCCGCGCCACGAAGTCGGTCTCGGAATTCACCTCCACCATTGCGCCAGTCTTTGCAGCCGATGCGACGCCAATAAGACCCTCCGCGGCAACGCGATCTGCCTTCTTTGCAGCCTTGGAGAGACCCTTTGCGCGCAGCCAATCGACAGCAGCTTCCATTTCGCCGCCCGATTCGGTAAGTGCCGTCTTGCAGTCCATCATTCCGGCGCCGGTCTAATCCCACAGGGTCTTGACCATGCTGGCCGTAATCGCAGCCATTTACTACCTCATTTGTTTGCCATCGTCAGGCGTGACGCTGTGGAACCTTAGCTGGTAAGCTCGCGCGCCTGGTCGACCCAATCGCCCTTCGCGATTTGACCGTTTCCATGGAGAAGACGGTCGATCTCATCGAGATTGTCTTGGGTGAAGGCTGCAATCTGCCAAAAGTGGAAGATGCCCTTTTCGTTCAGCTTTTTCTCATGCGCCTTCGTTATGCCGCGTATCTTCTTGAGGTCGTCCTTGTCCCCTTGAGGCTCGGCCAGACCTTCAATAGTGGAGGAAGGCTGCTCCTGCTCCTCGGCGGCAGCCTCCTGCTTGCGGGCACCTGATTTCGCCTTGCCCTTGGCGGCCTTAGGTTCCGCCGGCTTCGGGCTTTTCGTTTCTTCGGCAAGAGTGTGCTCGCCAGCCTGGCCGTTCGTTACAGGCTCCGCAGCCGCACCATTCAGTGCCGCTTCCGAAACTTCTTCTGCCTCACCAATGTCGATTCCGGCAACGCCTTGGGCACGCTCGATGCCGTCGATGGCGGCCCTCGCGATCAAATCGCAATAGAGCGTGATTGCGCGCCCAGCATCGTCATTACCGGGGATCGGATAGGTAACCCCCTCCGGGTTACTGTTGCTGTCGATGATGGCAATGACTGGAATCTTCAGTTTCACGGCTTCGGCAATTGCGATTGCCTCTTTGTTCGTGTCAATCACAAACAGAAGGTCCGGAACGCCTCCCATGTCTCTAATGCCGCCCAGCTCTTGGTCAAGCCGGTCGCGTTCGCGCGTGAGATGCAGGAGTTCCTTCTTTGTGAAGCCTTGGCCTTCACCGGCCAACAACTCGTCAAGATGACGTAATCGCTTGATGGAGTTGGTGATCGTCTTCCAATTCGTCAGCATTCCGCCGAGCCAGCGATGGTTCACGTAGTACTGTGCGCAGCGTTTCGCGGCATCAGCGATGCCATCGGAAGCCTGGCGCTTTGTTCCCACGAAGAGAATACGGCCGCCTTGGGCAACCACGTCGCTGGCTGCTACGACGGCCTGGTGCAAGAGGGGCACCGTCTTCGAAAGATCGATGATATGTATCTTATTCCGCGATCCGAACAGGTAATCCTGCATCTTCGGATTCCAGCGGTGAGTTTGGTGGCCGAAATGGACGCCAGCCTCAAGGAGCTGACGCATCGTGAATTGTGGCAGCATTGTAGTCCTTCTTCCGGTTAGACCTCCGCGGGAGTCGGATGGCAGGCGCCATCACCGGAATATCAAAAAGGGCCGCGAACGGCCCAATCCAACATAATCCCGCGTGTGAGATACGCTCTGTATAGTGCCGAAATCTTAAATTTGCAAGAGTGTAGCAGGAAAGCTCTGGCGAAGATAATCCTGACAGCTGGCACCGCCGCTAGCGGTCGCGTTCCGTTTGATCCGTCAGCTCTTTCAGCGTGATGCGCGCTTGCTTTGCTCGCTAATATAATTCTTGACGGCTTTTGCCAGCGCAAGATGTTGCTGGAGAATCTCTGTGGTTTGAGCCGCATACTCCCGTACGCGCGCATTATTAGTTTGATCTATGATGCGGCCATATCTCTGCAAATCATGCTCGTGGTCGCTGACTTGGTGTTTCATGAACTCGACATTGAATTGGTCACGCGGCAGACCTTCCAGTTCCGACATCGTCTTCTTCCCTTCCTCCCCTATTCCAATGGGGGCCTGGAAGTGTTCGGCATTCATAACGGCGGCAAGGCGGCTGCCAATTTGCGTGTGATCGTCCACCATGAGGCGAGAGAACGCCTTCACGGCGGGGTTGGTGGCCTGGTCTTCGGCTAGCAGACATGCCTCGATTTCGGCATGGTTGTCCTGTTCGGCGTAGGTTAGGAAGTTCTTATCCTGCTGAGTGAGTGATTATGATTGGTTCTTCTCGTTACTTTGCGGTTGGTTATTTTCGTTTCCTTGCGTTTGAGCAGTCGCGGGGGCGGCTAGAAACAATAAAGATACTGCCATGACCAGCGTCGTGCGCATGAGGCTCTCCGGTTGTTCGCGTTCCTGCCCCTAGCTTGTTAATCCGAAGTTATATTCGCAGTTCCCACGGTAGTGACGGGGAACGCCACTGGCTTAGCTCACGTGGACGACACCAGGCAGCGTCTTCAGCGCCGAGAGCTGCCGTGCCGACACTGAGAAGTTCGTTCCCAGGCTGAACTCGATTGCCTTGGCCTGCTCCCGCAATTCGACCACGAGCTTAATTTCCAGGCTGCCTTCGCGGCTTAGATGCTTCATCAAGTCGGCCATTTGAAGTTTCTCCGTCGCCGTGATAGCGATTTGCTTCGTGCCTTTGCCCAGAACCTCATCGAGGGTCTGCACGGTTTGCACGCGCACTTTAATGGCTTCTCCTTCCGCCTCACCTTCGACATTGATCAGCAAATTCTTGCCCGCCTCCAGCTTATCGCTGGCGCTTGCCAGCGTGTCGGCGAAAATCACCGCCTCGAACTGTCCCGTTGGGTCGGAAAAGCCAGCGAAGGCGAAGCGATTGCCTGACTTCGCCTTCCGATCCTGCCGGTAGGTAACTGTCGCGGCAAGCCGTCCTTCCGCCCGCCCATTGGCGCTGGCCCGCGCGGAGAAATCTACCCACCGCATCACATTGAGGCGCGCAAGCTGATCCGCGAAGTCATCCAACGGGTGGCCGGAAAGGTAAAATCCGGCCGATGCCAATTCAGCGTCAAGCTTTTCGAGCAGACCCCATGCCGGCGCGTCAGCCAGAAACAGTTGCTGGTTTGCGAGTTCGGCACCCGGTTTGGCGGCGAACATGTCGCTTTGTCCGGCCAACCGGTCCTGAGCAATACGGGCTGCGAATTCGATCAGGCGCTCTACGTTTTTCGCGACTTTCGCCCTGTTCGGCTCCAACTCCTCAAGTGCTCCCGCCGCGTTCAGAGTTTCAATCGCTCGCTTGTTCACGGTCTTCGCACTGATGCGTGACATGAGGTCAGCGAGATCGCGAAATGGCGTCTCATTGCGAGCCGCCAGGATCTCCTCCGCAGCCGCGTGACCCATGTTTTTCAGGGCGGCCAAAGCATAGCGGATGCCCTTGCCTTCGGGCTCGAATTCGATGCCCGACTTGTTCACCGATGGGGGCAGGATCGAGATATCACAGCGCTTGGCTTCGCGGGTATATCCGTAAAGCTTGTCGGTATTGCCCATATCGAGCGTCATGGACGCGGCCAAGAACTCCCTAGGATGATTGGCCTTCAGATAAGCGGTTTGATAGGCGACGAGAGCGTAAGCCGCTGCGTGAGACTTGTTGAAGCCGTAGCCTGCGAACTTTGCCACCAGCTCGAAAATGTAGCGCGCGCGGGCTTCTTCGATACCTTTCTCCATCGCACCCTTTACGAACCGGGCACCCTGCGCATCCATCTCTGCCTTGATCTTCTTGCCCATGGCACGGCGCAAAAGATCGGCCTCGCCGAGGCTATAGCCCGACAGCACCTGCGCCAGTTGCATCACCTGCTCCTGGTAGACGATGACGCCGTAAGTCTCCTCGAGGATTGGCTTGGCGAGCGGATGCAGGTAGTCTTGGTTCTCGATGCCGTGCTTGCGGTTGATAAAGGTCTCGATGTTGTCCATCGGGCCGGGCCGGTAAAGCGCATTCATAGCGATGATGTCGCCGAATCGGTCCGGTTTAAGTTTCCGCAGGGCCTCGCGCATCCCCGTACTTTCAAATTGGAACACGCCCCCTGTATCGCCCCTTGCAAAGAGTTCATAAGTGGCGGGATCGTCCAGTTCGAGCGCGCCGAGATCCACCGGCTTGCCAGCTGTAGCGAGCAACGCGCACGCTTTTTGAAGCACCGTAAGCGTTTTAAGGCCCAGGAAGTCGAACTTCACAAGGCCCGCCTGCTCCACCCATTTCATATTGAATTGGGTGACAAGCATTTGCGATTTGGGATCGCTGTAGAGCGGAACAAGTTCGACGAGAGGGCGGTCGCCAATCACAACACCAGCCGCATGCGTGGACGCATGGCGATATAGCCCCTCCAGCCGCTGCGACATATCGAGAAGCTGCGCGACGATAGGCTCGTTGCCTCGCGCTTCCTGCAAGCGCGGCTCGCCCTGGATTGCCTGTGCGAGCGTGACAGGATTTGCGGGGTTGTTCGGCACCATCTTGCAGAGCCTGTCCACCTGCCCATAGGGCATTTGGAGCACACGGCCGACATCCCTCAGTACCGCTCGCGCCTGCAGCTTTCCGAAGGTGATTATCTGGGCAACCCTGTCGGCACCAAATTTGTCACGGACATAGGCAATGACTTCGTCGCGGCGGTCCTGGCAGAAATCGATATCGAAGTCGGGCATGGACACCCGCTCCGGATTGAGAAAGCGCTCAAAAAGAAGTCCAAACCGGATTGGATCGAGATCTGTGATCGTCAGCGCCCAGGCAACTACCGAACCTGCACCCGAGCCGCGCCCAGGTCCAACCGGGATGCCTTGCGCCTTGGCCCACTTTATAAAGTCGGAAACAATTAGAAAGTAACCCGGAAACTTCATACGGGTGATGACATCGAGCTCGAAGTGCAGACGCTTCTTATACTCTTCCTCACCCGCCGCCCTAAGGTAGGCCGGGATCTCAGCCAGCCGCTTTGCAAGGCCGGCTTCGGCTTGGACTTTAAGCTCGGCCGCCTCAGCTTCTGCGGCATCTGCCGCGCTGGCGATGAATTGGGGCAGAATTGGGTTCCTTGGCACTGGCCGGAATGAGCAGCGCCTCGATATTTCGATGGTGTTCTCCACCGCCTCGGGAAGATCCCCAAACAGGGCCACCATGGAAGATTGCGGCTTCAGCCAATGGTCGGGGGACAGGCGCCGGCGGCTGTCTTCGGCGACATATCGCCCTTCCGCAATGCACAGAAGGGCATCGTGAGCGTCGAAGGCGTCACGTTTAGAAAAATAGGCCTCATTCGTAGCCACCAGCGGCAGGCGGCGGTCATAGGCCCAGCGCAAGAGTTGCGGCTCAACAAGCCGCTCGCGCGTCAATCCGTGGCGCTGAACTTCGACATAGAATCGGTCACCGAAAAGCTCAGCCAGAATACCGAGCCGCGTCTCGGCCAAAGCCGCATTGCCGGCAGCAAAGGCGCTGTCGATAGGGCCTTCCGGTCCGCCGGAAAGAGCGATCAGGCCGCCGGCATGCTGCTGTAAATCCTTGAGCGCAATATGCGGTGCTCCGCTCTGCGCTTGTTCCAGAAATGCCTGGCTCGAGAGCCGCATAAGATTTGCATACCCGCCGCCGTCCTTCGCAAGCAGCACCACCGCACCGTGATGCGTCGGACTGCGGTGTGCCTGCCGTGCTGCGTCGTCGCCCGCCGCGATAGGGAAGGCAATATTAAGTGAGCAGCCAACGATGGGCTGGATGCCTTCGGCCGCCAACGCTTCCGAGAATTCGAGCGCCCCAAAAAGATTGTTCCGGTCCGCGATGGCCATGGCGGGCTGGCCGTCCTCGGCAGCAAGCTTGGCCAGCTCTTTGACCTTCAAAGCACCTTCAAGCAGCGAATATGCGGAATGAACGTGCAGGTGAATGAAACCGGGCGTGCGCATGCTTCCCCCTCGCGTTCTCAAAAAGGCGACGCCGAAGATTGAAACGATTCGGGAGTTTGTCCTAAGCGCAGTTGCTTGGCGCGGCGCTATCCATAGCGTGGCTGAGAGGCGTAAGCGGCTCCACGTACCTCCTGGTCGCCAGTTTCCATAAGCAGCCCATCTTCGAGCTGCAAAATGCGGTCCATCCGGTTTGCAAGGTCAAAATTATGGGTTGCCATGAGCGCCGCAACGCCAGAGGCGCGGATGAAATAGATCAATTCCTCGAACACGCGGTCTGCCGTGTTCGGGTCCAGATTTCCAGTCGGCTCATCCGCGAGAAGCACACAAGGGTTGTTGGCCACAGCGCGCGCTATGGCAACGCGCTGCTGCTCGCCGCCCGAAAGTTCCGCCGGGCGGTGCGTGGCTCTCTCCTGAAGCCCGAAACTCGTCAGAAGTTCAAGAGCCCGCCTCTTGGCATCTTTCTTCGCCACTCCCGCGAGGAGCTGAGGCATCATCACATTTTCCAGCGCCGAGAACTCAGGCAGAAGATTGTGGAACTGGTATACGAAGCCGATCTGGGTTCTCCGCACCCTTGTGCGCTTGCCGTCAGAGAGTGCGGTGCAGTCGATACCATTGAGGAGAACGCTGCCCCCGCCTGGCTTTTCCAGAAGGCCCGCCATATGGAGCAGAGACGACTTCCCTGAACCGGATGGACCGACGAGAGCAACAGCTTCCCCTTCGTAGATCTCAGCGGATGCCCCACGCAAAACATGCAAGGGCCGGTCTCCCTGCATGTAAGTCCGCTCTAAGGAGACCACCTGGAGCACGGGCCGCGTAGTTGCGAAATCGCGGTTGATCCTTGTCATTCGTAGCGCAATGCCTCCACGGGATCGAGGCGCGCCGCTTGCAGGGCCGGATAAATTGTTGCAGCCATCGAAAGCAGGAGCGCGATCGTCACCACAACAGCCACTTCGACCGGGTCCATTTCGGAGGGAAGCCTGGATAGAAAGTAGACTTGCGGGTCAAACAGGCGCGTGTTGGTTATAATCGAGAAAAACTGGCGGATATCCTCCATGTGGAGGCTGACAAAGACTCCAAGGATCAAGCCAGCAAGCGTGCCAATAAAGCCTATGCTCGTGCCGCTGATGAAGAAGACACGCATGATGGCGCCCCGCGTTGCACCCATCGTTCGCAGGACTGCAATATCGCGTCCTTTGTTTTTGACCAGCATCGTCAGCCCGGAAATGATATTCAAAGTCGCCACGAGCACGATTAGCATGACGATCAGGAACATGACGTTCCGCTCGACCTTCAGCGTATTGTAGAAGGTCGCGTTTCGCTGACGCCAATCGCTCAGAATCATGTCCGGCCCGGCTGCATCCTGAAGGCTGGCCCGCATGACGTCGACATTGTCTGGATTGCCGATCACGACCTCAAGAACGTGGACAGCATTGGGAACATTGAAGAACGATTGCGCCTCCTTGAGCGGCAGAAATGCGATTGTCCCATCATATTCGGACATTCCCATTTCAAAGACGGCAGTGACAGGATATCGCTTTACCCTTGGGGCAACGCCGAACGGCGTAGCCGCCCCGCGTGGGGCAAGGAGAGTGATCTCGTTTCCAACTACTACATTCAGCGAGTTAGCCAGCCGCGTGCCTATGACAATTCCTCCGGAATCGTCGAAGTTGGCAAGGGAACCATAGCGGATGTTGCCGGATATCGCTTTCAGCGAGTCCAAATCCTTAGCCCTCAAGCCGCGCACGATGATCCCAGATGAATTACTTTGGGAGGAGACCATGACCTGCCCCTCTACCACGGGCAGCGAATATTTCACTCCGGGCACAGCATCAAGTCTCGAGGCTACGGAGTTGTAGTCACCAAAGGAGCGGGCCAAAGGTCTCACGATCACATGACCATTCAGACCGAGGATCTTGTCGAAAAGCTCCTTGCGGAAGCCGTTCATCACTGACAGCACGATAATAAGCGTAGCGACGCCCAGCATGATGCCGATGACCGCGAAGAATGCGATTACGGAAACTGAGCCCCTCTTGTTTCGGCGCGCACGCAGATAGCGAAATGCGAGCATCCATTCGAATAGTGCGAATGGTCCTGTTTCCCTTGCGCCTTCTAGTCTCATCCCTTGACCCGCGCTTTCCCTTTCGGCTTGGGTGCGGACGGCACAGATTCCAGGGATTGCGGCGCACCCGCACTAGCGTGAAACTGTTGCAGTTTGTTTATGGCCGCATCAAGGGCAAGCGTGGTCCTTTCGCCGGTAGCCCGGCGTTTGAATTCGACTTCTCCAGCGGCCAAGCCCTTCGGCCCAACGATCACCTGCCAAGGCAAGCCGATCAGATCCATGGTCTTGAATTTGGTTCCGGCACTTTCCGCAGTATCATCGTACAAGACATCGCCCGTCTCGCCCCCGAGTGCATTATAAAGCTTGAGACTAGCTTCATCGCAGGGCTTATCGCCCGGTTTTAGGTTGATTAGGCCTACCTTGAAGGGGGCTACCGGCTCCGGCCAAATAATTCCGGCATCGTCATGGCTCGCTTCAATGATGGCGCCGACCAGCCGTGAGACGCCAATCCCATAAGAGCCTCCCTGGAGTGTAATCAGTTGCCCGCTTGGACCCTGCACCTGGCAGTTCATTTTGGCGGAATATTTCGTGCCAAAGAAGAAGATATGCCCGACTTCAATGCCTCTTGCGGAGAGCCGCCGCGAAGGCGGAACTTCCTGCTCGAAGCGCTCTGTGTCATGCATCTCGCTTGTGGCCGCGTACTTGTCTGTCCATTGCCTCACAATGGGGGCAAGATCCTGATTGTAATCAACTCTTTCATCAGGGACAGGCATCTCAACGAGATCGCGGTCACAGAAGACCTCGGATTCACCGGTATCGGCGAGAATAATGAATTCATGGCTGAGGTCGCCGCCAATTGGTCCGGTATCAGCCTTCATTGGCACTGATTTCAAACCCATCCGTTCGAACGTGCGCAGATAGGAAACGAACATCCGGTAGTAAGACTGGCGCGCGCCTTCCACGTCGAGATCGAAGGAATAGGCATCCTTCATGAGAAATTCCCGGCCGCGCATCACGCCGAACCTTGGACGCACCTCGTCACGGAACTTCCATTGAATGTGATAGAGGTTTTTCGGCAGATCGCGATAGGACTTTACTGAATCGCGGAAAATCTGTGTGATCTGCTCTTCGTTGGTCGGCCCGTAGAGCATGACGCGCTCGTGGCGATCCATGATGCGCAGCATCTCGGCGCCATAGTCTTCGTAGCGTCCGCTTTCCTGCCAGATGGTGGCGGGCTGGATGGTGGGCATGAGCATTTCGACGGCACCGGCGCGGTCCTGCTCTTCACGCACAATCCCCTCGATTTTCTTGAGCACGCGAAAACCGAGGGGAAGCCAGGAGTAGATGCCCGCGCTCGATTGGCGGATCATGCCTGCCCGAAGCATGAGCCGGTGCGAGACAATTTCCGCTTCTTTCGGATCGTCCCGCAAAATAGGAAGGAAATAGCGGCTGAGTCTCATAAATGCGCTCCGCGCTTCGCGTTTGCGGCCATGGCGGACCGGCATACCGTGTTATAAAGGCGGGTGCAATGGCGGCCAGAAAGCTTTCATCAGAAACCGCCGCCTCCGGGATATTGGCAAATTTTTGTGCACACCGTGCACTTTTTCGTCATGCCAACCGTTAAGAGTTCGTGACAAGCTCTGCGTTTGTGGCTAACCTGCTATTCCATATTGACATGGGTACAAAATGATACGTTCTAGAAACGTTCGGCACCCAAGTCTCGGGAGGAAAGGCTAGCGCAGTCCCGTTCGGCGCTAGCTTTGATTACAACGGTTGTGAGAGAACTAACAATTTAGACTGCCCCGCCATTCCGGCGGGGTTTATTTTTGCGCGCCTTGTTTTATTGTGGTCAGCGCGCCGTCGAAAAACCTGTTGCAAGAAATGAAGGGAACGATGGGGGTAAGCTGCAGGAACGCGGAATCGGAGACGCTCACGCTGTCAGGAAAAGGCGGGAACGCCACCCTTGGCACGCAAAAGCTAGAATAGCTGCCGCAAGCACTAACAGGTAAGAGGCCGCCACGGGGGCAGCCTTCCCAGTTCAAGTAAGGCTATATTAGCAGGAATAGTACATGTCGAACTCGATCGGATGCGGCATCATCGTGAACCGGTCGACCTCTTCCACCTTCAGCTCGATGTAAGCGTCGATCTGATCATCCGTGAAGGCGCCGCCCTCTTTAAGGAAAGCAGGGTCAGCATTCAGTTCGTCGATTGTCTCTGTGAGAGAGCCGCAGACGGTTGGGATATTTTTAAGTTCCGACTCCGGCAAATCAAAAAGGTTCTTATCAATGGGATCGCCGGGGTGGATGCGGTTGCGGATGCCGTCGAGACCTGCCATCCGCATGAGCCAATCGAGCCCTGGGCCCCTATTGTGGGGGGAGCTTAAGGGTGGCGATGCCGCCACCCCCATTACTCTTACATGTTGTAGGCACGCTCGCCGTGCTCGGTGATGTCGAGCCCTTCGCGCTCGGACTCTGCCGAAACACGCAAGCCTACGATCACCGAGATGATGAGGTACACAACGAGACTTCCAACCGCCGACC